>NZ_CP033043.1:2970000-3330000 GCF_003667825.1 Metabacillus litoralis | reverse complement strand
AGAACTCTCGTTAAGGAACTCGGCAAAATGACCCCGTAACTTCGGGAGAAGGGGTGCTTTTTAGGGTGAATAGCCCGGAAAAGCCGCAGTGAATAGGCCCAGGCGACTGTTTAGCAAAAACACAGGTCTCTGCGAAGCCGCAAGGCGAAGTATAGGGGCTGACGCCTGCCCGGTGCTGGAAGGTTAAGGGGAGAGGTTAGCGCAAGCGAAGCTTTGAACCGAAGCCCCAGTAAACGGCGGCCGTAACTATAACGGTCCTAAGGTAGCGAAATTCCTTGTCGGGTAAGTTCCGACCCGCACGAAAGGCGTAACGATCTGGGCACTGTCTCAACGAGAGACTCGGTGAAATTATAGTACCTGTGAAGATGCAGGTTACCCGCGACAGGACGGAAAGACCCCGTGGAGCTTTACTGTAGCCTGATATTGAATTTTGGTACAGCTTGTACAGGATAGGTAGGAGCCTGAGAAGCCGGAGCGCTAGCTTCGGTGGAGGCGTCGGTGGGATACTACCCTGGCTGTATTGAAATTCTAACCCACAGCCCTGATCGGGCTGGGAGACAGTGTCAGGTGGGCAGTTTGACTGGGGCGGTCGCCTCCTAAAATGTAACGGAGGCGCCCAAAGGTTCCCTCAGAATGGTTGGAAATCATTCGTAGAGTGTAAAGGCACAAGGGAGCTTGACTGCGAGACCTACAAGTCGAGCAGGGACGAAAGTCGGGCTTAGTGATCCGGTGGTTCCGCATGGAAGGGCCATCGCTCAACGGATAAAAGCTACCCCGGGGATAACAGGCTTATCTCCCCCAAGAGTCCACATCGACGGGGAGGTTTGGCACCTCGATGTCGGCTCATCGCATCCTGGGGCTGTAGTCGGTCCCAAGGGTTGGGCTGTTCGCCCATTAAAGCGGTACGCGAGCTGGGTTCAGAACGTCGTGAGACAGTTCGGTCCCTATCCGTCGTGGGCGTAGGAAATTTGAGAGGAGCTGTCCTTAGTACGAGAGGACCGGGATGGACGCACCGCTGGTGTACCAGTTGTCTTGCCAAAGGCATAGCTGGGTAGCTATGTGCGGAAGGGATAAGTGCTGAAAGCATCTAAGCATGAAGCCCCCCTCAAGATGAGATTTCCCATAGCATTTAGCTAGTAAGATCCCTGAAAGATGATCAGGTTGATAGGTCAGAGGTGGAAGCGCGGTGACGTGTGGAGCTGACTGATACTAATCGATCGAGGACTTAACCTATCAGAAAAGCGGAAGAAGCTTAGCTTTTATCCATAGGGAATTGGAGCGATCGAGATGAAGTCGTTCTTTGACTTCTTCGAGAGAGTGAAATTACCGTAGGATTTGGCTTCTGGAGCTGGACAAAGTAAGAGCATAAACTCAGTAGAGTGAAGTTGAATTGTGAATCGTTATCTAGTTTTGAGGGAGCATCCTTCAAACTAAATATTATTTGGTGATGATGGCGAAGAGGTCACACCCGTTCCCATGCCGAACACGGAAGTTAAGCTCTTCAGCGCCGATGGTAGTTGGGGGTTTCCCCCTGTGAGAGTAGGACGTCGCCAAGTAAGATGGAAAAAAGATCAGTAGAGATGCTGGTCTTTTTTTGCTTATAAAAAAGTAAGGGTGAAGCATAAATATAATTTTTATTATGAAGATGCATGGTAGAAACAAATATAAAGGTACAAGCAAGAGTAAGTAGAGGAAATGAATCCATAAACAAAGAGGATATTCATCATATGGGGAAATGTAGAATTTTGTTGAATCGAAGATAAAAACGGGATAATCGAAGATAAACCTCTAATAATCGTAGATACCCCTCTTATAATCGAAGATAAGACTCTAGTAATCGTAGATACCCCTTGTAAAATCGCAGATAAAGATATTAATCACAGTTAAAATGTTCGTGGAAGAAGACCTATGCATCCATTCTTAAGAAAAAACAGGTTTGTAGAGTGAATACAAGTGACATTCCCTCTCTATTTCCTGCCTGATTTACCGTTCACCACCACAATGAATGAAATTCCCTTTCTGATTGCTGCCTGATTTGCCGTTCATTAACTGATCCACCTATTATTTTCCTAGCAAACCAAAGAATTTCCCTCCCTCTAATCAACATGCATTTTAGTTTTCGACACCATTCTGCAAAAAACGGGAAGTGACAGGCACCGCCCCACTCACAGGCACCCTCACGAAAACAGAAACAACCTCATACCAAAAAACATCAACTTTCTCTTGATTATTCACCCAACTTGTTATAAAATTAGAAAAATCAGATTAGTATAAATTATTGAAACACTGTGAATGGGAATATTAAGGAAAATAGATTGTTTAGAGAGCTGTCGGGTGGTGAAAGACAGTCAATTGATTCCCCAACTCGCCCAGGAGTGGTAGGACTGATATGTAGGTCTTAACGGATGACTACCGTAATAAAGTCTCAAAGTGGGTTCGTTTATTTAGTGATGAACCAAAAAGAGTGGTACCACGAAGGTTATAGCCTGTCGTCTCTTATGAGATGATAGGCTTTTTTATTTGAATAATAATGGAAAGGCGGTATTTTAAATGAAAAATATTGATAAGTATTCTAGAGGTTATTTTATGCCTCCAGTGACTAGCTTAAAATGGACGCAGAAAGAGTATATTACGGAAGCTCCTACTTGGTGTAGTGTTGATCTGCGCGATGGTAATCAGGCGTTGATTGTCCCTATGAGCTTAGAAGAAAAGTTAGAGTATTTTCAATTGTTGTTGGAAGTTGGTTTTAAGGAAATAGAAGTAGGTTTTCCCGCTGCATCTGAAACGGAATATGCTTTTTTACGTACATTAATTGAACAAGATTTAATACCGGATGATGTAACAATCCAAGTGTTAACACAGTCAAGAGATCATATTATTAAGAAAACATTTGAGGCTCTAGAAGGTGCGAAAAAAGCGGTGGTTCACCTATACAACTCAACATCTGTAGCACAACGTGAGCAAGTGTTCAAAAAAACGGAAGAACAAATTATTGATATTGCAGTAACTGGAGCAAAGCTACTTAAAAAATATGCTGCTGAAACGGAAGGAGATTTCCAATTTCAATATTCTCCGGAAAGCTTCACAGGCACAGAAGTGGAGTTTGCACTTGAAATTTGCAATCGTGTTTTAGATGAATGGCAGCCTGATGCGGAAAACAAGGTTATTATCAACTTACCAGCAACAGTTTCAATGTCTATGCCTCACGTTTACGCAAGCCAAATCGAGTATATGAGTGAGAATCTTAACTATCGGGACAATGTAATTCTATCCCTTCATCCACATAATGACAGAGGAACTGGGGTAGCAGACGCAGAGTTAGGAATGCTTGCTGGAGCACAGAGAGTGGAGGGAACATTGTTTGGAAATGGAGAAAGAACTGGTAATGTAGACATTGTTACACTTGCCTTAAACATGTTTTCACATGGTGTTAATCCAAATCTAAACTTAGAAAATATCCCAAGCATTATTACACAGTATGAGAAATTAACAAGAATGACCGTTCACGAAAGACATCCTTATGGAGGCGAACTTGTTTTTACAGCATTTTCTGGTTCTCATCAGGATGCAATTGCAAAAGGAATGAAATGGCGTGAAGAAAAAGAACGGCAGTACTGGAATGTTCCATATTTATTAATAGATCCAATGGATATTGGTAGACAATATGAGGGAGATATTATTCGTATTAATAGCCAATCAGGTAAAGGTGGAATTGGCTATGTGCTTCACCAAACATATGGGCTTGATTTACCTGTTGAAATGCGTGAAAGCTTTGGATATCATGTTAAAAATATTTCAGATCGTAAACATAAGGAGCTTATGCCGAATGAAATCTATGATATTTTTATCAATGACTTTGTAAATATTAATACACCTGTCGAGTTTATTGATTACACGTTCACTCAAAATGCTCATTATGAAACAGCAGTTATGTTTAAAAAGAATGAACAAGAATACAAGTTAAGTGGAACAGGAAATGGAAGACTTGATGCAATCAGTAACGTACTTCAAGAGCAACTTGGTTTCCGTTATAAAGATTTAATGTATAAGGAGCATGCGCAAAACATAGGCTCAGAGTCTAACGCTGTCTCTTATGTTGGGATTACTGCTTTAGATGGTGCCGTCTATTGGGGTTGTGGAATAGACGCTGATATTATGACATCCTCAGTAAAAGCCCTGTTTAGTGCTGTTAATAATATGATATCCAACAAAGAAATTTCTGTAGAAAAAGAGACAGAGTCTGTTTCTTCTAAATAATAAAAGCAAAAAAAGTCGATAACTATTATCGGCTTTTTTGCTGTAACACTCACAAAAAGTTTGTGAGTGTTACAAATAAAAATTAAGATTTTACCTTTTCAAGTCTTTCAAAGCCGTTTTTAACTGCTTGAATATATTCATTTGTAGCACGAATTGATAGATCTGCATCTGGATTTATTCCTTCAAACCCGTGATAGGCTCCAGGGTATAAATGAAATTCAACATCTACACCAGCTTGTGCAAGCCTTGTAACATAAGATAAAGTTTCATCTCGGAAAGGATCTAATTGCCCAACACATGTGTAGGTGTATGGTAAATGACTATAATCTTCAGCTCGTGCAGGAGCTGCATAGGCAGGGATGTTATTTTTTCCATATAATTCTCCCAAATACATCTTCCAGCCTGCTTCATTTGTTTTCTGATTCCAAACAAATCCTTCTTTAATTTCGTTTGTAGAAGGTGAGTTATTTTGATCATCAATCATTGGATAGAGTGGCATTTGGAAACAAAGAGAAGGATATTGTCGGTCACGAGCTAATAATGTTAAAGCTGCTGTTAATCCACCACCAGCGCTAGCACCTGCAACTCCTATTCGGTTCGGATCAATATTTAATGACTCTGCATGATCAGCTATCCATTTTAAAGCAGCATAACAATCCTCGATCGGAGCTGGGTAAGGGTGTTCAGGAGCTAGACGATATTCTACCGAAACGACTACACAATTAGCTTCTTTTGCAAACCTCATACATAGATCATCATTATCATCTATTGAGCCTAAAATATATCCACCCCCATGGATCCATAACAAAACAGGTAAAGTTTCAGTGGATGAGTTTTGACGGTAAATTCTTAATGGTAATGGATTTGAATCTGGTCCAACAATGATTTCATCAGTTAATGAAAGAGATTCATCAACAACGGTAGGTTGCCTCATCTGAGCTGCACCTTCTCTAATTGTTGGTAAATTCTCTGGACGAATATCTAAATCTTGAAACATATCTAATCCTTGTACTAACTCTGGATTAACTCTGTTCTTCATTTTATAACACTCCCTCTTTTTGATTTTTGTATACGTTTACAAAAGTATGAAGTGTGTCTAAGAAGTAAAATTGTCTTTGTATCATCACAATTAAAATTATAAAGTGAATGTGTGAGAATTGTAAACAAAGTAATCGAAAAAAGGGAAGAATGACTCTTTTGAGTAACCTCTTGGTCCTTCTGAGAGTGCTTATAAGATTAGGAAAGTGCCTTATAAAATCATACAGTTATTTATATTGTTTGTATTTAGACCAACTTCTCCAACTAACAACACATAACCCAACGAACATAAGGGAAAATTGAACTGGACTTCTGTTTAGGTCGAATATAAATGCAATACTGCCGGCAATAGGTATTAATAGTAAGATAATAATAGATAGCCATTTATATACATTTGGATTCTCTTTTCTTTGCATAAATGCCTCCTAAAAGTTAACAAGCTCCTTATTTATTTTTAAAATAATTTAAAGCTTTTCTTAATTTCTTAATTTCTTCTTTTTGTTCCTTAATTCTCACTTTTAGGGTATAAACGTGAAAGGAAATAATGATGAAAAGTATAATAATGATGATCGTTACGGGGTCAAAACGTATTAGCATTAAATCAATCCTTTCATGAATGAGAAAGTATGATGCCAATATCATCATAACATATTAATTTAGGCAATTTGACAACTGATGGAAAGGAGTATGTATGAACCATCATTATTATAATCTTTTACAGGATGTTATTACTAGCAACTCAAACTAAGCTTATAATAAGAATATCTTAACAAAATTTAAATCCGAAAATAAAATTCTCTAACACATAGAGGTGATTCCTTGAAGCTAACCTTTTTAAACAGCCTTAGGCTAGTGATGTTTATTTTAATGAGTTATGTTTACTATCAATCTGTGGAAAGTCATACAACTATTCAATTCGTTTATACAATTATAGCAGGAGCGGGATTTTGTTTTAATCACTTATTTATGGGAAGTCAGGCAGGCAAAAGGTATTACTTGATTCCACTGGCTTTAGATTCTCTTTTCATTATTGGATTTGTTTTTTTCTTTCCTGAAGCAACTCTTTATTTAATTTTGTTTGGGGTAAATGCTGTTACACTTTTTTTGGTAGCTGAAAGTAAGAGAATTCTTCTGGGATGCTCTTTAGCCTTTTTCGTTATTTGGGGAATTTGTATTACTTATACCTTTTATGCTACAGGTAATTTTAGTGTGATGAATAATTTGATCAACTTCACGTTTATTGTGTTTGCAGCAGTTGTAGGCAGGTTAATACATAAATTGCTTCTTGCTCAGGAGAAGATTGAAAGTCAGTATGATGAGCTTGCACAAACCCATGATGCTTTAAAAGTTGCTCATGAGAAGCTGCATCATTATTCAAGCCAGGTGGAGGAGTTAACGCTTATTCGAGAGCGCAATCGAATATCGGGTGAAATTCATGATACTGTTGGACATAAGATGACTGCTTTATTGGTTCAGCTGCAGGTTGCTAAAGAGTTGCTAAATTCAAAACCTGAGAAAAGCAAGGAAACAATCCTGCTTTGTGAGGAATTGGCGCGAAATACTCTTCAGGAAATTCGTCTATCTGTGCGTACCTTAAGGGAAGATCGTCAGCCACAATCATTTCTATCCACAGTAAGAAAAATACTAGAAGACTATAAGATGATGACTGGGTTAACATCAACTTTGGCTGTAAAGGGGGATGCTACAAAAATTCCAGTTTCCATCCAATTAGATTTAACTCGTATAATACAGGAATCCATAACAAATTCGGTTCGACATGGGCAGGCATATGAGTGCAGTGTTATGCTGGAGGTAACAGATTCAAATATTGATATTTTTATTAAAGACAACGGAACAGGGGCAGCAACAGTTAGTCCTGGATTCGGGTTAAAGAATATGAGAGAAAGAGTTTATGAGCATGGTGGAAATATAATGTTTGAAAGTACAGCTTCAAATGGGTTTATTGTAAAAGCACGATTTCCGCTTAAAGAGATAAGGTGGCAAATGGGGGGAGCTTAGTGGTTAAGTTATTAATTGTTGATGACCAAGAATTGATGAGAGATGGACTTGCAACCATCCTTAATTTAAAATCTGTGCTTGAGGTTGTAGGTGTGGCATCGAATGGTCAGGAAGCTTTTGAAAAAGCTGGTGACTTGATGCCGGACATTGTTTTAATGGATATTCGCATGCCTGTAGCAAACGGTGTAGAGGGAACTAAGTTGATTACATCTAAATATCCTAATATCAAAGTGCTTATGCTCACGACCTTTCATGATAGTGCTTTAATTTTTGAGGCGCTTGAAGAAGGGGCGAGCGGATATTTGTTAAAGGATATGCCCACAGATGCTATTGTGCAGGCAATCATGACAGTTCAATCAGGTGGTATGGTTCTTCCGAAAGAATTAACAGCAGATATTGTGAGAGAAATGAGAAGAAATCAAACGATTGAGCAAACTAGTGAAGTCCCTGAGATTATAAAGGGATTAACAGAACGAGAGATTGAAGTGTTAAATAAGCTTGGTTTAGGCTTAAACAATAAAGAAATAGCTTCCAAATTGTTTATTTCCGAGGGCACTGTAAAAAATCATGTGTCAAATTTGATCAGCAAACTTAATTTGAGAGATCGAACACAGGCAGCTATTTTTGCTGTAAGGTATAACATTACTACCTTCTGATCGATGACTTTTGGCATATATGACTATGAAATACAGCTAAGATAGCTGTATTTTTTTATGGATTTTTCTATCTGCAGAGGGATTTGAAGGAGAGGATATCGAGCTATACTTTAGATGTTGATCAAAAAAAATAAAATATCAATCCAGTGAGGATGTGAAGATATGTTAGAGGTTAGAGAGCTAAAGAAAAGCTATGGAAAAAAAGAGGTTGTGAAAAATGTTTCGTTTACCATTGAAAAGGGTGAGGCATTCGGATTGTTAGGCCCTAATGGAGCAGGGAAGTCAACAACGATTTCAATGATATGTGGTCTTATCCCGTATGACGACGGTGATGTGTTCGTTGGGAATGAATCGGTTAAAAAAGCACCAATAAACATTAAGAAAAAAATAGGAGTAGTCTCACAGGAAATTGCTCTTTATCCAACAATGTCAGCAAAAGATAATCTTCTATTCTGGGGTAAAATGTACGGACTTTCAGGTTTGCAAGCAAAAAAACGAGTGGAAGAAGTATTAGAGATTGTTGGATTAAAAGATCGTGGGAAAGAACGAATTGAAACTTTTTCTGGAGGAATGAAGCGAAGAATTAATATTGGAGCAGCTTTGATGCATGAACCAGAATTACTTATTATGGACGAACCAACTGTTGGAATTGATCCACAGTCCCGAAATCATATCCTTGAAACAGTGAAAGCTTTGAATGAAAAAGGGATGACGATTATCTACACAAGTCACTACATGGAGGAAGTAGAGTTTCTTTGTCATCGTGTTGGAATTATTGATCATGGAGAGGTAATGGCCATTGGCACAAAAGCAGAGCTATGTAACAGGTTAGCGGGAAGTAGTTTTGTTCAAATCAATGTTGAAAAGATGACAGGCAAGGCAATGGAAGCAATAAAACAAGTCCATAGTGTAACCCAAGTTTTGTACAAAGAAGAATTAGGGATTCTTGAGGTTTTCTCTCTTAACCCTCAAGAGGCATTGGGATCTATTATCACAGCGGCTATTAATCATGGACTAAAAATTGAAGAGGTTAAAATCGAAGAAGCGAATCTTGAAACATTATTCCTGCAGTTAACAGGAAGATCTTTACGAGACTAGGAGGAGTGATAAGATGTTCACAATTGCTTGGAAAGATATGAAAATCAGATTAAAAGACCGAAAATCTTTTATCACCCTATTATTAATGCCAATCGTCTTAACAATGATTCTAGGTTCAGCTCTTAGCGGTGTATTCGGTGAGGATGGAACGCTACCTGGAACATCAGCAGGTATCGTTGTGTCTTCAACAGATGAGGTGACAGATCAATTTATTAATCAAGTTCTTCAAGGAAAACAATTACGAGATAGTTTGACAGTGAGTGAGTTTAACTCAGAAGAGGAGTTAAGATTGGCTGTGGAAAACCAGAAAGTAGATGTTGGCTTAATTCTTCCTGTTCACTGGGGAGAAGGGTTAATGAAGGGAGAAGAAAAGACTGTAACGATTTTAAAAGATCCAGCAAAAGAAATTCAAGCTACTATTCTTCGCTCCATAACAAACTCTTTTGTTGACCGGATTACAACAGTATCAGCTGCTGCAGGTACAGTAGCTGAAAAGCTATCGACTGTTGTTCCAGTTTCTAATCAGAATATAAACTCAGCAGGTATGATAACGAGTCTTGTAGATGATCTTTCGGTAATTGCAGGGTCTAAGGTGAATGCTATTGTCAGTGAAAAGGACGGTAAGGAACCAATTTCGGGAATGCAATATTATGCTGCTGCAATGGGAGCTATGTTTATTTTATTTAATACAACCATTGGTGCAAAAACGATTATTCAAGAGAGAAATACAGACACATTAGCACGATTAATGTGTAGCCCAATTAGACATTCTTCTATTATGATTGGGAAGTTCCTTGGAACTTTTTCTTTTTCCCTCCTACAATTTATCGTGTTTGTCATGACAACTCATTATTTATTTGGAGTCGCATGGGGAAACAACATCCTCCAACTTTTCGTAATTGGAATAGCTTATTCAGTATCTGTAGCAGGGTTAGCAATGATTATAGCAGGATTAATAACAGAAGAAAAAACGGCTGATACAATGGGAGGAATTGGGGTTCAGATTCTAGCCCTCCTTGGGGGTTCAATGATTCCACTTGCCACTTTTCCAAGCATTATGCAAGAAGTAGCTAATATTGCACCGAATAAATGGGCTCTTCATAGTTTTTTAGAAATTATGAATGGAACATCATGGTCTTCACTTGTTATGCCTATTACGATTTTAATAACAATTGGGCTTACAACCCTGTTTATAGGGTCAATAAAACTAAAGTATAGGTAAGGAGAGAAAAATAATGAAGAGAATTGGCGCAATTGCGGCCTTTGAGATGAAAAGGATGTTTCAAAAGCCACAATCATTTTTGCTCATGTTTGGAATGCCTCTACTATTTACCTTTATTTTTGGAGGGTTATTTTCTGAAGGTGAAGAAAACAAGCCGATAATTTCTGTAGTTGATCTTGATAACACCTTATTATCAAAAACATTAATAGATGAAGTGAAAAGTAAGGGTTTGGTGGATTTTTACATCGATGACAGTCAAACAGCCGATCTAAAATTTAATGACCAAAAAATATCAGGATATGTTCAGCTAAATTCAGGGTTTGAAATAGAATTGTTAGATAACAAAACACCGGAAGTTGTATTTGTTTCTCAAGCTTCATTTGAAGGAGCTACTATGATTGAACAAATCATTAATGATAGCATTGTGAAAATTCAAATTGGAGTTACAGCCTCAAGCTTTTATCAGAAAGTAACTGGGGAGGAGCTAAAGGTAGTTCAAGATCAAATAGTAGAAGAGACTTCTGGAATTCCGACCTCTGTTGAAACAGTTACCGTGACCAAAAGTAATGAAGTTGCAACAATGTCCAATTTAACCGCTCGATCCGCTGGTTTTACAATTATGTTTGTAATGATTAGCATGCTGATAAGTACAGGTGTGCTTTTAGAGGCTAGGCAGTCTGGTGTTTGGTATAGAATGATGTCTACCCCGGTCTCAAGAACTGAATTATTAGGCGGATATTTGCTTTCGTTCTTTTTAATTGGATGGATTCAATTTGGGATATTAATGCTTATAACAAAAGTAGTATTTCATGTTAATTGGGGGAATTTGTTAGCAAATATTGTGCTCGTCTCCTGCTTATTACTATGTACAATCGGTCTAGGGCTCTTTATTGCAGGGTTCGTTAAGTCCTCTGAACAACAATCGGTGTTCGGCAACTTAATTATCATCTCTACCTGTATGCTTGGCGGCGTTTATTGGCCTCTTGAAATTATGCCTGACTTTATGCAACAAGCAGCTAGATTTGTTCCACAATACTGGGGACTTGAAGGATTCACAGAACTTGCCGCAAGAGGTGGGAATATCTTAGATATCATTTATCCAATTTGTGTTCTTCTTATATTTACAGGTGTTTTTCTTACTATAGGAATGAAGAGGATTCGATTTGAGTAGATAAAGGCATTGATAAGCATCCTTCCTCAACAAAGCACATTTCATTTTTGAAATGTGCTTTTTCATTAGAGTAAAATAGTATTAATTTAGAAAAAAATGAATATAAATAAAAAGTTAGAATCTCCATGATATGAAGCATATGTCTATTCACGTTTAGGGTATGAAAAGCGTACAATAATAGGGGAAATTGGTTACCTAATAAGGAAAAAAATGGCTGTAATCCTAGAAAAATTTGAATGAATATTTATATTTTTCTTTATTTTATTCTTTATGGACATATTTCTCACTTTCTACCATCTTTCAAAAAGTTTATAATTATCATATAATAGTAGATAAATAGTTAATATATTCATCTATAAATTATATTAATACATCAAGATATGCTTAAAATGGAGACAAAGAAGTGTGAGACTAGGTCGCACCTTGGTTTGGTGTGAAACCTAAGCAGAAGAGTTACTATTTTTCTGCGAATACTAGGGTATAAGGAAGGTAAATATGGGAGATAGAGAAATGAAAACAGACGTTATCTTAATTGGTGCCGGTATCATGAGTGCGACTTTAGGAACACTACTGAAACAATTGGTGCCTGACTGGAATATAACAGTTTTTGAAAAGCTATCAAATGCAGGGGAAGAAAGCTCCAACGAATGGAATAATGCAGGAACGGGGCATGCTGCACTTTGTGAGCTTAACTATACATCCGAAAAACCTGACGGATCTGTAGATATTAGTAAAGCGATTAAAATTAATGAACAGTTTCAAGTTTCCATGCAGTTTTGGTCTTTTCTTGTTCAAAACAAACTAATTCAAAATCCACATGATTTTATTATGCCACTGCCTCATATGAGCTTAGTGCATGGAGAAGAAAATGTAACTTTTTTGAAAAAACGATTTGAAGCGCTCTCAAAAAATCCACTTTTCCAAGGAATGGAGTTCTCTGATAATCCGGAAAAATTAATGGAGTGGATTCCGTTAATCATGCAAGAACGTACATCTCATGAACCGATAGCAGCAACAAAAATTGACACGGGAACAGATGTTAACTTTGGTGCATTAACACGTATGCTGTTTGACCATCTAGAAACTAAAAATGTTGACTTGCACTATAATCGTAGTGTCAACGATATTAAACGTACGACTGATGGATTATGGGAATTAAAGGTGCAAAATCTTGGTAGCGGTGAAGTTGAACGACATAAAGCGAAATTCGTCTTTATTGGAGGCGGAGGAGGAAGCCTACATTTACTTCAAAAGTCAGGTATTCCTGAAGGTAAGCATATTGGTGGTTTCCCGGTAAGTGGACTATTCATGGTGTGTAATAATCCGGAAGTGGTTGCGAAACACCATGCGAAAGTTTACGGTAAGGCTAAGGTTGGAGCTCCTCCGATGTCTGTTCCACATCTTGATACACGATTTATTGATAACAAAAAATCATTATTGTTCGGACCATTTGCTGGCTTTACACCCAAGTTTTTAAAAAATGGATCGATGTTTGATTTAATCACTTCTGTAAAACCGGATAATCTGTTAACAATGCTAGCAGCAGGTGCAAAAAACATGTCGCTAACAAAATACTTGATACAGCAAGTAATGTTATCAAAAGAAGCACGTATGGAAGAGTTACGTGAATTTATTCCAAACGCTAAAAGTGAGGATTGGGATTTAGTTGTAGCGGGTCAACGTGTGCAAGTCATTAAGGACACTGAAGCTGGTGGAAAAGGTACGCTTCAATTTGGTACAGAGGTTGTTAGTGCAGCTGATGGTTCAGTTGCAGCATTGCTCGGTGCTTCCCCAGGTGCTTCAACTGCAGTTCACGTTATGCTTGAAGTCATCACAAAATGCTTCCCTCAGTATATAGATGAGTGGGAACCAAAAATTAAAGAAATGATTCCTTCTTATGGTGTGTCATTAATGGATAACCCGCAGCTTCTAAACGAAATCCATACTAACACATCACAAACATTGGGGTTAAGCGAAAAAAAGCCCGTATTTAGTTAATTCTTTGCTAGAAAAAACAGGGGATAAGTGTTTTTTCAAGGGTTAACTAATAAAATACCACTCTATATAAATATGCAGAACCTTTAATCCTTTTAGATTGAAGGTTCTTTTTGTCAAAAAATCAGAAAGGGAGGGATCTAGTTGAGATGTGGTTCAAAATGCTTTCTTGTTGAAATCGAGATGAATGGAGAAAAGCAGATTCAATCAGTAACAGCAAGAACACCTGTAGAGGCTAGAAAAACAATACGAGTAGAATACGGAGCAGAAGCTCATATCTTAACAGTAAGAGAAGAGAAAAGGAAATAGGAAGTTAGGGAATACCAGAAATCTTGGGGTATAAAAGTATGAAATGAAACAGGTGGGAAATTATACCTTTTGTACCTTTTATTATCTTGAATGAAAGTGTACCTTATAGAAGGTATTTTAATTTAGAGAGGGAGTTATTTTTTGAAGTCAATATTTACAGTGTTAGCACTATTTGTCCTCTTGGTTGGGTGCAACAATCAAAACAAATCTGATCAAAGTGAAGCACCGACTAAAGAAAATGAAGAAATTAAAGCTGATAGTAATGAGGAAACTCAATCCAATGAGGAGGATAACTCGGAAAAACATAATGATATAACAGAAGAAAGTAATACTGAAGAAACAGATACTACTATGGATAAGGATTCGCAGCAAGCAGACGAGGATGAATCAAAAGACAAAAATGTAAGTGAAGAATCAGATGTGAGTGAAGGAAGTAAACAGAAATACTTAGATAAACTCAGTAGCATAGAAAAGGCAGCAACAGAAATTAGGAATGACAATGATGGCTCAACATTCGGAATGAGGAAATCACAAGAAGAAATCTTGGAAAAGTGGGATCAAGCTTTAAATGAGATCTATCAGGTTCTAGAAAAGCAGCTACCAGCGGATGAGATGGAAGAACTCCGACAAGAACAAAGGAAATGGATCACACTTAGAGATGAAACAGCAGAAAAAGATGCAAGTCAATTTGAAGGGGGAACGATGGAGCCACTGGAATATACAGCTTCCCTAGCAGGTACTACTAAAGAAAGATGCTTTGAATTGGTAGAGAACTATATGAAATAATTGACTTCTTGAATCAATCTGAATTTAATTCAGGTTGATTTTTTTATTTCAAATGAAGTTTAGAAATAGTTTGACAATTCGCATACATTTGTATACATTTAACATATAGATATAAAGTATACAAAAGTATACAAAGGAGTGATTAATTGTTGAAGGAGTTTGATGGTCATAAAAAAGGTGAAAAACATAGAGGTGGTGGCCATAAAGGAAGGCGACATCATTCTGGCGCCCAAACCTTTCGTAGAGGTAGGGCCCTTGAGTTTTTAGAAAGATTACATGTAAAACGTACTACATTAAAACAACAACTAGATGCACCGGAATTTCAGGAAATAAGGCAAGTTGTTCTTGGAGAATTAAAAGCAATTGAGTTAACGATTGATGAGTATACTAGACATTTTGAACTTCATGAAGATGGAAAATTAACACATCACAATACGGATATTAATGAAGAAAATAAAATTTAACAAGCAGATACAAGGAGGAACATATCTTATGAACACATTAGAAACAATTTATTCTCGCCGCAATATCAAAAGTTTTAAATCTGATCCTATTAATATGGAACAGCTTAGCAAATGGCTGCAAGCAGGCACTATGGCTCCGAATCACAAAATGACGGAACCGTGGGAAGTGTATGTGGTTGGTCCTGAAACAAGAGAAAAACTAAATCACAAAACAGATTTCTTTCATGCTCCAGTTGTGCTTGCTATTCTATCAAAACACGGGAACACAAAAGTGGAAACAGTAGAAAATGCGCTTGCTACTGCCTGCTTTGTTCAGAACTTTAATTTAGCCGCATGGGAAGAAGGAGTAGGAACATTTTGGTCTTCCATGGGAAATGCTCAGAAAAACCGTGATATTCTCGGAATTTCGGATGAATATGATGTTATTGGGGTGTTTGGCGTAGGATATCCTGAGGAGATTAACGAACCAAAAGAACGAACATCAATCGAAGAAAAAATAAAACAACTACCATAATTTTATTTATTGATAGAGTGTTCAAATAATCTGAACTCTGGAGGAAACATATGAAGATAGAAGAGTATATTCAATCTTTATTTACGAAGGATGATAGGATTTTAGATGAAGTTTTAGAAAGTATCCAGGCAAACGGTATGCGGAATATATCTGTTCCACCGGAAATTGGAAAGCTTCTTACATTGTTAGTGAAAATTTCTGGAGCAAAAGAAATATTGGAGATTGGAGCTTTAGGTGGATATAGCGGAATCTGTCTTGTTCGTGGTCTTGGAGAGGATGGACAATTAACCTCTCTAGAATTAATGCAAGAATATGCTGAATTAGCACATAAAAACCTGAAAAAAGCTGGATTTGGTGATCGTGTTACATACTATACAGGTGAAGCTTTAAAAAGTTTAGAGCAGCTTGAAGCGGATCAAAAGAAGTATGACTTCATATTTATCGATGCTGATAAGCCAAATTATCCGAATTATTTAGAAAAGGCATTGCGATTAGCTAATCCGGGTACACTAATAGTTGCTGATAATGTTCTACAAAGAGGAAGGGTTTGTGAGGAATCTAGTGAAGACCCGCGTATAGAATTTATTCGTGCATTTAACGAGAGAGTAGCAAATGATCCTAATTTGGAATCAATCATTCTCCCGATCGGTGATGGACTATCAATTGCTCGGGTAATACAATAACATAAGTGCTTGATAAGGATACCTGTCGGTTATTACCGGTGGTATCCTTTTTTTGTTTGTGGGCTCTAGTCAACTTGGATTTTGATAAAAAAGGATTAGTCCTTTCACCGTATTTTCACCAAACTCTACTAAACTAAAAACATCGTAAGTGAAAGGAGGAAAGAAAATGAAAAAAACAATTTTCTGGGGTGCGCTCATGACTCCAATGGTTTTAGGAATCTATTTTCTACTAGGAGGATTTAGTAGTGCCATGGCAGCTGGTGGACCGCATGGACATGGCCCAGGAAGAGTGGGGCCGCGAGAGGGCTTCGGAGGTGGTCAAATGATGAACGTACCACATCACGGAGGGTTTTCTTGGCTAGGATTCCTTATATTCCTGATTATTGGACTAGCTGTTTTGGTTCTTTTAGTAAAATGGCTCAGAAAAAAATCAAAAGCATCTTCTATGCAACAGCTAATTGATACATCTTTAATGAGTTCACATAAACCGGTTAGGAACCAAAATCACAATCTATTAGATCAATGGGAAAATACTGTAACAACTAAAAAGGAGAATGAATAATATGGGTATTTTTAAAAGAATTAAAACAATTGCAAAAGCAGATATTAATGCGTTACTAGATGGGATGGAAGATCCTATTGCGATGTTAAATGAATATTCAAGAGAGATGGAGCAAGAAATGGCAAAAGCTCAGAAAGCTCTTTCTCTCCAAATTTTTGTGGAGAATAAGCAAGCTGCACTTATTATGGAAACAAAACATTTAGTGGACAAGCGTGCGAGACAAGCAAAGCTTGCCATTCAACATGAAGAAAATGCAATGGCTAGATTAGCTGTCCAAGAAAAGTTGCTACATGAAAACCAATTAAGCCTTTATCAGCTGCAATTCGAAGCAATTAAAGGACAAACTCACATTCTTAACGAAAAATTACAAGAGCTGCAAGAAATCTATAACGAGCTACAACATAAAAAAGTTTTACTAGCTTCACGTGCTAACGTTGCACAATCCCTTCAACAAATTCAACATGCAACTGCTTCTTTTAAACAGGATAATATTGTAAGAGGAGTAGCACGTGCGGAAGAACGTATTTTACTAATGGAAGCAGAGGTACAAGCTGGCACTCAGTTTGCAAATCCTATGGCTGTGCATGATACAGCTTATCGTAACTATATTAATGAAGAAGAAGTAAGTCGAGAACTCGAAAAGCTAAAAAGTGAAAAAGAGTCAGTATAAATAAGAAGAATGGAAGCACTAGCTAATCTAGATTTGGTGCTTCTTTTTCTATCTTGAAAGGAGAATGTTGAAGGAAAGAAACACAGTGTAACATATACGTAACAAATACCATTTTGCGTAAAAAAATACTTTAACCTGCTCTTTCATTTACTCGTTTACTTTAAGTAGATAGAATTCTCTTATACTCTTCTTTCTAAGGAGAGTTAAATTATTCTAAATAGCTAATAGTAGTAATGGAGTAAATTCTGGAGGTAATCAAAATGAGTAAAAATCAATTTCCTGAAGATTTTTTATGGGGCGGAGCAACAGCTGCTAACCAAATAGAGGGTGCATATAAAGAAGGTAATAAAGGATTAAACGTTGCAGATGTTCTACCAGGTGGGAAAGAGCGTTATAACTTTCTATTCAATCCTGGATTTGATTTTGAAATACATCCTGATTCATATTATTATCCAAACCATGAAGCGATTGATTTTTATCATCGTTATAAGGAAGATATTGCGTTATTTGCAGAAATGGGCTTTAAAGCATTTCGTATGTCAATTGCCTGGACGCGTATTTTTCCAAATGGTGATGAAGTAGAACCTAATGAAGAAGGCCTGGCATTCTATGATCGAATCTTTGATGAGCTGCTTAAATACGGAATTGAACCGGTTGTGACGATTTCTCATTATGAAATGCCTCTTCATTTAGTAAAGGAATACGGTGGTTGGAGAAATCGTCAAGTTATAACCTTTTTTGAAAGGTATGCTAAAACAGTCCTTACTCGCTATAAAGATAAAGTAAAGTACTGGATGACCTTTAATGAAATTAATAGTGGCTTGGTTATGCCAATTAATGGTCTAGGGTTTGCGATTCAAAACGAAGAAGACCAATATCAGCCTACCTTTCAGGCCTATCATCATCAATTTGTGGCAAGTGCCATTGCCGTTAAAGCATGCCATGAAATCATTCCTAATTCGCAAATTGGTTGTATGATTCTTTTTGCACCTGTTTATTCTTTTGATAGCAATCCCCAAAATGTTATGTACTCTCTACAGGAAGAACAGCTATTTAATTATTTTTGTGGAGATGTACAGGTTCGTGGCGAATATCCAGCGTTCATAAAGAGATATTTTAAAGAACATGATATAAAATTGGATATTCAAGATGGAGACTTGGCATTATTAAAGGAAGGCGTCGTTGATTATGTTGGCTTTAGTTACTATATGTCACGAACGGAGAAAAAAGTGAAGAGTGACGAGGAGTCATCAGAAGGAAATGTAATCGGTGGAGTAAGAAACCCATTTTTAGAGGCTAGTGACTGGGGCTGGGAAATTGACCCTGAAGGTTTACGTATTAGTTTAAATAAATTATATGATCGTTATCAAAAGCCGTTATTTGTAGTAGAGAATGGATTAGGAGCTTATGACAAAGTTGAAGAAGACGGCTCAATTCATGATGATTATCGAATAGACTATCTTCGTGAGCACATTAAAGCAATGGGTGAAGCAATTGAAGACGGTGTTGAATTAATGGGTTACACGAGCTGGGGCTGCATTGATATGGTAAGCATGTCTACTGGTGAGTTTTCAAAGCGTTATGGCTACATTTATGTGGATAAGCATGATGATGGTAGTGGGACGTTAGAACGGAAAAAGAAAAAGTCTTTCTTCTGGTATAAAGATGTGATTGCGACGAATGGAGAAAAACTTTAATTTACTAGTGGAATTTGAAGTAATGATAAAGATAGAGGTCCTTGGTTACTCGACCAAGGGCCTTTTTAAAAGCGTGCGTATACTACGCCGCTTTTTTCATTATTATGAAAGCATGGAATTATAGTAAAGAACAGTTTTTTTCACATAATAAGAGAAATGAAAAGAAAAGAAGGGTCAAAACATGAGTGTTACCTTAGCGTTACTTGCAGCCTTTTTTGCTGCCCTTACAGGGATATTAGCGAAAATTGGTATGGAAAATGTAAATTCCAATTTAGCAACAGCCATCCGTACGATTATTGTATTAATCATGGCTTTTCTTATTGTCTTGATAACAGATCAGCTAGATTCCATCACAGAAATCTCTACGAAAGCACTAATTTTCATTTTATTATCAGGTTTTGCAACCGGTGTGTCATGGTTGTTTTTCTTTAGAGCACTCTCAATGGGTGATACTTCGAAGGTGATACCAATTGATAAATCGAGTGTAGTATTAACAATCATTTTATCTATCCTCATTTTAGGGGAGAAGGCTGTCCCAAATATTATGGTGGGGGGAGCATTAATCGCGATTGGGACATTTGTGTTGATTGGTAAAAGTGAAGAAAAGAAAGGTATTACAGGATCACACACTTATATTCTGTATGCGATTTTAGGAGCTGTCTTTGCTGCATTAACCGCAATTTTAGCAAAAATCGGAATTGAAGATGTAGATTCAAATGTTGCTACCTTTTTAAGGACAATCGTTATTATGGTGTTCTCATGGGCAATTGTATTCTTTCAAGGTACTCAGAAAAACATGAAAACAATCTCTACTAAGGGCTATCTATTTTTAGTTCTATCAGGTATGGCAACAGGCTTTTCATGGCTTTGTTATTTTGGTGCCCTAGCAATCGGAAAGGTTTCGGTAGTTGCTCCGATTGATAAATCAAGTGTTGTGATCACGATGATTCTAAGTTTTGTGATTTTAAAGGAGAAAATAACAAAACAGAAGGTAATAGGAGGTATTGTGATCACAATTGGGACAGTTTTTTTGATTTTCTAAATGAAGTAGAAGTGTTTTTCAGGAGTATTTAGACATAGAAAAGAGGGGGAATCCCCCTCAAGAATGTTGTTATAATGTTGAATCAAAACCACTATTTAATAGCACAATTGAATCATTCCAAACACTTTCTTTCGTTGAATTGAGAATTACAGCAATCAATTCTCTTCCATTCTGTTCAGCAGAGGAGACTAGGCAATAGCCGGCCTCACTTGTATATCCTGTTTTTATTCCATTTGCACTTTTATAATAAAAAGGGCTTGAAGGATCAATAAGCTTATTCGTACTTTCGTAAGTTAAGGTTGGGTCTGAGAATTTCTTCTGACTAACGAGATTCTCGAACCGATCATCGTTCATGGCAGCTCTTGCAATAATAGCTAAGTCATGTGCAGTTGAATAATGATTCGGATGATGGAGACCATGTGGATTCATAAAATTTGTTTCCATTGCTCCTAGTTCTTTTGCTTTTTCATTCATTAACATCGTGAAATAATCGATGGCTGATTGTTCTGATACAAACGAAGAAGCTGAATGTTGTTGGGCGATGTTAATGGCAATTGTTCGAGCTGCATCATTACCAGAAGGAAGCATTAAGCCCGCCAACAATTCCCGTAATGTTAGTGTCTGTCCTTCTCTCAACCAAGCTGTACTTTCCCCTTCTTCTTTTAAGTTTACTTCGTTTCCTACTATGATTCTTTCATCTAAATTTCCGTTCTCAACTGCAAGTAACGCAGTCATGATTTTCGTCGTACTTGCAGGGTATCGTTTTTTACGATCATTCTTGGCAAAAAGCACCTCTGAATTAGCTTTATCGATTAAGATGGCAGCATCAGCACGAATGGAGCTGTCTAATATAATTGAATTTCCTAAGTAAGTTTGTTCTTTTTGAACAAACTCGTTGGCATGATTTCCTTGATTCAAGACGAAGAAGAAAATACATAAAGATAGTATGATAACATATAATTTTTGAATCATGATTCTCACTCCTAGTAAAATAAAGATAGTTTTACACTATCAATACTTTCTAAAGTGGAGTAAAAGGAAACCTAAAGAAAACCTTAAGATTTATAAAAAGCCATGTTCGTTTTAGAAATGGCTTATTTTGGTAATTTAACCACAAATATTGTTTCTTTTTCATTACTTGAAACAGAGATGTTTCCTCGGTGAAGTTCAAGAATTCCTTTTGCAATGGCTAAGCCTAATCCTGATCCTCCTGTTGTCTCAGATCTTGATTGCTCTACACGATACAAACGGTTAAATAAAAGGGGGATAGCTGCTGTAGGGATTTTCTCTCCAACATTCTTTACTTTAACAACAATTGAAAAGTCTAATTCTTCTATCAGCAAATGGATTGTTTGTCCATTCTTTCCGTATTTTATAGCATTAGATATGAGGTTTTCAAAAACTCTCATTAACTTTTCGGGATCAGCGTTTATGATTATTTTTTCGGATGTGCTATTTAGAAATATCTCCATATTATCTTTCCGGAGTTCTGGATAAAACTGAGCTGACAGTTGCTGAAGAAGCTCAATTAAATTGAAATTTTGGATATTCAATTCAAGATCTTGATTATGGATTTTTGTATATTCAAACAAATCATTTACCATTTTGTTCAGTCGTTGTGATTTTTCAAACGCAATATTTGTATAATAACGAAGCTCAACTTCATCCTTATAACTATCTTCTTCAATTAATCGCAAATAACCTATTATGGATGTTAGGGGTGTTCGTAAATCATGAGACACATTTGTGACTAGTTCATTTTTTGATGTAATAGCTCTTCGTTCCTCTTGGATTAAAGAAGCTAATTTATCCTTCATCATGTTTATGTTTCTTGCTAACAATCCAAGCCCGTTTCGGCTTTTAACCGGAAGTGGAATTTCAGGAAAATGACCCTCAGAAAGATGTTGAACTGATTGGTTAATATTCTGAAAGTATAGTGAGAAATTATATAAATATAACAAATAAAAAAGAATGAAAGAACAGAACATGGTAACTATAAATAAAGGGAAAACACCAATATCAATATAAAGATTAGCAATAAAATAATTGATCTCAGGTGGTAGCGGTATTCTAAAATAGAGATACCTAGCGAAATAAAGTAATAGAAAGGTTAGAGTAAAAGAACTGAAAAGGCTATAAATTAGATACTTGACTAATGTGTTAAAAATGGAAAATTGCCTACGCATCAATTTTATACCCTACTCCCCAGATAGTTTTTATTAATTTATATCCTAACTCCCGTTCAAGTTTTTCCCTTAAATTACTCATATGTACCATTACTGTATTATTGGAAGAATAATATTTTTCCCTCCAAACAAGTTGATAAATTTCTTCACCGCTATATACTCTTCCTAAATTTGTTACCATTATTAAAAGGATATCAAACTCTTTTGACGTTAGCTGAATGGGCTTATTTCTTACTTTTACGGTATGAAAAGTTTTATTTATTTCTAATGCATCAACTTTAATCATGTTGTTTTTTTCGTCATCACTTTGATAGAAATAGGCCCTACGTAATAGGGTTTTAACTCGTGCTATTAATTCCAAAGGATTAAACGGCTTTGCGACATAATCATCGGCCCCACTCATTAATCCTGTTATTTTATCCATATCTTCCGTTTTGGCGCTAATCATTAATATGGGAACATGGTAGGTTTCCCTAATTGCCCGACAAACCTCGATACCATCTACTTCAGGCATCATAACGTCTAAAACAATTAGATCAATCTCCTCCTGGTGAAAGATATCTAAGGCATCCTTGCCATTGTAAGCTCTTATTACTTTATATCCTTCATTTTGTAGATAAAAGGATATTAACTGAACGATTTCTTTGTCATCATCCACAACTAAAATTTGCCTCAAGTAATACTCCTCCCTAGTTTTAAAATGTTTCTATTCCTTACAGTATATAACATATAGTTAATTAGCAATATATGGAGGGAATATGTAGTTTTTTTGTTTACTAGGTTCGATGAGATGACTCTAGTAAGAGTAATATTGAACTTAGTAAATGAATAACCTCTCATTGATTTATATATTCTTGTAGAATTTTCGAGAAATATGTCGAAAACTTAGTGATTAATGAGTATAATTTACCTATGACTATACTCATAAAAATAGAAGAGGATGGAGAATAAATTGATAAAAAAAGAAGAGGGATTTTTAAGAGATCATGATCTAACTGACTATGAAAAAGATATGGTTAGGCGTAATGCGATAGTATTTAAGGCTATTTCGTTTGTGACAGCTCTTACTCTTATTGCTATTTTTACAATGGGAGCAGAAATGACAACACCTCAAATGTTAATGGTTTTCATGCAATTAACTGTTTGGGGTCTCTTTGCTGTTTTGCATATAAAAAGGAAATTAGTTATGTATCTAAGTTACTTGGCTGTATTGGGTTCAGCTGTATCAACTAGCATCACACTCTTATTACAACCATCAGCATTAAATGTATTTTCAATATATTATCTTATTATACTGGCTCTTATTTATATGAATAAGAAACTTTCAATACTAACACAAATTTACGGCTTATTTATGTTGTTATATATGCTCTATGCTCAAAGTGAAACTATCTCTATTCCTGAAGAAGATAAGATTACATACATAATTTATTATTTATTAATTACGATTTTAATTTTATCTTTATTACAGGTTACACAGCATATGATGAAGCAAGTAGAAGAGTCAAGAAAGAATACAGAATCTCTTTTAGCCCGACAACAGGAACAAAAAGACTCTATTCTACAGTTGGTTAAAGATGTAAGCAAAAACTTGGAGGTTGTTTCTAGTTTGAGTGAAACGAATAATCACTCATTTTATGAAATGAATACTACTTTTCAAGATATTGCTTCAGGTGCAAATGCACAAAACGAGTCAACCTTGGAAATTAACAACTCTGTAACATCAATGAGAGAAGTAGCAAAAAGAATGCTTGATTCAATAACTAAATTAAAAGACGAAACGGAAGGGGCTAATTATTTATCAGAACAAGGTCAAGAACAAGTCGAACATCTTACTAAAATTATTACTGATTTTAAAGGTGAGATTGATACGATGTCAGAAGAAATTACTCAATTAATTACGAATTTAAAAGAAACGAATAAGTTCAGCGAAACAATTAAGGAAATTGCGAACCAAACCAATCTACTTTCACTAAATGCAAGTATTGAGGCAGCAAGAGCTGGAGAACATGGTCGTGGCTTTTCTATAGTAGCAAATGAAATACGAAATCTTTCTGATATGACAACTAAATCGGCGAATCAAATCTCTGAACAGTTGGAAGAGTTCACTAAGCAATCGGATCAAACTCGTAATCGAATGATTCAAATTGCGGAACAAATGGATAAAAGCTACGCAGTTACTGCAAATACAAAGAATTCTTTTAAAGCTATAAATGAGGCCATTGCTAAGTTGTTACACTTAGCGGATGATAGTAATAGACTCACTATGAAGATGGATCAAACTGTAGAAGTTATAAATAATTCAACTGAAGATTTGGCGGCAGTTAGTGAACAATCCAGTGCATCTCTTGAAGAGTTAATGGCAACCTTAGAAAATATATTAAAGGGAAATACAGCAGGTGTCGATAGTATTAAAGCAGTAGAGAAATCACTTAAGAGTATTCAGTAGAAAATATAATTCTACAATAAAGAGCAACTTTGCCTGAAAAGCAAGTTGCTTTTTGAATGGAAATAAAATAAATATTATTATAGCTTACTAGATGAACAAAAGTAGAAGAAGAATGTTTACTACTACTAGTAATATTCTATTTTCGACAATCTTTCTAATATTTTACAAGAAAAGCATAACTATTCATCTATTATTTGCTATAATATGACTTGATATTGATCAAATGGAAAAAGGAGTTATATTGTTATGCTAAAAGACACGCGTCTTTATTCCCTAGTTTTCGCTTTCATTTTGGTGTTAAGTGCGTTGGTTCCAAGTTTTTCTGCAAAAGCGGCAGATTCTACAACAATTATGGGTCCTTCTCAGTTAACGTCAAAGCAAATGGGAGATTATGTTTTAGTAAACGAATCAGCCCCAAAGCTTACAAGTGTATCAATCTATCAACTTGCGGAGCTATATCTTGAAATTGGTAGAAAAGAAGGAGTACGTGGAGATATTGCCTTTGCTCAAGCTATTCACGAAACCGGCTTCTTTCGCTTCGGAGGAGATGTGATTCCAGAGCAAAACAACTATGCAGGAATCGGAACGACTGGTGGAGGTGTAAAGGGAGCATTTTTTGCTACACCCGAGGAAGGAGTTCGCGCTCACATTCAGCACTTAAAAGCCTATGCTAGTAAAGATACACTGAATACAGAGCTTATCGATCCTCGTTTTCACCTTGTAACAAGAGGGATTGCACCTTTATGGACAGATTTAAATGGAAGATGGGCAGTGCCAGGAAAAGGCTATGGAGAAAAAATACTTCAAATCCATGTTAATATGTCAAAAATGACACTCACCATCCCACATGTTAGTTTACCGACCAATCATAAACAGCCTGTAGCCAGAATAACCATTAAAGCTGATGTTCCAATGCTAGCTCCGAACGGATCAGTTTTCAAAACTCTTAAAAAAGGTGAAAAAGTAAGAGTTTATGGAGTTATTGGAAACAGCTATGATGTTGGCGGAGGATATCGTGTAGATGCTAATAGCAGTAAAATGAGTATATACATAGGTAGAATTTTAATTAAAAATTCAACTACTGTCATGTATAAGCCTGATGGAACTGTTCACCGTGTTTTTAAAAAAGGTGAATCACTGATGGTTTATGATTATGATTCAAGTGTCTATCAAGTTGGTGGCGGCTACTATGTGAAAATCTCAGATAAGCCAGTCTATCATTTAGGGAGACTAGAGCTTTCAACAGAAGCTGCTATGTACAGCCCTGATGGAACTCCTTATAGCAATCTTAAAGCAGGTGGAAATTATCCTGTTTATGGAATTGACGGAGACCGACTTGATCTTGGCGGCGGCTATACTGTTCAATTTAATAAAAAACAACAGAATTATTATAACTAAAATCATTAATCAGGCAGCACTTATTGTGTTGTCTGATTTTTTATTCAGAGTGTCCTTAATGCAATGATCGAAACGGGAAATGCTATACTATCTCTATGACAGACTAACGATACAAAATGGAGGATTACAATGTACAGCTTTAAAAATGATTATAGTGAAGGTGCACATCCAAGAATACTTAACGCATTATTCGAATCAAATTTAGTTCAAGAAGATGGATACGGTGAAGATCGGTTTTCACAAGAAGCTAAGGAATTGATAAAACAAAAACTAGCAAATTCAAATGTAGATATCCATCTATTATTAGGGGGAACACAAACAAATTTAACAGCTATAGCTGCTTTTCTTAGACCACATGAAGCTGCCATTTCAGTTAGTACAGGCCACATTTTTACTCATGAAACAGGTGCAATTGAGGCCACTGGACATAAAATCATCTCTGTTGAAGGTGATAACGGCAAATTAACAGTAGAGCATGTTAAAAACGTTTTAGAATCCCATCCCGATGAACATATGGTAAAACCAAAGCTAGTTTATATTTCGAACTCAACAGAAATAGGAACGATCTATCAAAAAAATGAGCTGATACAGCTACGTCAGCTTTGTGATGAACATAACCTAATCTTATTTATGGATGGAGCGCGTCTAGGATCCGCACTTTGTTCAGTTGAAAATGATCTTAAGCTAAGTGATTTGCCTTCACTTCTAGATGCGTTTTATATTGGAGGAACAAAGAATGGTGCATTACTTGGTGAAGCCTTGGTCATCTGCAATGATACATTAAAGGAAGATTTTCGTTTTCATATGAAGCAAAAAGGAGCACTTCTTGCAAAAGGACGACTTTTGGGTATTCAGTTCCGCGAATTATTCAAGGATGATCTCTATTTCGATCTAGCAATTCATGCTAATTCGATGGCCGATAAGCTTCGTGAAGAAATAAGCAATGCAGGTTTTTCATTCATAACACATTCGCCATCAAATCAAGTATTTCCAATTTTCCCAAATTCTTTTATCGAAAAACTTCAGGAAAAGTATTTCTTCCATCATTGGGAAAAGATTGATAACGATTCCTCTGCAATAAGACTTGTAACCTCTTGGGCAACGAAAGAGGATAAGGTTTTAGCATTTATTGAAGATGTGAAGAAGGGATTTTAAAGTAAATAGGTGTGAAAAGGAAAGCAGAGATGCTTTTCTTTTTTTGAGGACATCTTTTAATTTATCTTGAATAGAAACGTACTAATCCTATAAAATGGTAAATAGATGAAAGAAAGGAAGTGACTCATGCTAATAAAGGACAGGTTAGAGCCAAATGAGTTAAAAATTATGAGGTGTTTAGACAAACGTATGGAATTAACAGAAAAGGAAAAGTTTCGTTATTTCACTCTTCAAAAGGGTTTTGAAGGAGAGATAGAATTCGACAAAATGGCAGAAAGTATCTTAGAAGAAAGGTATATAATTAACGATTTGCTACTAGAAGTCAACAACTCTTATTTTCAAATAGATACATTGATTATTTCGCAAGATATTATTCACTTATTAGATATAAAAAATTATGAAGGTGATTGTTATCTAGAAGGAGACAAACTCTTCTCCGTCACAACAAATCGAGAATATAAGAATCCTATTATTCAGCTTAAAAGAAGTGCAACTCTACTTCGGCAATTACTTCAAAACCTCAAACTAAACTACCTTGTTGAACCCTCCGTTATCTTTATAAATCCAGAATTTACCCTATATCAAGCCCCAATGGATCAACCAATTATTCTTCCAACACAAGTAAAACATTTCATAAGAAGTTTCAATAAAACCCCGTCAAGATTAAATGATCATCATAATAAGCTCGCACAAACATTGCTCTCCTTACACAAAATCCAGAACCCACATACTAACCTCCCTGAATATTATTATGACCAATTACAAAAGGGCATTTATTGCAATTCTTGTTATTCCTATTTAGTTTATAGAAATAACAAGAGCTATTTCTGCAAAAATTGTGGACGACAAGAAGCAGTGGGAGTAGCTATTTTACGGAATATAAAAGAATTTGAACTTTTATTTCCAGAGGAGAGACTTACTACTGAAAGTATCTATGGATGGTGTAATACAGACATTAGTCGAAAAACTTTAATGCGGATCTTGAGGGAACACTATACTGTGCATGGGAATGCAAGACGTACTTATTATAAGTAGGGTTGAGATTGATTAGTTTAAGAGATGAAATCTTGTTGAATACCCAATCTTCTATTGGTAACGGTGAGAATCGGGACAGGAAAAGAGTGGGTAGATTAATCGAGTCTCGATTGTGTATGGATCGGGAGAGGAAAAAGAGTGAGCAGTGAGGATTTATCTCAATAGTGGCCGAATCGGGACAGAAAGAAGAGCTGGTAGTCTTGATAGTAGCAGAATCGGGGCAGAAAAAAGAGCTGGCAGTGAAAATGAGTCTCGATAGTAGCTGAATCGGGACAGAAAGAAGAGCTGGTAGTGAAAATGAGTCTCGATAGTGGCCGAATCGGGACAGAAAAAAGAGCTGGTAGTGAAAATGAGTCTCGAAAGTAGGAGAATCGGGACAGAAAAAAGGTGAGCAGTGAAAATGAGTCTCGATAGTAGCAGAATCGGGACAGAAAAAAGAGCTGGCAGCCAAAATGAGTCTCGATATTGGCCGAATTGGGACAGAAAGAAGAGCTGGTAGTGAAAATGAGTCTCGATAGTAGGGGAATCGGGACATAAAGAAGAGTGAGCAATGAGGATGTGTCTCGATATTGGCCGAATCGGGACAGAAAGAAGAGCTGGTAGTGAAAAATGTGTCTCGATAGTGGCTGAATCGGGACAGAAAAGAGAGCGGTCAGTGAAAATGAGTCTCGATATTGGCCGAATCGGGACAGAAAGAAGAGTGAGCAATGAGTATGTGTCTCGATAGTGGCCGAATCGGGACAGAAAGAAGAGCAGGTAGTGAAAATGAGTCTCGATATTGGCCGAATCGGGACAGAAAAAAGAGCAGGTAGTGAAAATATGTCTCGATATTGGCCGAATTGGGACAGAAAGAGAGCTGGCAGTGAGTATGTGTCTCGATAGTAGGAGAATCGGGACAGAAAGAAGAGTGAGCAATGAGTATGTGTCTCGATAGTGGCCGAATCGGGACAGAAAGAAGAGTGAGCAATGAGTATGTGTCTCGATAGTGGCCGAATCGGGACAGAAAAGAGAGCTGGCAGTTAGTATGTGTCTCGATAGTAGGAGAATCGGGACAGAAAGAAGAGCAGGTAGTGAAAATGAGTCTCGATAGTGGCTGAATCGGGACAGAAAAGAGAGCGGTCAGTGAGTATGTGTCTCGATAGTGGCCGAATCGGGACAGAAAGAAGAGCAGGTAGTGAAAATGAGTCTCGATAGTGACCGAATCGGGACAGAAAAAAGAGCTGGCACCCAAAATAAGTCTCAATAGTGGCCGAATCAAATCAGGAAAACGAGTTACTTGCCTTCAAACCAATAAATAATCATAAAAGAATCAAATATAGTTAAAGATACCATTATATGTAAACAGGTATAAGGAGGTCTAGTATGCTTCATGACATAAAATCACGAGTCGAACAATTAAATTGGGAGTCAATTCAACAAGTATTAGATGACCAAGGCTTTGCAAAAGTTCCAAAACTACTAACAAAAGAAGAATGTGAGCAGCTCATTCAAATTTATTATGAGGAAGAATTATATAGAACAACTATTAATATGCAAAGATATCGCTTTGGGAGTGGTGAATATAAATATTTTACCTATCCATTGCCTGATATGATTCAAAGTTTAAGAGAAGCCTTTTATCCTGAGCTAGCAAAGACAGCAAATCGATGGTTAGGGTACTTAAAAAAACCAGAACAATATCCAGCTGAGCTGCAGGAGTTTATAAAAAGATGTGAGGAGCATGAGCAAACGAGCCCAACACCTTTAATCTTAAAATATGAAGAAGGCGGATTTAACTGCTTACATCAGGATTTATATGGAGATGTTTTCTTTCCTTTTCAAGTGGTTTTCATCTTAAATCAACGAGATGAACATTATACAGGTGGTGAATCTTTATTAGTTGAACAAATTCCACGTGCTCAAAGCAGAGGGCATGTTATTACACTTGATCAAGGAAGTGCATTAATTTTTCCAACAAATGAAAGGCCAGCTTTTGGTAAGAAAGGATATTATAAAAACAAAGTTCGGCACGGAGTGAGTACAGTAACATCTGGAGAGCGTTTTGGACTCGGAATTATCTTTCATGATTCAAAATAAAACACCTAAAACTAGTAAAGAAAAAACATTTTGAAAATGTAAAAATAAAGTAGTAGAAAAGCTGAAATGCTAGGTGTAAAATAAATTCAATCTTAGCATTCTTTTTGAATGAAAAGGTTTTAGTTCATTTGATGAATTTAATAAAAGGCGTGTTCTAATAACAAAACCTAATTTTTAAAAATTTAATAATAAGAGGTTGATGAAAGTTGACAATGGATGCTAATGAATTAACGATTAAAGAACAATCTATTTTTAATCACATTGGTAATAAAATTATGACAGATGATCGGGAAATTAAGATCATTGCACGATTAGAGGAACCCCTAATCGCCATTTTAGGAAATGTTTTAAGCGATGAAGAATGTGATGAACTAATTAGGTTATCGAAAGATAGAATGCGCCGCTCAAAGATTGGAAATTCACGTGAATTAGATGAACTAAGAACTAGCAGCAGCATGTTTTTTCAAGATGGTGAAAATGAACTTGTTACTAGAATTGAAAAACGAGCCTCTCAAATTATGAACATTCCGTATGAGCATGGAGAAGGCCTGCAAATTTTAAACTATCAAATTGGCCAGGAATATAAGGAACATTATGATTATTTTGCTTCAGCAAGTAGGCCTGTAAGTAATCCTAGAATTAGCACACTTGTTATGTACTTAAATGATGTAGAGGAAGGCGGGGAAACATACTTTCCCAAACTGAATTTTTCAGTTTCACCTCAAAAAGGGATGGCCGTGTATTTTGAGTATTTTTATGATAATCAAACATTAAATGAGTTAACTCTTCACGGTGGAGCTCCTGTTATTGTTGGAGATAAATGGGCGGCAACACAATGGATGAGAAGGAGACGAGTGAAAGAGTAAATACTATCTTTTAAATAATAGATGAATAATGAAAAAGCGCATTTCTCTGAAGTGCGCTTTTTGTAATGAATAGACTGATAAACTTTTCCATGAAACACGATTATTTTTTTACTAAGACCAAGCTCAATAACTATGAGTCTTATTGAAAAATATGGTAACCTAAAACTATTATGAAAAAGGAGTGATTAGGTGTGGTTTCAATTCCGAATATAACCCTTAATGATGGTAGTACCCTTCCAGTCATTGGGTTAGGAACATATAAACTTAAAGGCAATCAAGGTGTAAAGTCTATCCAAAGTGCGATTGATGACCTTGGCTATCGACTGATTGACTCTGCTTATAATTATGAAAACGAAGGAACGGTCGGAGAAGCTGTTAGACGGAGTTCAGTTTCAAGGGAAGAATTACGCATTACATCCAAGCTTCCAGGTCGCTACCAGCAATATGAAAAAGCTGTTACAACAATTGAAGAGTCGTTATACCGTGCAAACCTTGATTATTATGATTTATATTTAATACACTGGCCCAATCCGAAGCAAAATCTATATGTAGAAGCATGGCAAGCATTAATAGATGCAAAAAAACAAGGATTGATTCGTTCGATTGGTGTTTGTAATTTTTTACCGGAACATATTGAACGTCTTGAAAAAGAAACAGGGGTGAAGCCAAGCATCAATCAAATCGAACTTCATCCGTTTTATAATCAGGCTGAATTAAGAAAATGGCATGAAGAAAATAGTGTTCAGATTCAGTCGTGGAGCCCGTTAGCACGAGCTAATGACGTGTTACAACATCCTACATTGAAAGAGATTGCTGATAATCATAACAAATCGGTTTCCCAAATTATTTTACGCTGGCATTATCAGCTGGGGGCAGTTAGTATTCCGAAATCAGCATCTAAAGAACGACAACTCGAGAATATCTCCATTTTTGACTTTTCGTTAGATGAGACTGAAATGAGTATGATCTTAGAATTAACTCAACCCAATGGAAGAATTAATAATCAAGATCCTGCTGTGTATGAGGAGTTTTAATTTAAAAGGTGCAAAGAACGATCTGAGGGTGCTTAGTTAAAAAGTTTACAACGAAAACACTGTTTCCTTGTAAACGCTATCCTATTGTGGGAAAATCGGTAAGGATACATATCCAAACCTGTATTGTCGGTTACATAACTAGATAGACAAACAACATAAAGTAGTTTTTAAAAGGAGGATATCCATTCATGAGGACAATGAAACTTGGAAAAAGTACGTTAGACGTGCCTGTTGTCTCAGTAGGTTGTATGCGTATTAATTCACTTGAAAGAAACGAGGCAGAGCACTTCGTCCAAACAGCAATGGAATTGGGCGCAAATTTCTTCGATCATGCCGATATTTATGGTAGAGGAGAATGTGAAGAAATCTTTGCTGATGCCATTCATATGAACGATGATGTTCGGGAAAAAATCATCCTACAATCCAAATGCGGGATTCGTAATGGAATGTTCGATTTTTCTAAAGAGCATATTTTAGAATCGGTTGATGGAATCCTAAAACGCTTAAAAACTGATTATTTAGATGTTTTGCTGCTTCATCGTCCAGATACATTAATGGAGCCAGAAGAAGTAGCAGAGGCATTCGATATTCTTGAAAGCTCAGGAAAGGTACGTAATTTCGGTGTTTCCAACCAAAATCCAATGCAGATTCAACTGCTTAAAAAGTCAGTTAAGCAAACAATTGTTGCGAATCAACTGCAATTAAGTATTACAAACGCAACGATGATCTCAAACGGATTTAATGTGAACATGGAAAATGAGGCTGCTGTGAATAGAGATGCTAGTGTTCTTGAGTTTTGCAGATTGCACGATATTACCATTCAACCATGGTCTCCGTTTCAATATGGATTCTTTGAAGGCGTATTCCTAGGCAACGAAAAGTTCCCGGAACTAAATCAAAAAATCGATGAAATTGCAAAAAAATATGAAGTAAGCAACACAACGATTGCGATTGCATGGCTATTACGTCATCCAGCCCAAATGCAGCCAGTAATCGGTACAATGAATGAAGGCAGATTAAAAGATTGCGTGAAAGCAAGTGAAATCAAGCTTACACGTGAAGAATGGTATAGTATTTTCCGCGCAGCTGGTAATGTGCTTCCTTAATGAATAGGTAGATATAAAAGAAAAAAGCATCCTAAAGTCTTCATTGACTGAAGGGTGCTTTTGCTAATGGCTTGAAACATCTATTTAATCCCGAGTGAAAGTATCTCATTGTTATTCGACAAACTTCGGGGAGTGACAGGCACTCCCTCCCTATCCCACCTTCACTTCTTCAACCTCAACCTCGGCAGAACTCTTTTTTCCTACCGCTAATAACAAAATCATACCGATAATACTAAGAGCACCAATCCATTGAAGAGACCCAAATGGTTCTTTTAGCCAAATGACTGTGGTGATGACAGCTGCAAGTGGTTCTACGCTACTTAAAAGACTTGTTTCTTTTGGAGATAAGCTTTGTAAGCTTTCAATATAAAACCAAAAGGCAAACATTGTGCCAAAGATTATGACAAAAAGAAAGTAAAGATAGGCCTCAAGTGGTAAAGTTGCTAGTTCTATTTTCCATGGTGGATGGATCATAGTTAATGCTAAACCACCTATGATCATAGCCCAACCTACAATGACTAATGTATCAAATTTCTTAAGTAGGGGAACAGCATATAATGTGTAGAAAGCAAGTGCTACACCAGATAGTATTCCCCAAATGACAGCAAGTGGGGGGACAGACAATTGAGAAAAAGATCCATTTGTTAATAAGAAAAATGAGCCCAATAAAGCAAGAAAAACAGTTATGGTATCCTGTTTTGATAGCACAGTTTGTTTTCGGAAAATGTAATAGATAATAATCATAACTGGTGCCAAATATTGTAGGAGGGTGGCGACTGCTGCATTTCCATATTTAATAGAAGCCATGTATGTGTATTGAACGGCTAACATACCGAGTATCCCAAAAATTAAGAGTTGTATGGCTGTTTTTTTGGTTTTCCACACTCCTAGTATTTGTGACCGATCTTTACGAAAGTATTGAACAGATAAAAGTAACATACCAGCAATAAGCAATCGTGTAGTTACGAGCCAGTTAACATTAACGGCATATTGCTGAAAAAGCTTTTGTGCTACCGTGCCTCCAACACCCCAAAAGATGGCTCCTGTTATCACAAGCAAATATCCAATTTTTCTAGAAGATAAGTTCATTTGTATTGACCACCTCAAAATATAATAATAGTGTAATAATAAGCTGAAAAATAACCGAAATATACTTAAATTGAATCAAAAAGTATCACAATATTGAGGTGATGGATGTATGCAGATTAAAAATTTTAAAATAGATAAAAGTTTAAAAGAACTGACGAAGCATCGGACGGTTGAATTACCCATAGCGTGCTATGAAACAACGATTAACAAAAATATTAATGGATATATCCCTCTTCACTGGCATGAGGAACTTCAATTTGTTTTTATTTTAAAAGGTGAGGCCACTTTTCAAATAAATGAAGAAAGTTTAAATGTGAGAGAAGGAGAGGGGCTTTTTATAAATAGTGAATGCTTGCATATGGCGGAGGATAAGGATCATTCAGGATGTGTATATCTTTGCTTGAATGTTTCTCCACATTTTCTTTTACCACAGGAGCTCTATGCAACCTATGTTTCACCTTATCTACGAGCAACCAATCTATCATATTTACTATTAAATTCTGATGAGGTCTGGGGTGAAAATATTTTAAGTGCCATTTTTACCATTCATCAATTGATCCATCAAAAAGCACCTTACTATGAAATGGATATATCTGTTTCCTTAACTTCTCTATGGAAGAACCTCATCGTTAACGGTTTCAAATTGGAGTATGATCAGGTTGAGGTTCAAAAAAATAAACGTATGAAGGAAATGCTAAACTATGTTCATTCTCACTTTGCTGAAAAATTAACATTAGATGATATCGCCAAGGCAGGTCAGTTAAGTCGTTCGGAATGCTGCCGTTACTTTAAACGAACCTTAAAAACAACACCATTGAGCTATGTGACGGATTATCGCATTCAGAATAGCTTGATCTTACTCCAACAAACTGAGTTAAACGTAACAGAAATTGCCTATCAAGTAGGCTTTAACAGCACAAGCTATTTCATTGATAAATTTCGAAAAACAACGAACATGACTCCGTTGGCATATAAAAAATATAAGCTAAGGGAAAAAGGGTAAGGGATTAGTGCAAGTAGCCTCCATTAATAGTGTGAATAAATGGCGTATTTAGCAAAAGCTTCCATGATATCACCCAATAATTTGACTATCATCAATTGGGCCTGAACATAAACAACTCTTATAAAAAGTTAGCAGAATCCTTGAAAGTTAAGAAAGTAAAAATAGTAGAAACATCACCTATTTGGTGGTGTTTTTTTAGCTTGATCACCTTCAAAGTATCTGTCTTATTTTGTAGATTTTTAGTAAAATGCCGTTTATCCTTCCTGAATGTAATAAATTGTTGGTTGTTCTGCCGATTCTCTTGTTTCTACACAGTCTTCTTGAGAGGTATGAATGTTTAATAATAGTAAAATAGAGAATGAGCATACTATGTATTTCTGTTTAAAGGAGACTTTAAAAATGCGGCAATTAAGTTATAATCAACTATTACATGCCTATGAGGATGCTGTTCTTTATGAATTAGATCATAACTTTATCATGATGTTAAGAGAAGAAATTGATCGTAGGAACCCTGATAGGGCGAAAAGTAAGATCATTTCTGAATCAGTGTTTAAAGCAAGTAATACGTAAAAAGCTTCAACTAGTATTGGTTGAATATCGTGTTTATTCATGTAGTTGGTAATATTTCCTACTAAGTAAGCAATTTTATCATGTTACAATATAATAGGAGATTCAGTTAAAAGTAGATGATCAACCGGTGAAGGAGGTCATGTCGTGGATCCCAAAATTAAGGTAGTTATTGCAGAAGACAACTTTGATTCTCAGCAAATCATCAGTGCCTTCTTAGAGCCACTGGATAGCTTTGAGGTTGTTGGGATAGCTGAAGATGGTGAGAATTTATTGGATATTAATATAAATAAAAAGCCTGATCTTATTATTGCTGATATTCATATGCCAAAATTAAATGGTATTGATGCCATTTCATCATGTCTTAAAATTTCCCCTGAATTACAATTTGTTTTTATTACGGCATATGATCAGTATGCTGTAAGTGCTTTTGATTTACATGCTGTTGACTATGTGATGAAACCTATAAAAAAAGAGAGGTTATATATCGCGCTAGAAAGAGCTAAAAACGCATTACTTTCAAATCAAAAGGTAGAAAGAAAACAAATTTTACCGATAACCGTAGACCGTACCTCACATTTTATTCATTTTTCTAGAATCGTTTTAATAGAAAAAGATAGTCGAAAAACCATTATTCATACAGTGGATCAGAAGTATGAAACAAATGAGTCGTTAGATACAATTTTGCAAAAGCTGAATCATGACTTTTTTAGAACACATCGGTCGTTTATCGTGAATTTAAACTATGTATCACATCTAACATTTGAAGGTGATACACATTTTGTGCATTTTCGAAATTATCCCCATTACGCCCATGTATCTAAACTTCAGAAAAACAAGTTATATCATGCACTTTCATTTGAAAACTCTAAATAACTCCATGAGGGAGATACTTAGAGTTTTTTTATGTCTTTTACAGATTAAGAGGCTTATTTGCTGTTCCAATTTATGAATTTATAAGACTTGAAGTTTTTGTTAAATTTATGAACTACTTCCAAAGATATTTTCTTCTACAATAACAAATGATTGATTAACATAGTAACTAGATTAGGACGGGGGATGGCAAATGAAAGAAAGAAAAACAACTAAGTGGGAAAGTGTGCCTTTTTTAAAGGAGTTTACTAATAATTTAGATGGAAAAGGTGCTCACATTTTATATATGTTTAATGATGAGAAAAAGTATCTGGAGCATGCTTATCAATTTATTAGTCAAGGTATACAACATCAGGATAAAATCTTGTTTGTAGAAGAAAAGAGTGTATATAAAACTCTATCTGACCTTTTAGTAAGTAGTGGATATTCAGAAGAAGAAATGAACTTAGTAGATTACATGCCTGTTGATGACTTTTACCTCTCAGAAAAAGGATTTGAGGCAGATGAGAGTTTTAAGCAGTTAAAGGAAATATTGCAGATAAATGTTGAAAAGGGAATAAGAACACGAACTTGGGGACAAGTATTAGCGGATGATTCTTCAATAAGTGAAATAAGGAATTATGAGAGTCAAGTAGATCGACTATTGCAGGGAAGTAATACGATCTCGGTGTGTGCTTATAATGCCTTTATTACACCTGCTTTTTTTCAAAATGAGTTATTAAAAATTCATGAGTATGTCATGGTGGATGAAGCAATTGAGAAGTCCCCTTTTTATCATACAAAATATATTTCATTTTCAGCAGCAGAAAGAGAGAGGGTCCAACAATTAGAAACAGAAAATAATTTGCTGAAAAAGAAAAATGAAGAGCTGTTAATTGGGAATGCCCGTCAAATGGAGCGTGAAAAGTTTCTTGAATTAGAAAAATTAAATGCAGAGAAAGCTAATCTTGCAAAAACCGTCTTTTTATCACAAATGAGTCATGATTTGCGAACTCCTCTTAATACGATTCAAGGTTACTCACAAATTCTTTTGATGAATAAAAATTATCCAGATTTGAATCAAAAAATATCTAGAATCTATAATGCATCTGAACAATTACTGAATTTAATAGAGGAGATATTAGATTTTACGGCTATTGATACGGGTAGAGTGAATATTCACAAAGAAGAAATTCAAGTCAAATCTTTTCTAGAAGATTGTGTAGGCTCTATTCTTGAAACAAATACCTCTGATATCGATATCCATTTAGAAGGTGTTCCATCAGAGCTTTTCATAGAAGCAGACCCAGTTCGTTTTACACAAATTATTACTAATCTATTGGATAATGCTTTGAAGTATAACAGAACAAATGGAACGGTTCATATTTATTGTGATGAGGAAACTGATAGTGAAGAAGTAAAGATTAATGTTAAAGACAGTGGAATCGGAATCGAGCAAGAAGATCTTGATCTTATATATGAGCCTTTTTATAGAAGTAAAAATACGATGAATAACTGGAAAGGTACAGGTATCGGGCTAGCGATTGTATCACAGCTAACAAAGAGAATGAATGGTAACTACGGTGTGACAACAGAAAAGGGGAAAGGCTCAACTTTCTGGGTTTCTTTTAAAAAGTTGAATAAACAGTCTGAAGTATGTGTGCAAAATATAGATGAAGAGCCATTGATCCCATTAAGCCAACCTTTACGAGTTTTATATATTGAGGATAACACCGACAATATTGACGTAATGAGATCAATGCTACGTATCATTCAAACGATCGAATTACAGTGTGTAACGTCTGGAAAAGATGGAATAAAACAAGCCATAGAACTAAAGCCTGATATTATTTTACTAGACATTACGTTGCCGGATATGAATGGGCTAGATGCATTAAAGCATATTAAATCAAACCCTATATCAAAGGACATTCCTGTTATAGCTGTTAGTGCGGATGCAATGGAATCTACGATAAACCAGGCTTCTGAAGAAGGCTGTTATGCTTACATTAAAAAACCAATTCACATAGAAGAAATACGTAATGTTCTTGAGAGTACGATTAAGTATATCGCCTATAATCGAGAGAATACTGTTATATAGTTTATATAGCTAGAAAGCATAGCCATTAAGGTTATGCTTTTTTCTATGTTCTAAGGGTAAAGTATGTTTTCATTGTGACACCATTAGAAGAGGATTATAATGGTCATAATGTCATTATTAGGGTAAAATCTTTCAGAGACCGAGACTGAAAAAGGACGTGTTCATGCATGCTAACTGAAAACAAATTAACTCTTTATTTTGTCCGCCATGGAGAAACTCAATATAATGTAGAAAGAAGAATGCAAGGATTCTGTGATTCTCCACTTACCGAAAAAGGAATTTTACAAGCTAAATCAGTTGGAAAGGGATTATCTGATATTGAGTTTACCGCAGCCTACGCAAGTGACAGCCAGAGAGTACTCGACACAGCTAAATTTGCCATTGGCGATCGTGACATTCCTTTAAATCCAGATGCACGATTAAAGGAAATGAACTTTGGTGTACTAGAGGCTTTATTGGAGGATGAAATTCCTACTCTTTATGGAGATGCTCTTGAAAAATTATTTTCACTTGATATCAATGCCTGTGCTCCTGAAGGTGAAACATATGCACAGTTGTTTGCGAGAACTGAACAAGCAATCAATGAAATTGTAGAAAAACATGCTCAAGATGGTGGAAACATTTTAATTTTTTCTCATGGTGTAACAATTGGTAACTATATCATCCAAGTCACAAACAGCAAAGAGTTTAAGGTTCATGACAATTGCAGTGTTTCGGTAGTCAATTTTGTTGATGGTAAACCTTACGTTGAAAAGATTGGTGACACAAGCTTTAGAGAAAAAGGAAGTAAGCTATTAAAAGCGAATAGTTGAATTTGAAAAAAGGAGGTCATGAGAGATCTCTTTTTTACATTTAGTTCCAAAGTCTAGTAAGCTATAAAAAAAATAAAAGAAAGCGTTGACATTCGAATTTGCCCGTGATAAATTACATATAACAAATAAATAACACATATTCCGTTATAGGAATGTTACCTTAAGTGGGCATAACCTGGACTGAATAGAGACACAATATTCGCGATATTTGTGTACTATTCGGCTCAGGTTTTTTATTTGTCTAAAATTAAGATGAAGGAAGGGACAGCTCATGAAATACGAGCAGTTGGCTAAAGATATACTTTCTAATGTCGGCGGAAAAGAAAACGTTTCCAGTGTCGTGCATTGTATTACTAGATTACGTTTTAAATTAAAAGATGAATCAAAAGCAAATACAGAAGTCCTTAAAAATATGGATGATGTTGTAACTGTTATGAAAAGCGGTGGACAATATCAAGTGGTTATTGGGAATCATGTACCGGATGTGTATCAAGCAGTATTACATGTTGGTGGTTTTCAAGGACAGTCACAAGCTAGTGATGATGAAGAAAAGCAAAAATCAAGTTTAATTGACATTATTTCAAGTATATTCACACCTGTACTTGGCGTATTAGCTGCAACAGGGATGATCAAAGGTTTTAATGCGCTATTTCTAGCATTAGGTTGGTTAGAGAATACATCAGGAACTTATCAAATTTTAAATGCAATTGGCGATTCTCTATTTTACTTCTTTCCAATTTTCTTAGGATATACAGCGATTAAAAAATTTGGTGGAAGTCCATTTATTGGAATGGCGATTGGGGGCTCATTAGTTTATCCAACGTTATCAGGATTAACGGCAGGTGAGCCGCTATACACATTATTTGCAGGAACAATGTTTGAATCACCAATTCATATTACGTTTTTAGGTGTACCTGTTATTTTAATGAGTTATGCATCTTCTGTTATTCCAATTATCTTAGCATCTTATTTCGCAGCAATTGTAGAAAACCGTTTGAAAAAAATTATTCCAAGTGTAGTAAAAGCATTCTTAGTACCATTCTTTACATTATTAATTGTTGTTCCTTTAACATTTATCATCATTGGACCTATCGCAACATGGTTAGGTAATCTTTTAGGAATGGCAACTCTATTTATCTATAATCTAAGCCCGCTAGTTGCAGGGATATTTGTAGGTGGATTATGGCAGTTACTTGTTATCTTTGGTCTTCATTGGGGTCTTGTACCAATTGCGATTAACAATCTTACAACAATGGGAGCGGACCCAGTATTAGCAACTACATTTGCTGCTTCATTTGCACAAATTGGTGCAGTCTTGGCAGTATGGATTAGAACAAAGCAGCAAAAGTTGAAAACATTAAGTATTCCAGCATTTATTTCTGGTATTTTCGGTGTAACAGAGCCAGCCATTTATGGTATTACATTACCGCTTAAAAAGCCATTTATCATTAGCTGTATTGCAGCTGCTGTTGGTGGGGGGATTATCGGTGCAGCTGGTTCAAAGATTTATATGGTAGGTGGTCTTGGAGTTTTCGGAATTCCATCATTTATTAGTCCAACAGATGGTATTACATTTGCTTTTTGGGCAATGTTGATTTCATTCGCTGTAGCCTTTGGTCTAGGCTTTATCCTTACGTATCTATTCGGAATGGGGAAAGCTAAAAATGAAGCAACTGAAAATACTCAAAGTGAAGTAGCAGTAACAACAGCTCCAAATGCTAAAAAAGAACAAATCATCAGTCCTTTAACAGGTGATGTGAAGGTATTATCAGAGATTGAAGACGAAGCATTTGCATCAGGTGCTCTTGGGCATGGTATAGCAATTGAGCCAAGCGAAGGAAAGCTGCTTGCTCCTGCTTCTGGTATCGTGACTGCTTTGTTTCCGACTAATCATGCAATTGGTATCACGACTGAAACTGGGGTAGATATTCTGATTCATATCGGTATGGATACAGTACAGTTAGAAGGAAAGTATTTTAAAGCCCATGTTGCTCAAGGTGAACGTATTGAAAAAGGGCAACTCTTAATAGAATTTGAGATGGATAAGATTAAAGAAGCGGGTAAACCGTTAACAACACCTGTTGTGGTAACGAATCATAAAGAGTTTAATATTAACTTAACACCAGAGAAACAAGTGAAAACTGGGGACTGTGTTTTTACTATCAATTAAATGTTATCTAAGGAGGAGATCGTCTTTTAAGTCGTTCTCTCCCTCATTTTTTATGAAAAGGAGTTTTCTTCATGGCTTTTCCAAAAGGATTTTTATGGGGCGGTGCGATTGCTGCCAATCAAACAGAAGGTGCCTATCTCGAAGGTGGAAAAGGATTAACAACAGTTGATTTACTACCTACAGGAGAAAAACGATGGGATATCATGTTTGGTAATCTTCCTTCTTTCCAACCACTTGAAGGCGAATTTTATCCATCCCACACGGCAATAGATTTTTATCATCGTTATAAGGAAGATATTGCCCTTTTTGCAGAGATGGGTTTTAAAGCGTTACGTGTATCTATTTCATGGGCAAGAATTTTCCCAAATGGTGATGACGAGCAGCCTAATGAAGCAGGGTTAAAGTTTTATGATGATCTTTTTGATGAACTATTAAAAAATAACATTGAACCTGTTGTAACCATTGCCCATTTTGATGTACCAGTTAACTTGGTTGAAAACTATGGAAGCTGGAAAAATCGTAAGCTGGTATCTTTATTTGAAACCTATGCGACAACTTTATTTAAACGTTATAAAGACAAGGTAAAATACTGGATGACATTTAATGAAATCAATATGTTATTACATTTACCATTTGTAGGTGCTGGCCTTGTTTTTAAAGAAGGAGACAATAAAGAACAAATAAAATACCAAGCTGCACATCACCAATTAGTTGCTAGTGCGCTTGCTGTAAAAGCCTGTCATGAAATCAGCCCAGGGGCGATGATTGGCTGTATGCTTGCTGCTGGTATGACTTATCCGTACACATGTAACCCTGAGGATGTTTGGGATGCAATGGAGAAAGATCGTGAATCGTTCTTTTTCATTGATGTGCAATCACGTGGAGCATATCCAGGGTATGCAAAGAGATTTTTTAAAGATCATAACATAACGGTCGAAATGGAAGATGGAGATGAAGAGCTCTTAAAAAATCATACCGTTGATTATATCGGCTTTAGTTATTATGCAAGCCGTGCAACTAGTACAGATCCAGAAGTTAATAATATGACATCTGGGAATGTGTTTGGATCGATTGAAAATCCGTACTTAGAAAAATCAGAGTGGGGTTGGACGATCGATCCAAGAGGATTCCGTATTACAGCGAATCAATTATTTGATCGCTATCAAAAGCCATTATTTGTAGTTGAAAATGGATTAGGTGCTATTGATAAGCTCACTGCGAATGGTGAAGTTCACGATGACTATCGTATCGACTATTTGAAAAAGCACGTTGTGGAAATGAGTGAAGCCATTGATGATGGCGTAGAGATTATTGGCTATACAAGTTGGGGTCCAATTGATATTGTGAGTGCTTCGACTGGAGAAATGAAAAAGCGCTATGGCTATATTTATGTTGACAAAGATAATGAAGGAAATGGTACACTACAACGAATTAGGAAGAAAAGCTTTGATTGGTATAAAAAAGTAATTGAAAGTAATGGTGAAAGACTTTAAGAAGTTGCGAGATCAAAAGAAAAGATTGTTCAAGCATGTAATATGCTAATGGAGAATACTTTCGGGTCATGATGAAATAAGAGGAAAGCTGACAACAGCTTTCCTTCTATTAGTACAGGGTTTCTCCTATAATCTTTAGAAGTGGTCATGGAGAATGGTATAACTTATAATACGGTAAAGTAGAGCTTATACGAGAAAATCTGTTTGACAAATAAACCATAAAAAGTTTAGGTGGTTATATGAAAATAGAAAAAGTATTTAACAATAATGTTGTAAGTGCATTTAATGAAGAAAAGATAGAGCTTGTTATTATGGGAAAAGGTCTTGCTTTTCAAAAAAGACCTGGTGATGAAATAGATGATGACAAAATTGAGAAAGTGTTCACACTGAAAAATAAAGATATGTCGGAACGTTTTAAAACATTATTATATGAAGTTTCACTTGAGCTTATGGAAGTAACAGAAGACATCATTAAAAAGGCAAAAAGTAAGCTTGGAAGAGAATTAAATGATAGCATTTATGTATCTCTTACAGATCATATTAATTTTGCCATTGAACGTAATAAAAAAGGTCTCGACATAAGAAATGCATTGCTATGGGAAATTAAAAAACTCTATAAAGATGAATTTTCTCTTGGAGTAGAAGCATTAGGTATGATTCAGGAAAAGCTTCATGTAACATTACCGGAAGATGAGGCTGGTTTTATTGCCATGCATATTGTAAATGCAGAACTTAATGAGGAAATGCCTAATATCGTAAACATTACAAAAACGATGCAAGACATTTTGAAAATTGTTAAATATCACTTTAAGATGGATTTTAACGAAGAGTCGCTTAACTTCTTCCGATTTGTCACTCATTTGAAGTTCTTTGCTCAAAGACTGTATAGCAAAACTTACATGGAAGGTGAAGACGACTTTCTGTTTGAAGCTGTAAAAAACAAACACAAACAAGCTTATGAATGCACGGAAAAAATTAATGATTATGTGAAAAGACAATTTGATTATGAGTTAACGAATGATGAGAAGCTATATTTGACCATTCATATTGAAAGGGTTATTAATCGATAAAAAGGAAAAGTAGACGATTTTTTCGTCTACTTTCTTCTATATTATAGTAGGTTTTTTATCCTTCCAAGGCCGTGCTTTCTCAAGCTGTCCTGCAAGCTGAAACAGAGTAGCTTCATCTCCAAGCGGTGCCATAAACTGAACACCGATAGGTAAGTTATCTTTATTCCAAAATAATGGAACGGACATCGCCGGACAGCCTGTTGTATTTGCAAGTGGAGTGTAGGGAACCCATTCATTTAGTCTGTTAACGTACCCCTCTATATTACCTGGATAACATAACTCACCAATTCTTAAAGGCGGCTCACTAAGAGTTGGGGTTAACAGGAGATCGTAGTTGTTGAAAAATTGAGCCACTTCTTTAGTTACTTGCTGCATGTAACTAATCGCAGCAAGATATTCTGTTGCTCTGTATGAATTACCGCATTGTAAAGCTTCCCAAGTATAAGGTTCTAGTTCTTCTTGCTTCGGAGCTCTTCCAGTTAAATTTGTTAAAGAATGTATTCCTTGTGAAAAGGATGATTGCCAAAGCACTTGGAATGCTCGGTTATATGTATCAACATTAATAGTAGGAGATCCCTCCTCAACATCATGACCTAGCGATTGACAGAGATTTGCTGCATCTAAAACAGCATCTTCACAATCAGGATGAATCTTTTTACCATTAAAACCGGTTTTTAAAACAGCTATTTTTAATTTTCTCGGTTCTTTGGTTGATTCAGTGACAAATGAATCACTTGGTTGGGATACATAGAATGGATTACCAGGATGGTTTCCATATGTTGCATCAAGAAGTCCCGCACTATCTCGAACAGTCCGCGTAATAACATGATTAACTCCGAGGCCAACCGGATCAGGGTTTTTTGGAATTCTACCTCTACTTACTTTAAGGCCAAAAACTCCACAACAAGATGCGGGAATTCGAATTGATCCTCCCCCGTCCGAAGCATGTGCCATCGGAACCATTCCAGCTGCAACGGCAGCCGCTGCCCCTCCGCTTGAGCCTCCAGCTGTGTAAGCTAGATTCCATGGATTTCTCGTTGGACCATATTGTAAAGGCTCAGTAGTTGGTACTAGTCCAAATTCACACGTATTTGTTTTTCCAATTGTAATAAGCCCCGTTTGATGACGGATTCTTGATGAATATTCACTATCAGCTGGGGCAATAAAGTCTTTAAGATATGTAGATCCTGCTGTGTACGGAGTGTTTGCAAAGAATTCTAAATCCTTCATGAGGAACGGAACACCTGAAAAAGGACCTGATTCAGGTGATGGTAACCTGTTTTCATACAATTTATGTGTGATGGCATTTAATTTGGGATTTAACTCTTCTATTAAGTCAATTGTATAAGAAAGTAATTCTGCAGCTGTAATTTGTTTGGTTTTAATAAGCTGAGCCTGTTCAGTGGCATCGAGCCATTTTAACTGGTGCATAGGTGAAGCCTCCTTGAATAGGTACTTTTTGGCTTAGTACGGGTATTTTTAAGAGAATTTATGTTATAAATTTTTACTTTGACTCTATTATATAACGAACAAAGTTTTCCTTTTAACAAAAAGTATCAAATAATAAACAACATCAATCCTCACAAACTTGTCAAAAACTTTTTCATTCTTCACACAATTAAATTCCAACTTTATTGATAGGAATAATGAGTTGTGGTAAAATGAATTATATTTTTCACTTGTCAGTGAGACTGAAATAATGGAAACTAGTAATTATGAATAATTTGTACAAGTAAATTTTGTGAGGTGTGGATTTTGTTGCAACTTCAGGTAATGAACAGTCCGTTTAATCAGGAGCAAGTAGAGCTCCTAAATCGTCTTCTGCCAACCTTGACGGAATCTCAAAAAGTCTGGTTGAGTGGGTATCTAGCTGCTACACAAGCTGGTTCTGCTAATGTTACGGCTGCTCCCGAAGCGCCGGTAGTAGAAGCTGCTGCGCCAGTAAATGTTAAACCTGTATCTAAAGATGTTACGATTCTATTTGGTTCTCAAACTGGTAATGCCCAAGGTCTTGCAAATAAAGCAGGAAAAGAACTTGAGAGTCGTGGCTATAAAGTAACTGTTTCATCAATGAGTGATTTTAAACCAAACAGCTTGAAGAAGGTAGAGAATCTTCTTATCGTTGTAAGTACACATGGTGAAGGAGATCCACCGGATAATGCAATTTCTTTCCATGAATTCCTACATGGCAAACGAGCTCCAAAGCTTGATGAACTTCGCTATTCAGTTCTTTCGCTTGGTGATAGCTCTTATGAGTTTTTCTGCCATACAGGAAAAGAATTTGATCAACGTTTAGAAGATCTTGGTGGAACTCGTCTTTATCCACGTATTGATTGTGATTTAGACTTTGATGAGCCTGCATCTGAGTGGATTGCAGGAGTTTTAGCTGGTCTTGATGAAGCTCGGGCGGCGGGAGTAGAACCTGTTCAAGCTCAAGAAGCAGCTGCCCCTGCTCCTCAAGCTTTAGAATCAGCTTACTCAAGAACAAACCCTTTTAAAGCAGAGGTGCTTGAAAACCTAAACCTAAATGGTCGAGGCTCTAACAAAGAAACGCGTCATCTTGAGTTATCTTTAGAAGGATCTGGACTAACATTTGAGCCAGGTGATGCTCTAGGTGTTTACCCGGAAAATGATCCTGAACTTGTTGACCTTATTCTTGAAGCAGTAAAATGGGATGCAAATGAAAAAGTTACAGTGAATAATGAAGAAGTAACTTTGAAAGAGGCATTAAGCTCAAGGGTTGAAATTGCCACGTTAACGAAGCCTGTTGTTGAAAAAGCAGCACAGCTTAATTCTAATAAAGATTTACAATCACTTGTATCAAACAGGGATTCTATAAAAGCATATATTGATGGTCGTGACCTACTAGATTTAATTCGTGACTTTGGTCCATGGGAAGTTTCTGCACAGGAATTTGCTGGTATTCTACGCAAAATGCCAGTTCGTCTATACTCTATTGCAAGTAGCTTAGCTGCAAATCCTGATGAAGTTCACTTAACAATTGGGGCTGTCCGTTATGAAACACATGGTCGTCATCGTAAAGGTGTGGCGTCAACCCAAGTAGCAGAGCGTCTACAACCTGGTGATACATTACCCGTGTATATTCAAAAAAATCAAAACTTTAGACTACCACAAAATCCTGATACGCCAATTATTATGGTCGGACCTGGTACTGGTGTGGCGCCGTTCCGTGCATTTATGCAAGAGCGTGAAGAAATCGGTGCAGAAGGTAAATCATGGATGTTCTTCGGTGATCAACATTTTGTAACAGACTTTCTTTACCAAACAGAATGGCAAAAATGGATTAAAGACGGTGTGTTAACGAGAATGGATGTTGCTTTCTCACGTGATCAAGAAGAGAAGGTTTATGTACAGAATCGCATGCAAGAGCACAGCAAAGAGTTGTTCCAATGGCTTGAAGAAGGGGCTGTTGTGTACGTTTGCGGTGATAAAAATCATATGGCGAAAGATGTTAACAATACACTGATCGAAATTATTGAAAAAGAAGGCGGATTAAGCCGTGAAAAAGCGGAAGCCTACCTTGCAGATATGAAACAAAATAAACGCTATCAACGCGATGTATATTGATTTTTTGATTGAAAGGAGACTAGCAACATGGCGAACAAAATATTAAAAGCACCAGAAGGCCCACCAAGTGATGTTGAGGGTATTAAAGAACGAAGTGACTATTTGCGTGGAACGCTTAAAGAATCTATGCTTGAGCCATTAAGCTCAGGTATTTCAGATGATGATAACCGCTTAATGAAGCATCACGGCAGCTATTTACAAGATGACCGTGATCTTCGAAATGAGCGTCAAAAACAAAAATTAGAACCAGCTTATCAATTTATGCTACGTGTTCGTTTACCTGGTGGTGTTGCAACACCAAACCAGTGGCTTGTTATGGACGACCTTGCACAAAAATACGGAAACGGTACGTTAAAGCTAACAACTCGTATGACGTTCCAAATGCATGGGATTTTAAAATGGAACATGAAGAAAACGATTCAAGGTATTCATGCTTCATTGTTAGACACAATCGCCGCATGTGGGGACGTTAACCGTAACGTAATGTGTGTGGCAAATCCGTATCAATCGAACGTCCATCAAGAAGTGTACGAATGGTCGAAAAAATTAAGTGATGATTTATTACCACGTACAAGAGCTTATCATGAAATATGGCTTGATGAAGAAAGAGTAGCTGGTACACCAGATACTGATGAGCTAGAACCAATGTACGGTCCACTTTATTTACCACGTAAATTTAAAATTGGTATTGCGGTACCACCATCAAATGATGTGGATATTTTTTCTCAAGACTTAGGCTATATCGCCGTTGTTGAAAACGACAAGCTTGTTGGTTTTAACGTAGCAATTGGCGGTGGTATGGGAATGAGTCATGGTGATAAAGAAACATATCCACAGCTTGCGAAAGTTATTGGTTTCATTAAACCAGAACAGGCTTATGATGTAGCAGAAAAGATTATTACAATTCAACGTGACTATGGAAATCGTTCTGTACGTAAAAATGCACGTTTCAAATATACGGTCGATCGCCTAGGACTTGAAAACGTAAAAGAAGAGTTAGAAAATCGTCTTGGCTGGAGTTTAGAAGAAGCGAAGCCATTCACTTTCGATCATAACGGAGATCGCTATGGTTGGGAAAAAGGTGTGAAAGGAAAATGGAACTTCACGCTATTTATTGAAGGTGGACGTGTAACAGATTATGACGACTACAAGCTTATGACAGGTATTAGAGAAATTGCTAAAATTCACACAGGTGACTTCCGTTTAACAGCAAACCAAAACCTGATCATTGGAAATGTATCAAGTCAGAAAAAGAAAAAAATCAGTGAACTTATTGAAAAATACGGTTTAACTGATGGTAAGCATTATTCGGCATTACGTCGTAGTGCATTAGCATGTGTTGCTTTACCAACATGTGGTCTAGCAATGGCTGAAGCAGAACGTTACTTACCAAAATTAATTGATAAAATCGATGAGATTGTGGATCAAAACGGTTTAAAAGATAAAGAAATTACCATTCGTATGACAGGCTGTCCAAACGGATGTGCCCGTCACGCATTAGGTGAAATCGGCTTTATCGGTAAAGCACCTGGTAAATACAATATGTATCTTGGTGCAGCACATGACGGAAGCCGTTTAAGCAAAATGTACCGTGAAAACATTGGTGAAGAAGAAATTTTAAAAGAGCTAAATACGATTATCCCTCGCTATGCGAAGGAACGTGAAGAAAATGAGCACTTTGGGGACTTTGTCATTCGCGCAGGTATTATCGGAGAAACAACAGACGGAACGAACTTCCACGATTAATATAGGAAAAAGACAGGGGGATCCCTGTCTTTTTTTATACATTCATGAATTGGCCTTGGAAGTAAGCCGATTATCTATTATTTGAAAAAAAGGTTTTTCTATGATATATTATCTTTAATTCAAGATATTTTATTTAGAGATATTTTGTGAGGAATGTTACTAACAACTTGTAGTTAAAATATAAACAATACAAAATAATGGAGGATCACAATGAATCAATTAAAAGGTATTCATCATGTAACGGCTATAACAAGTAGTGCTGAGAAAAATTATGAGTTCTTCACATATGTGTTAGGAATGCGTTTAGTTAAGAAAACTGTAAATCAGGATGATATCCAGACATATCACTTATTTTTTGCTGATGATGTAGGAAGTGCAGGGACTGACATGACATTCTTTGACTTCCCTGGAATTCCAAAAGGAGTACACGGGACAAATGAAATTTCCAAAACATCATTTCGAGTTCCAACAGATGCTTCATTGGATTATTGGGTAAAACGTTTTGATCGCCTGGAAGTTAAACACACAGGAATTAAAGAGCAGTTTGGGAAAAAATCATTATCCTTTGTAGACTTCGATGATCAACAATATCAATTAATTTCAGATGAAAAAAATGAAGGAGTTGCCTCTGGTACACCATGGCAAAAAGGGCCGATTCCTCTAGAGCATGCTATTACTGGTTTAGGACCTATTTTCATTCGAGTAAATAATGTGGAACAAATGAAAGAGGTACTAGAGAAAGCACTTGGCTTTAAGGAAGTGGCACAGGAAGGATCATTTCACCTATTTGAAGTTGGCGAAGGGGGAAATGGAGCACAGGTCATTTTAGAGCATAATGATGTACTCCCTCATGGAATTCAGGGCTATGGCACTGTTCATCATGTTGCCTTCCGTGTTGAAGACCGCGTAGTGTTAGAAGAGTGGATTAGTCATATGCAAAGCATCGGTTTTCCAACTTCAGGCTATGTGAATCGTCACTTCTTCGAATCACTATATGCAAGAGTTGCACCCCATATACTTTTTGAATTTGCAACTGATGGACCAGGCTTTATGGGAGATGAACCTTATGAAACTCTAGGAGAAAAGCTGTCATTACCTCCATTTCTAGAGCCAAAACGGGAACAAATTGAAAAGCTGGTTCGTCCAATTGATACTGTTCGTAGTACAAAGGAGATCGTAAAGGAATAGGAAAAAAGGAGGAGAACCTTTATAGGTTTTCCTTTTTAAAATTAGCTATAAACAAAGAATTCATATTACTTGTAGATTTATCCATATTAGTATAGAATAGGTTTATAGGTAAAAAGTATCAAGGAATATATTCCTGTATTTCTCAACTCCAACTAAATAGTTAAGGGCAAATCTACTGAAAGGTAGAGACGCAAAGCTACAGGGGCTAAGTTCTGAGGAATATGCTTGCCAGTTACCGATTTAATATAAAGAAGAACTAATCGGTGGATTAGTTCTTTTTTTAGGAGCGATGACGGTCTTGTATAGTGATCTATCAACATTTGAAAATCAAAAACGAAAGCTGTATTTATATGTCATACCTATTGTTTTACTGTCTCTATTATTTGGTCTTCATAGTTGGAATGAATTTAACTTTCTAGATAGAACTATAGTAGCTTCATACTTAATCCTTTTTATAAGTTCCTACTTTTTAATCTTGAAGAGAATTTTCTTTAGAGTCGTTGAACTTACAATTTTTATATCAGTGTCTATTGTTCACTTATTGCTAACATACTGGTCTTTACATGTGGAAAGTGTTCAGAGTCAACATTATTCGATTAGTGATGCTGCAGTTTGGACACCGATGATTTATATTTATATTTTTATTACATTCTATGGAATTTACGGAATCGTGTTATCCATTGTTTTATGGTCTATGACAACAGCAATCATTCTATCTTCTTTGAGCATTATACAGGTTGATATGATTAACTCACTTATAAACTACCAGTTAGCAATGTTTGTTTATATTGTTATACTTTTTTTCGCTAGAAAAGGCCTTGATGCATCTGTTAGGACTTCAATGCTTGAGCAAATGGCTTTTAAGGATATGTTAACCGGTATTGAGAATAGACGGGCTGTTCACCAGTTGTTTGAAAAGCTTAATTCTGAAAGTAAAACGTATTCTATTATCTTTTTTGATATTGATTATTTCAAAAAAGTGAATGATCAGTATGGACATAGTGTCGGTGATTCAGTTTTAATAGAAATTTCTAGGATCATTAGTTGTGGTTTAAACAAAAGCGATTTTTTTGCTCGGTGGGGTGGAGAAGAATTCATTGTCATTACAAAAAAAGAGACGATTGATAAAACATTAAAGCTAGCTGAAAAGCTAAAACTCTTAATTAGCCAACATCAGTTTAAGGTAGTAGGAAAACTTACTGCAAGCTTTGGTATATCCGAGTCTCAACCAGGCCAACTAGCTGAACTAGTATTAGAACAGGCAGACCAAGCTTTGTATTCAGCAAAGGCTAGTGGGCGAAATAAAATTATGATGTTTGGTGAGCAAGGCGAAAATAAAAAAGAGATTCCCTCCTGACAATTTTAACGTTATACTTACTTTTGTGGTTTAACGATTAAAAGAATGATAGGAGCTTACAAGATGGATATTCTTACACTCTTAAAGGCTGTTATACTTGGCTTAGTAGAAGGGTTAACTGAATTTGCACCCGTTTCTTCAACTGGTCATATGATTATTGTCGACGATATGTGGTTACAATCGGAAGATTTTTTAGGTAAATATGTAGCAAATACGTTTAAAATTGTTATACAACTAGGCTCCATTTTAGCTGTAGTGGTCGTCTTTAAGGACCGCTTTATCCAAATGTTGGGTTTAGGTAGATTGAGCAAAAAAACAGCTGAATCTACGGAAGGAACAAGACGTTTAAAGCTTACTCAAGTCATTGTAGGCTTAATCCCAGCCGGTGTGCTAGGTGTTCTTTTCGAGGATTATATTGATGAACATTTATTTTCTATTACAACTGTGTTAATCGGTTTAGTTGTTGGGGCAGTCTTAATGATCGCAGCCGATCTTTTTGGTCCAAAGGAAGTAAAAATTGAGACAGTTGATCAAATTACTTATAAACAAGCATTTTCTGTTGGATTAATACAATGTCTTTCATTATGGCCTGGATTTTCACGTTCTGGATCAACCATTTCAGGAGGAGTTCTACTCGGAATGAGCCACCGTGCTGCAGCTGATTTTACTTTTATTATGGCAGTACCAATCATGGCGGGAGCAAGCGCGATCTCTCTTTTGAAAAACTGGCAATACTTTTCTATTGAAGCCATGCCATTTTTTATCGCAGGATTTATTAGTGCCTTTGTATTTGCTCTTCTTTCAATTCGCTTTTTCCTAAAGCTCATTAATAAAATCAAGTTAATGCCCTTTGCGATTTATCGAATTTTATTAGTTATTGTGATATGGATTGTATACTTTTAATTTTTGTAGCCTGTTCTAGAGAAAAATGGAACAGGCTTTTTATCATTTAAAAATATGTGAAAAAAAGATAACATACATATAAGGATGAAAGTTTGTTTTAGGAGGTATCGTGTTATAAGCGTTATTAAAGTTTCAGTCTATGACCATATGTTATTTATTATCATAACCTTTATCTATTGGTTCTCTCTGTATATTTATGTTCCAGTGTTTGTTTCTTATTTGGACTTCTTAGGTGGGACTTATACATTAGTAGGGTTTATCGTTGGCAGTTATGGGATCATGCAAATTTTACTACGTCTTCCGGTAGGGATTATTTCAGATCGACTACAAATTCGAAAGCCGTTTGTCATGATCGGACTCATTACAGGGGTTATTAGCTGCTTTGGTTTTGCTTTGACAGAAAGCCTTGGCTTTGCGTTATTAGCCAGGTTTGTTTCAGGAGTAACTGCTTCGATGTGGGTGGCTTTTACTGTATTATATGCTAGTTATTTTAAACAAGAAGACACAACAAAGGCTATGGGTAATGTCCAGTTTATAACTGTATCATCCCAACTAATTAGTATGGGGCTAAGTGGTTATCTTGTTAGTCATTGGGGTTGGAAGGCACCTTTTTGGTTAGGTGGAGTTATTGGTACGATAGGGATTATACTTTCCTTACAAGTGAGAGAGGTAAGTGGTGAAAAGAATACTAAGAAGATTGAAAAACACGAACTGACAGAAGTTTTTAGAGAAAAGATTGTGTTAAAAGCAGCCATTTTATCTGCAATTGCTCATGCAGTCTTATTTATTACGATGTTTGGCTTTACCCCTGATTATGCTCTAACAATAGGTGCCGAAAGTGAAACATTGCTTTTTCTTGTGTTTAGTTTCATGATACCACATGCTATTGCACCGATTGTGACAGGTAGCTATTTGATTGCTCGTTTTCAAAAATGGACAATATTAATGATAGGCTTTTTAGGTACATGTATATTTTCTGCTATAATACCGTTTATCAGCAGTCTACCTATTCTATATGTATCTCAAGCTTTAAATGGATGTGCACAAGGAATGACGATACCATTATTAATGGGCATGGCCATTCAAACGATTCCAAACAATAAACGTGCAACTGCAATGGGTCTCTTTCAAGCAATTTATGCGTTAGGTATTTTTCTTGGTCCATTTATTGCGGGTCTGTTTAGTCATGAAGGTGCCTATGTTTCAGTGTTTTTAACGGCTGGTGGAGCTGGATTCATAGGGATGATCTTATCAATGAAATGGGGACTTATGAACACTACTGTGCAAGGCAAGCGAGCACAGTCACTGTAATAAAAGGCTTAATCACAAGATTAAGTCTCTTTCTATAGCATTAGGCACACCTCTTTTTGATACTAAGAATGTAAGATGTCTATATTAACAATAAGTGATGAAGCGTATTAGGAGGACTTTTTTATGACACAGATAAAGGAGCAATCACTTACTACAGTCGAAAATACTGTAAGAAGGCAAAAGGAATTTTTTCGCAAAGGACAAACAAAATCAAAAGATTTTCGAGTGAATATGCTAAAGAAGCTTGCTGAACAAATTAGAAAAAATGAAGAGAAGATATGCATCGCTCTCAAACGGGATTTAAATAAATCAGAAACAGAGGCCTATGTCACTGAGATCGGATTTCTTTTAGAGGAAATAAGCTTTACATTAAAACATATTCATAAATGGATGAAGCCGGAAAAAGTAAAAACAGCCAAAACACATATTGGCTCAAAGGGGTTTAAAGTGGCAGAACCATATGGAGTAACGCTTATTATAGCTCCATGGAATTATCCTTTTCAGCTACAACTAGCTCCTTTAATTGGTGCAATTGCAGCAGGAAACACAGCGGTATTAAAACCTTCAGAATTAACCCCGCACACTTCAAAATTGCTTGCTGAAATGATAAAAGACACCTTTTCTTCTGAATACATAGCTGTACTTGAAGGTGGTGTTGAAACGACGACTTATTTACTAGATCAAGAGCTTGATTATATCTTTTTTACAGGAAGTGTCCCTGTTGGAAAAGTCGTAATGGAAGCTGCTGCAAAACGATTAATTCCAATTACACTTGAATTGGGTGGAAAAAGTCCTTGTATCGTAGATGAAACAGCAAATATTGAATTGGCTGCAAAACGGATTGCCTTTGGTAAATTTATTAATGCAGGTCAGACCTGTATTGCTCCTGATTATTTATTTGTTCATAAGAAAGTTAAAGATTTGTTCCTAACTGAAATTAAGAAGGTTATTGTAGATTTTTATGGAGATAAACCATTAGAAAATGAGGAGTTTACAAGAATTGTAAATAATCGTCATTTTCAACGATTAAAGAACTATTTGTCTGACGGCTCACTATTATTTGGAGGCGACACTGACGAGACAAGCTTGAAAATAGAGCCAACCCTGTTAGAACCGAAGAGTATGGCTTCTGGTGTTATGACAGACGAAATCTTCGGACCAATCTTCCCTGTGCTTGAATATGAAAATATCCGTACTGTGATTGATTTTGTAACAGATCGTCCTAAGCCGTTAGCTTTGTATTTATTTACGACATCTGAAGAAATGGAGAAGAAGGTAACAGAATCTATTTCATTCGGTGGTGGATGTATTAACGACACACTTATGCATATTGCCACCCCGTATCTTCCTTTTGGAGGTGTCGGAGAAAGCGGTATGGGTACCTACCATGGTCAATCGAGCTTTACAGCATTTTCACATTATAAAAGTGTCCTCAAACAAACAAATCGATTTGACTTTCATTTTCGATATCCTAATGCAAAAAATGGGTTGAAATTAATGAAGAGGTTAATGAAATAAGCGAGACTCTGACTTCGGAAGGGAGAGGTCTCTTTAATGAAAGTTAACAAACAAGAATTGCACGCAGAAAGACAGAATCAGAACAAGGATCAGTTCTGGAGTGCAAACCTTGTCTCGATAGAAGAGGAATCGGGACAAGAAACCGGTCGTGGGATTAAAATGTGTCTCGATAGAAGAGGAATCGGGACAAGAAACCGGTCGTGGGATTGAAATGTGTCCCGATAGTGGAGGAATCGGAACACAAATCAGGTTATGGGATCAAGATGTGTCTCGATAGTAGAGGAATCGGGACAGAAATCAGGTCGTGGGATTGAAATGTGTCCCGATAGTGGAGGAATCGGGACATAAATTAGGTCGTGGGATCAAGGTGTGTCTCGATAGAAGAGGAATCGGGACAGAAATCAGGTCGTGGGATCAAGATGTGTCTCGATAGTAGAGGAATCGGGACAAAATACAGGTCATGGGATCGAAATGTGTCCCGATAGTGGAGGAATCGGGCCACAAATCAGGTCGTGGGATCAAGATGTGTCCCGATAGAAGAGGAATCGGGACAGAAATCAGGTCATGGGATCAAGATGTGTCTCGATAGAAGAGGAATCGGGACAGAAATCAGGTCATGGGATCAAGGTGTGTCTCGATAGTAGAGGAATCGGGACAGAAATCAGGTCATGGGATCGAAATGTGTCCCGATAGTGGAGGAATCGGGCCACAAATCAGGTCGTGGAATCAAGATGTGTCTCGATAGAAGAGGAATCGGGACAGAAATCAGGTCATGGGATCAAGGTGTGTCCCGATAGTAGAGGAATCGGGACAAAAAACAGGTCAATTGATCAAGATGTGTCCCGATAGTAGAGGAATCGGGACACAAATTAGGTCGTGGGATCAAAGTGTGTCCCGATAGAAGAGGAATCTGGACACAAATTAGGTCATGGGATCGAAATGTGTCCCGATAGTGGAGGAATCTGGACACAAATCAGGTCATGGGATCAAGATGTGTCTCGATAGTAGAGGAATCGGGACAGAAATCAGGTCATGGGATCAAGGTGTGTCTCGATAGAAGAGGAATCGTGACACAAATCAGGTCGAGGGATCAAGGTGTGTCCCGATAGTAGAGGCATTGGGACACAAATCAGGTCGAGGGATCAAGGTGTGTCCCAATAGTAGAGGAATTTGGACACAAATTAGGTCATGGGATCGAAATGTGTCCCGATAGTGGAGGAATCGGGACACAAATCAGGTCGTGGGATCAAGATGTGTCTCGATAGTAGAGGAATCGGGACAGAAATCAGGTCATGGGATCAAGATGTGTCTCGATAGAAGAGGAATCGGGACAGAAATCAGGTCATGGGATCAAGGTGTGTCTCGATAGTAGAGGAATCGGGACAGAAATCAGGTCATGGGATCGAAATGTGTCCCGATAGTGGAGGAATCGGGCCACAAATCAGGTCGTGGAATCAAGATGTGTCTCGATAGTAGAGGAATCGGGACAGAAATCAGGTCATGGGATCAAAGTGTGTCCCGATAGTAGAGGAATCGGGACAAAAAACAGGTCAATTGATCAAGATGTGTCCCGATAGTAGAGGAATCGGGACACAAATTAGGTCGTGGGATCAAAGTGTGTCCCGATAGAAGAGGAATCGGGACAAAAATTAGGTCATGGGATCGAAATGTGTCCCGATAATGGAGGAATCGGGCCACAAATCAGGTCATGGGATCAAGATGTGTCTCGATAGTAGAGGAATCGGGACAGAAATCAGGTCATGGGATCAAGATGTGTCTCGATAGTAGAGGAATCGGGACAGAAATCAGGTCATGGGATCAAGATGTGTCTCGATAGTAGAGGAATCGGGACAGAAATCAGGTCATGGGATCAAGGTGTGTCTCGATAGTAGAGGAATCGGGACAGAAATCAGGTCATGGGATCGAAATGTGTCCCGATAGTGGAGGAATCGGGCCACAAATCAGGTCGTGGAATCAAGATGTGTCTCGATAGTAGAGGAATCGGGACAGAAATCAGGTCATGGGATCAAAGTGTGTCCCGATAGTAGAGGAATCGGGACAAAAAACAGGTCAATTGATCAAGATGTGTCCCGATAGTAGAGGAATCGGGCCACAAATTAGGTCGTGGGATCAAAGTGTGTCCCGATAGAAGAGGAATCGGGACAAAAATTAGGTCATGGGATCAAAATGTGTCCCGATAGTGGAGGAATCCGGACACAAATCAGGTCATGAGAACAAGATGTGTCTCGATAGTAGAGGAATCGGGACAGAAATCAGGTCGTGGAAACAAAATGTGTCCCGATAGTAGAGGAATCGGGACAGAAATCCGGTCATGAGACCAAAATGTGTCCCGATAGTAGAGGAATCGGGACAAAAAACAGGTCGAGGAAACAAAATGTGTCCCGATAGAAGAGGAATCGGGACAAAAAACAGGTCGTGGAAACAAAATGTGTCTCAATAGTATAAGAATCGGGACACAAATCAGGCCTTGAGACCAAAATGTCTCCCGATAATAGCCGAATTTCTCTAAGCCGATCATAAAAAGTGAAAAGAAACGTGAAACCAACAGTACACAAAGACTACTTGCACCTAGTGCTCTCCATCAATAAACAAAAAAAACTAATAAAATTAATAAAAGCCATTGACAATGATATTGAGAATCATTATCATATGATTATAGAGATAATCAATTACACCTTACTTTACATAGTCGTCACTAAGCGGTCGTTCAAAGCAGGGTTGCCTTGATTCATCTTGAAACTCGATTTTCCCCAACCCCCTATATAGTGAAAAAGCTTGGCTGGTCACCAAGCTTTTTTGTATGCCATTAAATGTTTCCACGAAAACATTTCTGTTCATTTTTCTCATGTATTACGTCTAAAAACAAAGTCATAAGATCTGCTTGACATTGAGAATTGTTTTCATTTAAAATATCCTCAAAGGATAATGATAATCATTTTCATCTACAAGGAGTGTATGATGGAACAGACAACGCCCATCATTATATTTAATTATTGTGCACTTTGCGGTTTTCTCGAATGTACAGAAAATCATGATGATCCGGTCTGTCCCTGCTGTGGAGCAGGTCTACTTGATTATGATTAACAATGAGAACGAATTTCATTTAGCGGAAAAAGGAAGGGATTCTAAATGGTACATAAAAACAACCAGACTTATATAAGTCCGATGACTGATGAGCATTTAGAGTCATTTATTAAATGTCCATATAAAATTTATTACCAGCAAACTCTAGAGGGAAAAGAAAGTGATATAAGGTGGAGACAGATTGTTCAATTACTTATTAATGGAGTTGTTCAGGCTTATTATCAGTTGCCAGTAAAAGAACAGACAAAGTTAATGGCCTTTAAGTTAATTGATCGTTATTGGAGTAATGTTAGTCTTCGCTACTTTCAGTCTAAAGAGAAATATTATATGGTTTTGGCCAAAACAACTGATCATCTTTTGCAGTTTCTTTCTACCAAAGACCATGACATACCACCTTTGATTTTATATGAGAAGCTTCATACATATATGAAGGGATTGGAGATGCAGTTTTCCATTACACTTGAATTGGTTGAATGGTCAATAAAGTCATTTACTATTAAAAAATTCCTTGTGGATGCAGACCAGGAATTAATAGATCTTTACACTCATTTACTAGCCGTTTTCTCTTACGAAGCTTTTGGCATTTTACCAGAAAGAATTGAGATTTACTCTTTAATGGAGGGAGAAGTATTTGTTACAACTCCTTCTGTGAAGGATATTCCAAAAGGTGTTATGTATTTGGAATATATGAAAGAATTGGTTCAAAACGGTTCATTAAGTGATTGTGTTAATTGTCCATTTACTGACAGATGTCAGGAGGATCATCCGGTAAGACCGAACAGAATTAAAAATAACTGGCATTAAGGAGGAAAGTACATGCATCATCATTATTTAATTGTAACCAAATCGTTTGAGCATATAGTTGATTGTTTTTGTCCGGACGGAGATCACTCAGATGTTCTTGAAATTAAAAAAGAGGACTTTATTGAAGTGACAAATGATAAAAAATTTCTTTTTGATACAGGGTGGTATATTTTAGTCATCTTAAATAGACATTGGCATTTTTATATGGCTCTGGACGATTTAGATAAATATTTTACGAAAGGTTATCTAGCTTCATTAGTGGATATTGAATTAAAAATAAATCATTTAAAGTTTCAAATAGATCAGTCGCTGGGGAAAGGTGATGAACCCTCTTTTTTGCATAGCACAAAATGCTTAAAAGAGTCATCGGAACTTAAAGTAAGATTAGAGCACTTTCTTCATCAAATGGAGATTGAAAGTCAATTTTTGTAGATTTTCCTATCATTCTTTAATAAAGGAGTGGACGAATATGGGTGAAATCTTTAAAAAAGCAATTCGCTTGAAAAAGGAACAGGTCATTCAGCAATTGTTAAGGCTAGATTACTATAAATCTTCAGATAATCGTCAATTATATGAACTAACTCTTAGTGAGTTGGAGAGTGAGTATAAAGCAGTAACGGGACATCATGTGCATAGCGGATTAAGGTGAAAATAACGATCGTGGGATTGGGTATACCACGGTCGTTTTCTTACTACTAAAATGCTAGAAAGGGGAAAAGTTCTTATAAATGAAAGTTAGTAGAAACGTGACTTTTCCTTATAAACTAACGAAATCATATCCCTATCCATTTTTTGCTTTTCAGATTCATGCCAAAACCTTTTATTTACAAATCCGTTATTTAAATTTAAGCTTGGTATAGAACTTTTATTTAAAGGAAAGGAACTACCATGCAAAAAATTTTACCGGCTTTTTCCTCAATCAAACAGTTTGAGAAATTTTTACAAAGTGATTATGAGATCGGAATATTCCTTGAAACTCACATTTCTCAATTAGGCAATTTTCATAAATTAGCAGAGCAGCATCATAAAAAGTTGATTTACCATGTTGATTTAATACATGGGCTGAAAAATGATGATTATGCTGCTGAATACATATGCCAGGAGTTTGATCCGTATGGTCTTATTTCTACAAAATCTAATGTGATTTTAAAAGCAAAGCAAAAGGGTGTTGTCGCCATTCAACGAATGTTTTTAATTGATTCACATGCTTTGGAAAGAAGCTATCGTTTACTTGAAAAAACAAAGCCTGATTACATTGAGGTGCTCCCAGGGGCAATGCCGTGGATGATTCAAGAGGTAAAGGAACGAACAAAAACAAAGATTCTTGCCGGAGGTCTTATTCGGACACCGGAAGAAGTGGAAAAGGCACTTGAGGCGGGTGCTGATGCGATTACCACTTCTAAAAGAGAGCTATGGAAATTCAGCAAGTAGACTGTGTTCGTATTGAACAGAAATCTTTCCATACCGCACGGAAAATGCTACAATAAAAATAAGTTAATAAGACGGTTAGAGAATCGGAGAGACCAAACTACATTATAGTCACTTGTCTATGATGTTGTTTGGTCTCTTTTTTGTTAGTAATCCGTCCTTTTATTAAGCCTTACATTTGACGCTAAGGGGATGTCGAAATGATGAAGTTTTCAAGTATAACAAGAGGTGCACTTCTTGAAACGATGGATAAACAGGAATACGACTTGCTCGTTATTGGGGGAGGAATTACAGGGGCTGGGATTGCGTTGGATGCTGTCCTTCGCGGGATGAAGGTCGCAGTTGTTGAAATGCAGGATTTTTCTGCAGGAACATCGAGTCGTTCAACAAAACTTGTTCATGGTGGATTAAGATATTTAAAACAATTTCAAGTAGCGATGGTGGCTGAGGTTGGGAAAGAACGTGCAATTGTGTATGAAAATGGACCACATGTCACAACCCCTGAATGGATGCTGTTGCCGATACACCAAGGAGGAACCTTTGGCACATTCACTACCTCCGTTGCGTTACGATTTTATGATTTTTTAGCAAGTGTAAAAAAGGGAGAACGCCGTAAAATGTTGTCTGCAAAGGATACATTACGTAAAGAGCCGTTACTTAAGAAAAAGGGGTTAAAAGGTGGGGGCTATTATGTTGAATATCGAACAGATGATGCAAGGTTAACGATTGAAGTATTAAAGGCAGCTGTTCAAAATGGAGCTCATATCGTAAATTATGCAAAAGCAGTTGATCTTTTATATAAAGATAATAAAGTGTCAGGTGCGACAGTGATGGATATGCTCACACATACGCAATATACCATCTCAGCCAAGAAAGTTGTAAATGCAGCTGGTCCTTGGGTGGATGATGTACGGAACAAGGATTATTCGAGAAATAACAAACAGCTCCGTTTAACTAAAGGAGTTCACTTAGTACTTGATCAATCTGCTTTTCCCCTTCAGCAAGCTGTTTATTTTGATACACCAGACGGCCGAATGGTTTTTGCTATTCCACGTGATGGGAAAACGTATGTAGGGACAACAGATACATTTTTCGAGGAAGACACAGCCAATCCAAAAATGCTTGCAGAAGACCGAGATTATATTTTAAACAGCATAACGTATATGTTTCCGAATGTGAAATTATCAAAGGAAGATGTTGAATCAAGCTGGGCTGGAGTGCGTCCATTGATTTACGAAAAAGGAAAAGACCCTTCTGAGATTTCTCGTAAGGATGAGATTTGGGAAGCTGACAGTGGGCTTATAACAATTGCTGGTGGAAAATTAACAGGCTATCGAAAAATGGCTGAGTCAGTAGTGGATCTCGTTTCAAAGAGAATCAGTGAATCCTCACAGGGCGTTTCCTTCAAACGTTCTCAAACGAAAACATATCCAATCTCAGGTGGTAATGTTGGCGGTTCGAAGGGATTTATGGCTTTTATTAAGAAAAAAGAGGTAGAAGCAGTTAAATACGGTTTTACGAAAGAAGAAGGTCATTTTTTAGCAAAGCAATACGGATCAAATGTGGATTTAGTTTTTGAGTACAGCAATAGCTATCATAGTCATGAGGAAATGGGTTTATCAAGGGGTGTATATGCTCAGCTTATGTACGCCATCGAGCATGAAATGGTGGTGAAGCCGGTTGATTTCTTTATCCGCCGGACAGGAGCTTTATTTTTTGATCGTAACTGGGTGATTACCTGGAAGGAAAAAGTGATCCTGTTCATGGCAAAAAAATTAAATTGGACGGAAGATCAAATGAAGTATTATCAGGTACAATTAGATCAAGAATTAAAAGATGCTGTTACACCGGTAGATGAAAGGTAGGCTGTGAAGGGGGGAGGAGAGTGCTATAACTCCCTTATTAAGGAGTGGATGAGTTGAAAAAAGAATACTGGTTACCAATGAAAGATGGACATGAAATTTTTGTTGTGAAATGGTCGGATGAAACAAAGAAACCAAGAGCAGTTATCCAGTTGTCACATGGAATGGCTGAACATATTAAACGTTATGAAACATTTGCTCAATTCTTAGTTTCTAATGGAATTTATTTGGTTGGAAATGATCATCGGGGACATGGACGAACAGGAGAAAAAAGTGGAAATAGTGGTTACTTTGCAGAAAATAATGGGTTTGAGAAAGTGGTAGAAGATTTAAAGGAAGTTTATGATCATGTTCGTGAGCAGTACCCCTCTATCCCTATATTTTTAATGGGTCATAGTATGGGCTCTTTTTTAGTTAGACGTTTTCTACAACGCTTTCAAACGGATATTCACGGTGTAATCTTGTCAGGTACAGGTGGGAACTCCCCCATTGCATTATCAATTGCGAAACTCCTTGCAAAGTCACAAATTAAAAAGTATGGTAGCCAGGCTGAGAGTAAATTGTTAAATCGATTAACAACTGGCAGTTATAATAAAAGGTTTGTAAATGCTGAAACAGAGTTTGAATGGTTGTCCCGTGATTCTCAACAAATAAAGAATTACATGGATGATACTTATTGTGGAAAACCGGCAACAACAAGCTTTTATTACGATCTATATGATGGACTTAAACGCATCCAGGAAGATAAAGAAGTAAAAAAGGTTCAAAAGAATATACCATTTTATCTTTTCAGCGGAGATATGGATCCTGTTGGAAACTATTCAAAAGGAGTATCAGGATTGATAAAACAAATGAAAAAGCATGGAATAGTTGAAATTGATTGTAAAATCTATAAAGATGGTCGTCATGAAATGTTAAACGAAGTAAATCGTGATGAAGTGTTTAAAGATCTTTTACAATGGCTGCAAAAACAATTGAATAAAAAGTGAAGATGAAATGTTAGTTTGTAAAACAAGCTAACATTTTTTATTTTGACAAAAACATAAAAAAATGTAGAATTATGTCGATATAAGAAGAAAGACTCTTTATTGTTATCTTAGTAAACAGCATGTAAAATCCACAGGAATAAGGGAGATCTATGAGTAAATTAAAAAAGTTTGAACAAGCTGCTTTAAACGTCATGCAATTAATGAGTAAAACGATAACGGCTCGTTCATTTTTTGTCGCATCTACTAGAAATAACCGATTTAAAATACTAGAAAAATTCAATCTGGAAGGCGGATGTCCAATTCCTCGTCATGTGGACGAACCAGTCGAAATGTCGTACTGCCATATTGTGGCTAACAATAAAAAACCTTTATTAGTAAAAGATGCAGAAAATAAAGAGCCGTTTAAAAGTATGGCTGTAACAGATGCCTTTTCAATTGGATCATATGCAGGAGTGCCGATTTACATGCAAGATGGATCCGTATTTGGAACATTATGTGCCCTAGATCCCCTTCCTAATAGTTTAAGTGAAAAGGACATCTCTGTTTTGGAGATGTATGCAAGCTTTATCAGTAATACCATTAGTCTGGAAGAGGCATATTCAAAGCTAAAACAATATGAAGAACAAATAACACTAGAGCTGCAGTTAGCGAAGAACATTCAAACTTCTTTTTTAAGTGAAAAAATAGATGATGAACGGATAGAGATTGATTTCCTTTACACTCCTTCCTCCCATTTATCGGGAGATTTATGCCGATGGTGTAAAGTAAAGGATGGTGTGTACACAGCGATTGTCCTGGATGTTATGGGACATGGAGTTTCATCTGCAATGATTGGAATGGCGATTACACCTATTTTAAAAAATATTGTAAATGATGTGAACTCTCCTTATGAAGTAATGTGTGAGTTAAATCGTTTAATAAAAGAGTGGTTTCAGAATAATTCCAAGGTTACCACCTTTATAACAGGTATTTATCTAGTAATTGATACGAACAACAATGTGATTAAGTATTATAATGCCGGACACCCCGCAGGAATGCTAGTCAATCATAACGGAACTTCTGAGATGTTGGAGGAAGGTGGCGTACCATTAGGAATATTGGATGAGTTACCCTATGTAGAAGCGAGTGTAACCTATCAAAATCCATGTGAAATTCTCCTTTACTCGGATGGAGTACTTGATCATTTAATCGAAAAAAACGATTCGCAGCAACTTATTTTAGCATTAATGGATCGATATAAAGAGTATGTTAGCAATCAAGTATCCATCATTCCGTTGCTGAAGGACCAAGTAAGTCGATTAAAAACATTAAACGACGATATTTGTGCGGTATCAATTTCGGTTAAATAATGTGGGGTATTTATGTTTACGTTAAATGTTAAAATTCCATGTGATTTAAATGAAATTGAGAAACTAGAGCAAAAAATTAGGGAGCAACTATCACTTTATCAATGTTCTGTAAGAGACCATATTTGCTTTATTGCTCATGAACTACTAATAAATTCTTTTGAAGCAACGGTGAAAACCTTTTCTGCTCCGTCATCACTTTATTCTATTTATGCACATGTTGAAATGACTCATTCAGAGTACATCATCCATATAACTGATGAATGTGGTGGCGTGAAAGGTGAAGTCTTTACTCATGAGCTTGAAGATATCCTTTTACAGGAACGTGGACGGGGACTGCTTATGGTAAGAGAGCTAGTAGACAGTATCTCTTTTCATCAAAATGATGAAGATGGTCTATTTACGGTTTTAGTTAAGAAAGAAAGGGGCACCTAAATTGGACGAAACTAGAAATGAAACAATAGAAATGGAACAAACAAAAGAATATCAGCTTTTCAGGTTATCAGGAAAACTAACATATGGAAATACGCAGGAATCGAAGGAAGCTATCCTTGAAAAAATCAATCCAGAAGCCACAAACTATGTATTCGACCTTACAGCTGTAAAAATGGTTGATAGTACCGGCATGGGGTTATTTATTACCTTCTTGAATTACATCGATTCTGATAAAACGACCTTTTTAATTATTGAAAACAGCTTTATTCGAGAGCTATTTACGATTGCTAAGCTAAATAAGTTATTTATTATTTGTTCGAGTTTAGAAGAAGCGCAAAGAAAAGTAAAGGAAGGAAGAGAGCTATGAAATTAGGTGTAAAAGGAAAGTTAACTCTTTGGTTTCTCATTCTTTTCCTTATTGGCACGTCAATCTTAATCTTTCAATCTGTTTATACGGTTAAAAAAGAAGTACTAGATCTTGCTGAAGAGAATTTAGATACTGATTTAAAAGTAGCAAAAGGACTAATCGATCAACAATACCCTGGTGAATGGACATTAAAAGGTGATGAGCTATATAAAGGCGATACAAAGGTAAACGATAACGAAGAGATTGTAGATTCCATTGGTGAACTAACTAGTAATGCTGTGACGGTCTTCCAAGGAGATACAAGGGTTACCACAAATGTTAAAAATGAAGCTGGAGAGAGAGCAGTTGGAACAAAGGTTTCAGATGCTGTTGCTGCTGTGACATTAGCCAAAGGTGAAACATATATCGGAGAAGCTAATGTAGTCGGGAAAAATTTAGTTACTGTTTATGAACCTATTAAAAATTCTGCAGGCGAAATCATTGGAATGTTTTTTGTTGGTCATTCTACTGAAGCTTACGAAACAATGACCTCTAACTTTCAATTTCAACTATTGGTTGAGGGGGTCGTTGCATTAATCGTTATTGCTCTTATTATGTGGTGGGTGATTCATCGTCAAATTCAACCATTACAAAAAATGACTGTACTTTCTAAGCAAATTGCTGATGGTGACTTAACCGGTAATGAAATTAACACTAAACTGAACGATGAAATTGGTGAGTTATCACAATCAATCAATCTAATGAAAACGAATCTGAAGAACCTTATCGCAAAGGTGATTGAAACAGCTGATCAAACAGCAGCAACTTCAGAGGAGTTATCAGCAAGTGCAGACGTAACAGGGGAAATGAGTTCTCAAATTGCTAGTACAACAACAGAAATTGCAGCAGGAGTTTCGAAGCAATCCTCTGAAGCTAATAATATATTAGATAGAATGAAAGAAACAGCAAGTCATGTTGAAGTGGGCGGTCAAATTATTGATGGAACTCTCGAATTGGCAAAGCGTTCAACAACAGAAGCTGGTCAAGGAAATATGGCAATCAATGAAGCGATACAGCATCTTGGGAAAGTAACGAATACTGTTGAATTTGCTACAGAATCCATCCAAAAGCTTGGTAAACGTTCTGAGGAAATTGGTAGTATTATTACAGTGATTTCAGACATATCTAATCAAACAAACTTACTAGCATTGAATGCTGCGATCGAAGCGGCAAGAGCCGGTGAAAATGGGAAGGGATTTGCTGTTGTAGCAGATGAAGTTCGTAAGCTTGCAGAGCAATCGAATAACGCAGCTAACCAAATTACAACACTAATTGAAGATATTCAGTCAGAAACAAAAGTGACTGTAAATACAATGGAAACAAATCTTGTCTCCGTAAAAGAACAGGTCGGATTAATCGAAAAAGGTGGAGAATCTCTTCATAGAATAGTATCCAATGTACAGGAAACGGAGCAAGGAGTTTCACAGGTGAAAAACATCTTTTCAGAACTAAGAAATTATACAAGCTCTGTTCTTGAGTCAATTGAAAAGGTTACAGAAGTGATTGAAGCATCAGCAGCTTTATCTGAGGAAGCTGCAGCGTCCACTGAAGAGCAAAGCGCGACGATAGAGGAAGTGTCAGAAAGCGCAAGAGAGCTAGCAAAGATGGCTGAACAATTAAAGCAAGAGCTTACAGTCTTTAAATTGTAAAATAGAAGCACGATACTTGAAACTAAGTATCGTGCTTTCCTACATAATGCTATTTCTGCATACTTACAAGAAATTAGGAAAAACTGTTTTTAAAAAATAAACATATCTTACCAGAGAAAATAAACGATACTAGGGGATTATTTTATGAAAAAATCATTTGTTTTTACTGATCACGACCAATTTCAGCAAAGCTTGCCTGACATCGAGGCATTTATTGAAAAATGTGCAAGGGCAAAAAAAACAGTGATTATTTTTTCAATTATGGAAGCAGTTAACAATGCGTTAGAGCATGGAACGAAAGAAAACCAAGCTATTCCAATAACTTTAAATTTAGAAGTGAAAGAAAAATGTTTCTCTGTTGAATGTGATCATAAAGGAGAAGGATTTGATTATAAAGAAAAGTTAGAACATATCGGTAATCCTGATCAGTATTTTGAAAATAATATTAGAAGTATTAGAGGCAGAGGAATAGCCATCATGAAAAAATGTTCAGATATGATAAGCTATTCCGATAACGGACGTAAAGTTTCTTTGGCCTATCACCTGGATAAGGGCTAACAAATGAAGGAACAAACTATTTTCGAGAAACTATTTAAACATTACCCTGAGATCGTTTTTGTCATGGATAAAAAGGGGAGATATGTTTACGTTAATGAAAAAGCTCAAAATGTTTTGGGCTACCATCAAGATGATTTTACAGGTAAACATTACTCGGAGTTTCACTTTCTAACGGAAAAATCCCTTCAATTGTTAAAAGAACAGTACCCAATGATGCAGGCTGGTGATATTCATAAGGATATGATCATCACAGCCATCTCAAGTAATTCAAAAAAGCATTATTACAGCTTCTGGTTTGATACAATCATACATGATTCAAAGGAATACATATGGTTTGTCCTAAAAGATGTTGGAAATCTAATGGCCTTGAGGAATGAAAAAAAGCAATTGCGGGAACAAAATTTTCTATTAGCGGAGGCTGTTCATCAAACAGGTGTTGGAATCATTATAACGGACCCTAATCAGCATGATAATCCTATTATCTTTGCAAACAAATCTTTTCAGGAGATAACAGGTTATAGAAGTGAAGAAATAATCGGTCAAAACTGCCGATTTCTCCAAGGACCGGAAACTAGTGAACATACGATATCTAGTCTAAGAGAAGCGGTTGAAAAGAAGAAGGAAATTCACTGCGAAATTCTTAATTACCGAAAAGATGGCTCAACCTTTTGGAATGAACTAACGATTAGTCCAGTTTTTTCACCAAATGAGGAGCTTACTCACTTTATTGGTATACAAGTTGATATAACAAAAAGAAAAATGATGGAGCTAGATATTTCTATTGATTTAAGTTTAGCGAGAAATTTGCAGCAAATGCTCCTTAGTCACCCTTTAACGAACAATCTAATTGAAATTGAGGGCTTTTATCGTCCTTCTAATAAATTAGGAGGGGATTATTACAAATGGCATCAGATAAATGAGGATCAATATGTCGTGATGATCATGGATGTAATGGGACATGGAATAGCGCCGTCTCTAATTACAATGTCTATTAACGCAGAAATAAACTTTCTCCTTGAGCAGCAGATAATAGATCCTAAAGAGGTCTTAGCGAAATTGAATCATCATCAAATTAGCTTGTTTTTAGAAAAGAATGAAGAATTTGGAAAATTTTACTTTACATGTATCTACCTTTTGATAGATACTAAAAAAAGAAGAATTGATTATATAAATGCAGGTCATCCCGATTTTTATTTGAAAAATGAACATACTGTGAAATTGTTCGATTCTACTTCTATTCCAGTAGGCATTCTAAAGAACTATGATTTTAGGATGAGCACCATATATTATCAATCAAATAGTGAACTGTTTCTGCATACTGATGGAATGAATGAAATCCTAGCGGAAAATGGAAGCGGTTTTTCCGCTGAGTTTATTGAACGTAAGAATTTAGATAAAATAAAAAAACGCCTAATGTTAACGGAACATGAAGATGATGTTTGCTTTATTTATGTAAAATTATCATAAGGAAGGTTGTTATGGACACATTTTATATTGAACATTCAGAATTGAATTTCAGGAATAATCAAAAGATATTAACTGCTCTGCTCGATACATTGAATAAGAGTAAGCAAGGTTTACTAATTGATTTGAAAAATGTCGACTATGTAGACAGTATTGGTATTTCTATTTTTGTTTCCGTCTATGAAGTGGCAAATGCACAGAAAAAGAAAATGGAACTATTAAATGCAAATGATAAAGTTCAAAAACTGTTACATATCACAAAGCTTAATACACTTTTTAACTTAAAGTAATCATATAAAATTGCGTCCAAATTTTCGGGCGCAATTTTTTTAATAAAAATCCGCAAATTTCTACAATAACTCCACCTTATTATTGAGCCATTCCTAGGAATGATGTACTATATAATAAGAAAAAAGTCTTAGATATAATTTAAGTATACCAGTTAATAGAATAAAAAATTAATAGTGAGACCAACAACCAATAAACAGGAGGTGTTTTTATTGAGTACGACTGTATCATCAACATTAGAAGACTTACAGGAAGGAATACTCGACTCGATTAAACAGATTGTTCCTATTCCATATGAAGATGTTTCAGTACCTATCGTGCAAAAAGAATTATCCTTACAATATGGAGTTCTTGTTGGGGTAACAGGGTCTGTTAAGGGAAAAATCCTGTATAAAGCAGATGCTGATGTTTTTGGCTCAATTGGAGAAGTAATGTTTGGAATGGCACTAGAGGGTGAAATGTTAAAATCTTTTTCTGGTGAACTAGGGAATATGCTATCTGGCGGGCTCTGTACGCATATTTTTTCAAAAGGTGTGACCATTGACATTACCGCTCCAACCATTATGGACGGAAATTCAACACTTTCGGGATTTAGAGAAGCAATAGAAGTAGAGGTAACATTTCAAAATGGTAACAAATTAGCAGTTGGCTTAATGTTAGACTAAGGCTGCTTTAAAGGAAGGGGCAAGACAAATGGCAAGAATACTAGTAACAGATGATGCAGCATTCATGAGAATGCAGCTAAAAGATATGATCACAAAAGCAGGACATGAAGTAGTTGGTGAAGCTGAAAACGGTGAAGTAGCTGTACAAAAATATAAAGATCTTAAGCCGGACTTAGTGACTATGGATATCACAATGCCTGTTATGGATGGAGTCCAAGCTGTTCGCGAAATTAAAGCTTTTGACCCAAATGCAACAGTAATCATGTGCTCGGCAATGGGACAGCAGCAAATGGTTGTTGAGGCAATTCAAGCAGGAGCAAAAGATTTCTTAGTGAAACCATTTTCTCCAGATCGAATTACAGAAGCACTTCAGAAATTTTGTTCCTAATATACGGACGTAGAAAAAGCCATACCCTTTGGGTCTGGCTTTTTTCTGTTAGAAAAGAATTATATGATGTTGGTGTTTTTCATAACCTCCCTAAATTTGAGTTTTAGTCTCCAACGTATAATCCTCAATCACATTTGGCGTAAAAATAAGTTTTAGATAGATAATCCTATAAAAATACAGGAAACAATTCCTATAAAATGAAAGAGTGAAACTTTGAAACTATATTCTTGATCCTTTAATAGGTCTCAAATCCTATATAAGCATGTCGACTTTTGTAGAAAAATAGGAATCCACTCCAATACTCATAATCTAATACATCCCTCACAATAAGGCTATCAAATAAATACAAGGAGGCGATCAATTTGGCGGTTGCTTCTGACATAGGCAAGGTTCAATTTGTCGTATTTTCCGTAAATCAACAACTTTATTCATTATCCATAGAAGAAGTGGTTGAAATTCTACGAGTTCCAGCCATTACAAGCATTCCTGGAATTAATGAAATGATTGAAGGAGTTATTAACTTACGCGGAAGCATTATTCCGGTTGTTAGTATTCATAAGCGTTTTGAATTACCAATTTCAGAAAGAAACAAAAAAAATCGGATTGTTATTGTTCAAGGCAAAAATGAAAACATAGGATTAATGGTCGATGAAGTAAGAATGGTGACGAAATTTGAAGAGGAAAACGTAGAACCCCCACCTGGTTTGAAAGTAGATGAAGATATCTTTACTGGCTTTGCAAAGCTTAATGAGCAAGTTATTGGGATTCTTCATTTAGAGAAAGTTCTATATGAGCACTCATAGAACGTTATAAGGAGGTCAATATGGCTGATTTTGACTTATCTGCCTATCTGGGAGTATTCCTTGATGAGGTGGATGAACAATTACAAATACTAGATTCAGAGATATTAGTGCTAGAACAGCACCCTGAAAAAATTGAAACGATTCAGAATATATTTCGAGCCGCTCATACACTTAAGGGGTCATCGGCATCAATGGGCTTTGAGCAAATGAAAGAATTTACTCATTATCTAGAAAATGTTTTTGATCAGGTTCGAAACCAAAAGCTAGCTGTTACACCTAAACTAGTTAATGTGATTTTTGAAAGCATCGATTTTATCCAAGTTTTAAAAGATGGCATTTTAAATGGAAATCTTGATGAAATTAACATTCAACCTTATGTTGATAAGTTGAATGAATTTCATCCACAAGAAATGAACGATGAAGAAATCCAAAATGCGAAACCTTCAAAAGATCAAATCATAACCGAGTTAGATGATTACACCAAAAATGTAGTGATTAGTGGCCTAGCCTTTGGTCATAATGCATTGGAGGTCTCGATTAAGCTCTCAAATGAAGCATTGATGAAAAATGTAAGAGCACTTTTAATTCATAATAATTTAAAAGAAGCAGGGGAGATTGTTGCTGCTTTTCCTTCTATTGATGAGATGGAGAAGTCTGAAGGCTTTGAAGGTGAAATGATTTTTATTCTTCTCACCATGCAAACAAAACAAGAAATTCTTGAAATGATTAACCAAATATCTGATATCAAGCATGTGAACATCAATCAAATAACAGAAGAAAATATGAATTTACATCAAAAAGAGCTGGCTGTTCCGATTCAAAAAACACAATTAGAACAAGTGCTGGAAGAAAAGCCTGTAGGAAACCAAAAGGCAAAAATTAATCCTACCGTTCGAGTAGATGTGGATAAGCTTGAACACTTAATGAATTTAGTAGGCGAATTAGTGATTGACCAAACAAGATTAGTTGATGTTCGTGGTCGATTGGCAGACCGTGATACGCGTCAAGAAGATGATATGGAAACACTCGACGAGGTAACAAATCATTTAAGTCGTGTGATCACTGAACTTCAAGAAGGCATGATGAAAACAAGAATGCTACCAATTGAACAACTTTTCAATCGGTTCCCCCGTATGGTGAGGGACACAACACAAAAAGCAAATAAAGAAATTGACTTTGTTATGACTGGAAAAGAAACAGAGCTTGATCGAACTTTAATAGAAGAAATTAGCGACCCAATCATTCATTTGCTTCGGAATTCAATTGACCATGGAATTGAACCAGCTGATGAACGTGAACGCTTAGGCAAATCAAGAAAAGGTAAAATTGAACTTCGTGCCGCACATGAAGAAAATCATATTGTTATTTCAATACGTGATGATGGAAAAGGAATTGACCCAGATAAGATCAAACAAACAGCCATTAATAAGGGAACAATTTCTGAAGAAGAGGCAGCTAAATTAGATGATAAAGAGGCAATGTTCCTCATCTTTAAATCAGGTATTTCAACAGCTGAGAAAATCACAGACATATCTGGTCGTGGTGTTGGGATGGATATCGTTCGTGCACATATTGAGAAGCTAAATGGCTTAATCGATATTGATTCAACAATTGGAGCTGGGACCACTTTTACAATTAAGTTGCCACTTACATTGGCTATTATTAGTTCCTTATTAGTCAAGTTTGGACAAAAAACATTTGCGATTCCACTGGTAAATGTTCTTGAAATTATTCGATTAAATAAAGAAGATATTCAAACAATTAAAGAAAAAGAAGTTGGCCTTGTGAGAGGAAGGGTCCTGCCACTTGTGAGAATGAAGGAAAAACTAGGGTTGGATCCATCTGAAGAGGCGGCGGAAGAAAAGAAACGTGAATTTGTCATTGTTGTAGGAATTGCAGACAAACGAATTGGCATTATAGCTGATAAAACAATTGGTAATCAAGAAATTGTCATTAAATCACTTGGCCCTTATATTGGTTCACCACCATATATAGCTGGTGCAACGATCATGGGTGATGGAAGTGTTGCACTCATTTTAGACGTTTCCTCAGTCGTACGTGAACAAGGTACACAAGATACTGAAACAGCTACAGATAATAAACGAAAAGAACTAGAAGACGAACGTCAATTTGTCACCTTTAAGCTAGATACAGAGGAATATGGAATTGACATCCAACGTGCTAAAGATATTGTCTCCGTTCCTGCTATGACAAAAGTCGTCAATGCACCTAAGGATCTATTAGGAATCATTAATTTAAGAGGAAAAATGCTCCCTGTTATTGACTTAAGGAGAAAGTTTAATTTGCAAGAACAGTCACAAACAAAGAAATCAAGAATCATCGTTGTTGAAAATAACCAGCATGATGTTGGTTTCCTTGTAGATGAAGTAACACAAGTGTTAAAAACAACAAATAGTCTTATTGAACAACCACCGTCAGGTAGTCAATATAATCATTCAAATCTCATTAAAGGAATAAGCAAGCTAGAAGATAGAGTTGTTATAATTCTTGAATTTAATGAGATCTTACAATCAATTAATCTGCAAGATCTTCCTGCAGAGCTAGTATCACAGCCATAAATGACAAAAAGTAAGAATCTATTAAACGACTAGGAGGCCTTTGGCTATGAGTTTCTTTAAAAAAACAAAAGTACCTATGGAGCAACTAACGAGAGTATCGTCAAATTTAGAGCAAGATATTATTCAATTAAATAATGTTATGACACAAATTTCAACCGGAAACGATCAACAGGCAGCATCTTTAAATCAAACAGGGAACATGATGTCGACGATTTCTAGATCAATAAATGGTGTTGTTTCAAATGCAGAAAACCTAAGAAAGTCTACTGCAAAATCTTTTTCTTCATTAGAAGGTATTCTTCATTCAATCAAAGGTTTGGATCATAATGTAACAAGCAGCTCAAAATCACTAAATGAAATTACTGCTGCAATGGAAGAAATGGCTAGCCAAATTACCGCAGTTGCACAAAATGCAAATATACTAACAGGATCTGCAAAAGATGCATCACACTCTATCCAGGAAATTGCTGCATCAGTTGAACAAGTATCAGGAAATTCAGTTGAAACATCAAAATCTATTGAAAATGTTTCAGCATCGATGGAACAAATGAGCAAATCGATTGTAGGAGTTGCAACAAATGCTGAAAGTCTAACTGATTCTGCAAAAAGCACGAGTGAGGCTATTCAAGAATTAGCAGCATCTATTCAGCAAGTATCGGGGAATTCTGAGAAAACAGCAGCTTCTGTAGAACAAATTTCCGTTTCAATCGAGCAAATGGGGAAATCAATTAAAGGTGTTGAAGCAAACGCAGAAAGCTTAACATTGTCTGCTACAGATACGACTGCGGCAATTCAAGAACTAGCTGCATCTATTCAACAAGTTGCTGGGAATACACGCAGTACATCAAATTCTGTTGAAGAAGTATCCGCAGCAATAGAAGAGATGGCTGTTTCAATTGAGCAAGTGGCGAATAATGCTGTTAGTTTAACAGACTCAGCTAAACAAACAAATGATGGACTCCAAGAAATGGCTGCATCCACTCTGCAGATGTCAAAAAATGCAGAAAGTACTTCTGCATCAGTTGAAGAAGTGTCAGCTGCGATCGAGGAAATGGGTAGTCAAATTAAAGGAGTTAATCAAAATGCTGAAGTTTTAGCAGTTTCAGTTGATTCTACTAGTGCTTCTATTCAAGAAATGGCTGCATCTGTTCAACAAGTTTCAGGGAATTCACAAAGCGCAGCAAGTTCTGTTGAGCAAGTTTCTGTTTCAATTGAGCAAATCGGTGATTCGGTTAAAGGTGTGGCAGCAAATGCAGTTAGCTTAACAAATTCAGCAAAAGAAACAAATGATGCAATTCAGGAGATGGCCGCGTCGATCGAACAAGTGGCTGGTAATTCAAGAAGTACAGCAATGGCTGTTGAGGAAGTATCTGCAGCTATTGAAGAAATGGGTAGTCAAGTACAAGGTGTTTCAGTGAATGCAGAAAGCTTGAATAAATCAGCTGAGGAGTCAGCAGCTTCTATCCAAGAGCTTGCAGCGTCAATACAACAGGTAGCAGGAAATGCACAAAGTACAGCAAGCTCTGTTGAGCAAGTATCTGCCTCTATTGAGCAAATGGGTAAATCAATAAAAGGCGTTTCCGTAAATGCAGAAAGCTTAACAAGTTCGGCAAAAGAAACAAATCAGTCTATTCAAGAAATGGCTGCCTCTATTGAACAAGTGGCAGCAAATGCTGAAAATGTTAATTCACTAACAGTAAACGTAGCACATGAAGCACAAAATGGTCGTGATGCCGTTTTACAATCAGTCGATGGGATGAAAGAAATTGGAATAGTTGTTAAGCAAGCTTCTACGGTTATGCAAAGTTTAGGAAAAAGCTCAGATGAAATTGGTAGCATTATTGAAGTGATAGATGATATTGCAGAGCAAACAAATCTACTTGCGTTAAATGCTGCGATTGAAGCAGCTAGAGCTGGTGAGCATGGAAAAGGGTTTAGTGTTGTAGCAGATGAAGTTCGTAAGCTAGCAGAAAGAACGGCATCCGCGACAAAGGAGATTGCTACGTTAATTAAAGGTATTCAAGGTGAAACGTCTGATGCGATAAAGGCAATTGAAATTGGTGAAGAAAAAGTTGAACAGGGCTATAAGCTATCAGACAGTGCTAGTGATGCCATTATTCGAATTGTAGATGGTGTTGAAAATATTACTACAGAAATTTCTCAAATTACCACTGCAACTACTCAGCAAGCTGTACAAGCACAGGATATCGTAAAATCTGTTGAAAATGTAACAACACAAGCAGATTTAGTAACAAAAGCAACGGTTGAACAAACAGCTGGAGTGGAAGAAATTATTAAAGGTGTTCTGAATGCAAGAAACCAAGTAAGACAAATTACAGATGCAACATCAGAACAAGCGAAGCAATCTCAACATATTGTTGGCTCAATAGAAAGTATGACAAATCAAGTTGAACAAGTTACTCAAGCAATAAAAGAACAAGCAGCAGGAGTAACTGAAATTATTAACAGTGTTGTTAACGCACGTGAGCAAGTAAAGCAAATCACAACAGCAACGGAAGAGCAAGCACAGCAGTCTCAAAGCATTGTAAAATCGGTTGCGAATGTTACAAAGCAGGCTGAGCTTGTGACAAATGCAACGAATGAGCAAGCTATTGCTGTGGATGAAATAATCGAGGGTGTTCGTAATTCAAGAGAGCAAGTAAGGCAGATTACAGTAGCAACAGAGGAACAAGCAAAACAATCTCAAATGATTATTACTGAAGTTAGTAGTATGGTTGAGCAAACAAAACAAGTAACAGATTCAATGAAAGAACAAGCTGCTGGAGTAGAAGATATTATCAAAAGTGTGCTCAATGCTCGTGAGCAAGTGAAGCAGATTACTACAGCTACAGTTGAACAAACAAAGCAATCTGAAGAGATGGTAAAAGCAATGGCAAATGTTACAAATCAAGCTGAGCAAGTTACAACAGCAATGATTGAGCAAAAAGCTGGTGTAACAGAGATCATTAAAGGTGTAACGAATGCCCGTGAACAGGTGAGACAAATCACGTTAGCAACTGATGAGCAAGCGAAAAAAGCACAAGATGTTGTAAATGCAGTTGAATCCATTACGAACCAAGCAAATCAAGTAACAGAATCAGTAAAAGAACAAGTAACAGGAGTAGAAGAAATTATCACAGGTGTTGTAGAAGCCCGTGAACAAGTAAGACAAGTAACAGTTGCAACGGTTGAACAAGCAAAACAAGCGGAAAGCGTAGTGCAATCTGCTCAATCTATGGCAAATCAAGCAGAAATGGTCACAAATGCTACGATTGAACAAGCAGGTGGAGCTGAAGAAATTACAAATGATATCCGATCTGCAAAAGAGCAAATGCTCCAAATTACTTCAGCAATTGAAGAGCAAACAAAACAAACTAGATCAATTGTTTCAATTACAAGTGATGTCACAAATCAAGCTGAACTTGTGACCCAATCAACATCAGAGCAAACGGCACTGATCAAAGACATTACAAAGAGTATTGCCAATATCGCGGATCAAATGACAATTGTTACGACAGAAACAAAAGGATTGACTACAGAAAGTGATGATGTTGTAAAGCTTATTCAGGCTGTTAAAAATCAATCTGAAGAAATAACTGAAGCAACAAAGCTACAATTAAATGAAATTCTTGAGCTAGAAAAAGTAATGAATGAAACTAGTGCTATGTTTAAGCAAAGTGCGAAAGATATTGATGGAGTAACAAGACTATCATCAACCATCAAGGATACGAACAAGGACATGCAACGTACACTTCAGTCAGTAAACTAATAGTAAAATAAGGGTCAGATCTTACAGTTGAATATATTCTATCACACTGTTTAAAAGTGTCTGACCCTTCATACTATTTATGCATCAATAGATTAGGAAAAGGGAGATACTCACTATGGAAAATTTTGCGCTAAAGCAATTAGCTCAATTAGTTTATGAGTATTGTGGATTAAATTACTTGAATAATATTTCTTCTTTAGAAGCAAAAATTTCAAAACGGCTCGAAGAATTAAATGTAACATTATGGAGTTACATGCGTCTTTTAGAGGAAACCCCTAAAGAGTGGGATATTCTTGTAGAACTGTTAACGATTAATGAAACTTATTTTTATCGTGAAGATAAACAGCTCCATGTTTTCCAAAATAAAGTAATACCAATACTGAAAAAAGAAAGAGTACTTGAACAACCAATAAAAATTTGGAGTGCTGCCTGCTCCACAGGGGAAGAACCGTATTCTCTTGCAATGATGTTAAAAGAGCTCGGTATTTCAGTAGAGGATAGGGTCACGATCACAGCAACAGATATAAATAAAAAGGTTCTACAAACAGCCACTAACGGAATGTACCATAAAAAATCACTATCCTTTAGACGGATTCCTCAAAGATGGCTTGACACCTATTTTGAAGAAACTGAAACTCATTATAGTGTGAAAAAGGACATAAAAGATATGATCACTTTTAAGTACTTAAATCTACTTGATGAAGAAAATATGAGAAATGAAGGTTCGTATGACGTTATATTTTGCCGGAACGTTTTAATTTATTTTGATGCTGAAACGGTTAAAAAGGTGGCAACCTCATTTTATCACTCACTTAAAAAAGGAGGATTTCTCTTTCTAGGTCATGCAGAAAACATATCTACAATGGGGATAGGTTTTGAGACAATCAGTACAGATGGGACCTTCTACTATCGAAAGGGGTAACAAAATGGATGGGAAATATGGAGTGTTAGTTGTGGATGATTCTGCTTTTATGAGGAAAACTATTTCCACTTTAATAGAGGCAAGCCCTGATTTTTTTGTCATTGGAAGAGCAAGAAACGGGTTGGATGCAATCGAAAAGGTAAAGCAGCTAAAGCCTTCTATTGTAACACTCGATATTGAAATGCCGGAATTGGATGGACTTCAAACGCTACGAAGATTAATGAATGAAAATCCAGTACCAGTTGTAATGCTAAGCAATGGGGCAGATTCTACACTTGAAGCCTTTGAATTAGGAGCTGTAGATTTTGTTATAAAAGAGGTACTAGTTAATCATACATCTTCTGAATTTCTTGACGATTTTTATCAAAGATTACTTGTAGCAGTTTCAGCGAAGTTACCAGTCCTGATACAAAAGGAAGAAGTTGTTCCAGACAATAAAGTGCACATAGAAGAAATGATCGAAATGAGCAAAGACCTTCTTTTTATTGGTACTTCCACAGGAGGACCGTCAGCATTACAAACGATACTAACGAAATTTCCGTCTGATTTTCACCTTCCTATTGTGGTTGTTCAACATATGCCACCAGGCTTTACGAAGCCTTTGGCAGATCGTTTTGATTCATTATGTCACCTTAAGGTAAAAGAGGCAGAGCATAATGAAATACTTAAGCCTGGTACAGTATACATTGCTCCTGCGGGGCTACAGACAACAATTTATAAAAATGAAAGAAACTTATATCAAATAAAATTAAAGATTTCAGCAGGTATGGAAACATTATATAAGCCTTCTGTAGATGTTACATTATTATCAGCTGCTCATCTATACAAAGAACGATTGCTCGCTGTCATTTTGACTGGAATGGGTGATGATGGGTTGCGCGGTTGTCGGAAGGTGAAACAACTAGGAGGACTAGTCCTTACTGAATCAAAAGAAACATGTGTTGTCTATGGTATGCCAAAAGTGATTGATGAAGCTGGATTATCAGATGAACAGGCTCCATTGTTTAAAATGTACGATAAAATAAGACATGCATTGTTGTAAATATTGGTAGAAATAGCAACTAATAAAGAAAGGATGGTCATTGTGGAGTTAATTCATAAAGAACTCGTGGATATCTTAAAAGTTAAGGATACCGAAATTACAATTAAGAATAATGAATCATTTAAAGAGGATATCCAAGCACATTTATTAAAATCACGTCAGCATGTTATCTTGGATTTAGAAAACGTAAAATACTTAAATAGCACTTCATTAGGTGTTATTGCGGATGCAGCGATAAAGGCAAAAAAAGAAGGAAAAGAGTTAGTTATATCAGGTGTAAATCCCCCATTGGATGAGATTTTTACTATTGTAAGATTTCATACTTTTATGGGGTTATACAAAACACTAGAAGAGGCGGAAAATTATTTTCAATCATTAATATAGCCAATATAAATAAAGTGGTTAGAATTACCATCAAGAAAAGGATGTTTTTTACCGAAATATATAGTAGAGAGTTGTGTTTTGTTGGGGGTTGGTAAAATGAATATGTTCAAAAATTTATTGCAAATATTCTCCACATCCAGTGGATTTCCGATATCCGTTATTGATCAGGACGGGCAAATTTTGATGTCAGTGAACAGAGTAGATGAAACACCATTCTATAAAGTTAGCGATGTTGATTCTTTTCAAAAAGAAATAATTAACACAGGACAGTTGATTTCGAAATCAACTATTTTTTCTTGGAGTGAAGAAACATTAAATTTAAAGTTTATCTTATCCCCAGTTATTTCTTCTACCAAAGCAAACTATATACTTGTGGCAGGACCATTTTTGGAAGGAAATAAGGAAAGTAACTTAGTAGATCTTTCTATAACTTCGATAAATCAAGAAGAAAAGACAGAGTTAGTCAATAAAATAGATTCAATCTCCTTCGTGATAAAAAGTTTTGAGGAGAATGAAAAACAAGCCCAAGTTCAAAGAAAAGTAATTGATATTTTAACACATTTAAGACAGTCAAAAGGGAATTTGAGTGAGAATGACCACTTTTTATCTCATCTTTTTACACAAATTCTCCAATTAAATAGAATAGATTTTATTGGACTATCAGAAAAAATAGATCATGCCAAATTTATGATCAAAGCTGTACAAGGTCAGAGTATTGAAAAATTAAAAGGAAATACATTTTATATCGGGGAAGGCTTGTTGGGGAAAGCTGTTGTTATGGGGGAAAAAATGTTTTTGTCCGATATGGGCCTTACAAATCGTAGTGATTTTTTTCAACAATTTCACTTATATCCAAATCAATTATTTATTTTTCCTATAAAGAAAAACGGTATTGTGGAAGGTCTTATGTTTGGCGGATCGACAGAAGACCGAATGATTAGTCAAGAGCTGCTTGATATTCTTCAGTTTATTGTTTATCTCTACTCAGAACGGAAAGCAAGTGACGAAGCCCTACAGCAGGAAAAACAACTGCAGCTTGCTTTTTATGGTTTATTAGACCTGTTAGAGGTTGCACTTCATACAGATGATGTTAAAAATATCATGTACAAGGTTCTTGATTTTTGTCAGAACATAAACAATCATAACTTCTCGAGTTTTACAGTAGAAAATGGGGAAACAATTAGTAGAGGTGCTTTGAATGACCCACTACTTGAAGAGCATAAAAAGGTTTGCCATGAGCTTATTAGTGAAGGAAGCAACCTTCAACAGCTGAAGCGGATAAATGAACAGAGTATGGTCTTTCATCAACCAATCTATGTTGAGAAGAATTGTATTGGTATATTAACAGTAGAAATTAAGGATAGAAAAAAGTATGAAGAAGTGTCAATGAGTCTACACATCATTGCTCGGTTATTGTCTAGGTGCATCAAAATAGAGCAAAATAACGATGAAGAACTACTAGATAATAACCATTTAGAAACAATCAATTTACTTCACTCTAGTTTAGAGGAATTAAATAAACAAAATTACTTGAATACATTAGAAGCGATGAAAATGGTAAGACAACTTTCACAATCACTATCAATACCTGAAACATCTGTGGAACAACTTATGAATGCTTGTAAGGTTATGACATATCGCTTGGAGTTCTTGAAAAGTAAATTAAAGAATTCAAAAGTACTTCATTTGTTAGAAAAGTGTATGGATGTTTCTACAAAACAAGTGAATACAAGTATAGAAGTGAAAATGATAACATTTATTTACCAGACAATTGTTAAAAGAATAGATAAAAATTTAGCTCTATCTTTTCTTGATGATGAAATGAAAATGGCCATTCAGCAGGTAAGTCCTGATTTAGAAGCAAGAATGGAACTGAATCACCTATCTAATTTAAAACAGGTAGGGGAAATGGAACTTGCTGATGAACAACAAATTAATGATCTTGTTGATATAAAAAGCGTCATTCTAGAATTAAAATTAACTTCAAGAGAGAAAGAAATTCTTTTTTTAATACTAGAAGGTTTAAACAACCAGGAAGTGGGCAGCTATTTAAATATAAGTGTTCATACTGTGAAAAACCATATAACAAATATATTTAAGAAACTAAACGTTACGGATCGGGTTCAAGCAATGGCTAAGATTTACCGAATTAAATATGGAATGGAGTAAGGACAGGTGGTGAAAGATTACCTGTTTTTTATTTTGTTTGTGGACTTCCATTTTTACTTATTTTAACTCTAATAAATCTCCATGATATAATTTTTTATACGAACAAACAAAAGGGTGAAGGAGTTATCCATGGCAGAAGAACTTCGAGCTTTATTTAATGAACAATTTATGAAGAAGCTGAGTAAGGAATTACAAGAATATGATCCACTTTTTAATCAAGTAGAATTTTTATCATCTGTTTATGCAAAAGGTTGGGATGAACTGGCATTAAAACAACGTGTCCGTCGTATTACTTTGAGTTTATCTCAAAGTTTACCTCAAGAATTTGGTGAAGCTGTGGCACTATTAAAAAAAGTGGCTCCTTCTTTTCAAGGAAGTCTTGGTGGTATCATTTTTCAGGATTACGTAGAGGTTAATGGATTACATAGTTGGGAGAAATCGATGGAAGCACTTGAGTATTTCACTGTGTTTTCAACTTCCGAATTTGCAGTAAGGCCTTTTGTGATGGAAAATCAACCTAAAATGATGGAGCAATTTTTAGAATGGAGTTCACATGAAAATGAGCATGTCAGAAGGCTCGCAAGCGAGGGTTCTCGTCCAAGGCTTCCGTGGGGGATTGTCTTAACAAACTTGAAAAAAGACCCTTCACCCATCTTTCCAATACTAGAAAATCTAAAGGAAGATCCTTCTCTATATGTAAGAAAAAGTGTCGCCAATAATATAAATGATATTTCAAAAGATCATCCTGAGCTTGTCCTTCATTTAGCAAAAAGATGGCTCGGTACAAATGATCGAACGAATTGGATTGTTAAAACGGGATTACGTACATTATTAAAGAAAGGTGTTCCAGAGGCACTTGAATTATTTGATCTGGGGAAAAATGAGCATATTCATGTCTCAAATTTAACTGTTACAAAAAAAGTGGTAATAGGAGAAGCTATTACATTTTCGTTTCATGTTATATCAATGGATAAAGAACCAAGAAAGCTTAGACTTGAATATGCGATCGATTTTGTAAAAGCAAATGGAAAGCATTCGATAAAATCATTTAAAATATCCGAAACTTCCATCTCACCAGGAGAGGAAAAAATTTATACAAAAACACATTCTTTTAGGGATTTATCAACAAGAAAACATTATGGTGGAGAACATATACTACATATTATAGTGAATGGTGAATACAAGGCCGAAGAGAAATTTGAAGTGATGAAGAGGACACAAGAAGAATAATCATGTGTCCGCTTCATGATAGTGGATAAAGTAGTGAAAAAATTGTCACAATCTGGGAGAGGAGAAGAACTAACTTAAATTGAGTTTAGGTAAGATTCCTCATTGATACACTTCTTTTCTCCCTCCTTTTAACCTACTACAATCAATTTATCTCTTTTTTTATACATTTTTAGCCCTATTAATTCTATTAATAGATAAATACTAGAATTAGGATATGAACTATGTTACAGTTGTAAATGTGCTTTTTTGAGGCGAAAAAAAGCTACATTTTGTTACTTTTGAAATATAAATGTAATATTAACAACATAGTTTTGTCATTTTTTGATGATATACTTCTAATTGTGGCTAAATAAGTAAAATAGTATTGTATAAAAATAGATACATAGAATGATTCATGTACGAGAAACGAAAGTAGGGGAAGAGAATGTCGAAAAAGAAACTAGTTATCATGAATTTAGCTGTCATGATTGGATTAGGCAGTTCATTTGCAATTCCTTCGGTTAACGCTGAAACAAGTACAGAAGTTCAAAAAGAAATTAAAGATCATACTCAGGATGTACAAGAAGTACAAGCAGAGTTAGAAAATTTAAAGAAACAAAGTGAACGCGTTGATGCAGCAATAAAAGATAACGAAGCTAAGATTAAGCAAACAGAAGAGCAGATTCAAACTTCTCAAGACGAAATAAACGCTATGGATTCTGAGATCGCTAAACTAGAAGAAGCTATTAAAGAACGTACAGAAATTTTAAAGCAACGTGCAATTTCTTACCAACACAGTGGTGGGAATGTTGAATATATCGATGTTTTACTAGGATCTACTAGTTTCGGTGATTTTCTAAACCGTGCACTTGCGGTAGGGAAAATTGTAGAAGCAGATCGTTCGATGATCTCACAGCAAGAAGCTGATGAAAAAGAGTTAAATGAAAAGAAGGTTGCAAAAGTGGAAGTGCTTTCAGACCTTGAAAACTTAAGAGCAGATTTAGAAGGCATGCAGGCTGATATCCTGGCACAAAAGCAACAAAATGATCAATTAAGAAAAGAACTTCAAGATGAAAAAACAGCAAAAGAAGCTGCAATTAACAGCTTAAAACAAAAAGCAGCAGCATTAGCAGCTGCAGAAGAGGCTGCAAAGGCAGCTGCTACAACCACAAACTCATCTAATTCTGTTACAACGGCAAAAGGTACTTCAAATAATACAGTTACATTTGAAGACACACCTGTAAATCCTAACGGTACTGTTAATGATTTAATTAGTGCTGGTTATAAATATATTGGAAATTCTGTTTATGTATTTGGTGGCGGAAGAAATTCTTATGATATCGCTAATGGTCGATTTGATTGCTCTGGATTCGTAAGCTGGGCATTCTCAACTGTGGGAGTAAGAGTTGGAGCAAGTACGGAAATTCTTAAAAATACTGGTACAAGAGTTCCAACAAGCAGCATGCAACCTGGAGATATGGTATTCTTTGATACATATAAAAAAGATGGACATGTTGGTATTTATGTAGGTGGCGGTAAATTCATTGGTTCTCAAAGCTCGACTGGTGTTGCAATCGCTAATATGTCTAGTGGTTACTGGGCACAAAAATTTAATGGTCGCGTTATGCGTGTGAATTTATAATAGAAACAGAAAGGCTGGCATTTAGGTGTCAGCCTTTCTTATTTATGTTATTCCCGAAATTCTCTTTTTAAAACTTTTTTATTAAACTTATTGCATATCGACGGAAGATAGTATAATATATAAAACGTAACTGTTACGATTTGTTTTTTGTGTTTTTTTCTGATAAGTTACATAAAATTATAAATTATAAATCGTAATCATTTTGTTTTGTGTAGGAGGATGACATGGAAAATAGAAAGATACCAGTAACGGTCTTAAGTGGCTATTTAGGTGCTGGAAAAACGACATTATTAAATCACCTCTTAAGTAACAAAGATAATAGGAGAATAGCCGTTATAGTTAATGATATGAGTGAAGTGAATATTGATGCCTTACTTATTAAACAAGGTGGATTTTCCCGTACGGAGGAGAATCTTGTTGAGCTTCAGAATGGCTGTATATGCTGTACACTGAGAGAAGACCTCATTATAGAGGTGAAAAAATTAGTGAAACAAGGGCATTTAGATTATCTGGTTATTGAATCATCCGGTATTTCTGAGCCTATTCCTGTAGCCCAGACATTCACATATATAGATGAAGAATTAGGGACAAACTTAACTGAAATATGTGAACTAGATGCAATGGTAACTGTTGTAGATGCTTATCGGTTTTGGCTTGACTATTCCTCTGGGGAGAGTCTGCTTGACCGTAACGAAGCAATAGATCCAACAGATACAAGGGAGGTAGTAGATTTGTTAATTGATCAAATAGAATTTGCTAACATTCTTGTATTAAACAAATTAGATTTAGTAGAGCGAGAAGATATAGATGAATTAAAAGCGGTTCTCCATAAATTGAATCCTGATGCCACAATCATTGAATCTATTTTTTCAAAGGTACCAATCACAAGAATTTTAGATACGAACCTTTTTGATTTCGAACAAGCTAGCCAATCCGCAGGGTGGATACAAGAGCTTATGCACGAACATATACCTGAAACAGAGGAATACGGAATCACCTCTTTTGTATATAAGAGGAAAATACCGTTTCATCCTGAAAGGTTTATGACTTGGCTTGAAAATTGGCCTGTCGACGTCGTTAGGGCTAAGGGGTTTTTCTGGCTTGCTTCACGTAATGATATAACAGGACTTCTCTCACAGGCTGGTCCCTCTATTATCATTCAGGGAGCAGGAAATTGGATTGCTTCTTATTCAAAGGCAGAGCAGGATCAATTTTTAAAAGAAGAACCTGAGTTATTAGCAAAGTGGGATAACACATACGGTGATCGATTAACAGAGCTTGTTATGATTGGGATCGGCATGAACCGTGAATTGATTGAAAAAGCTCTAGATGAATGCTTATTAACAAACGATGAAATGAAACAGGATTGGTCTTCTTTTAACGATCCTCTTCCAGCTTTTACTGCAGAAAATTAATTTTATTTTTCCAAGGAGGAAATCTTAATGAGAGTAAAAATTACATTAGCATGTACAGAAACTGGTGATCGGAATTATATTACAACAAAAAATAAGCGTAATAACCCCGATCGAATTGAACTTAAAAAATATTGCCCACGATTAAAGAAATATACAGTGCATAGAGAAACAAAATAAGCGAAAAAGTCATGATCATGATTCAAAGATCATGGCTTTTTCTTTTTGAGTCAACCAGGGAATAAATAACGCTATATTATATGAATGAAAGGAAAAATGGATTTTTTGTAGTTTCTACCATATATATGCAGACTCCTACATATATTGACACCATTTTCATACTAGACTATGATTAAAACAGTTAAAATGAATATGATAAAAATAGGTTGGTAGTATTATCCTATCATGAAAAGGGAAGTCTGGTGAAAGTCCGGCGCGGTCCCGCCACTGTAAATGAGAGTCTTTACAAATTTGCCACTGTCTATAAGATGGGAAGGCTGTGAGGATGTTGATCATAAGTCAGGAGACCTGCCTATTTTTTTACCTCGTACTACGCGGATAGGAGGGTGTTAAGAAAAGACATTTTTTTCTTAACGACTGCAATCCTCTTACATAGAGGCTTTTTTTTTGCCTCAATAAATTTTTATAGATAGGAGAGAACACGTTGTTCAACAAAGTAAAGCATATTATATTATCTGTCCTTTTCGTTTCTACCTTATTCGTTAGCACCTTTCAGACAACTGTATTTGCTGCAGAAGGGGAAACAATATCAGTTGTTGGGAATAACAATGAACTATTACTAGATGAAACAAACTATACATTTGCAGAGGATACAACTGCATTTGATGTACTTGTTCAAGCTGTTGGCGAGAGCCAGATTGAGTATACTGAAGGGGAATATGGAGTTTTTATCACAGGTATTAACGGATTAAAAGCAACCGACCCATATTATTGGGCATTTTATGTTAATGGTGTTCAAGCACAAGTTGGCGCAGACAGTTATGTTGTACAAGAGGGTGACGAGATAAGCTTTCGTTATACTGATTGGACAAAGCCTTCTGAAAATAGCGTGTCACTGCAAATAGTTGGTAATAAAGATCATGTGATTTTACCTGAGCCTTCATCAATTGCGTTCATTGATCAACCAACTGCATTTGATTTATTAAAGATTGGTTACGGACAAGAAAACATCGAATATGAAACATCTGAATATGGCGTGATGATTACAAGTATCGGAGGATTAGCTGCTGAAGGTACTTATTATTGGGCATTTTATGTCAATGATGAGATGGCATCAGTTGGAGTTGACAGTTACAAGCTTCAAAAAGCTGATAAAGTAACATTAAAATATGAATCTTGGGAAACACCGGCAGAAGAACCTACAGAGGAAGAGCAGCAACCTGAAGAGGAACAACAGCCAGTTGAGAAATTTGATCAAGCTGCCCTTAATAATGCAATAAATGCAGCGAGTCAATATGTTTTAAAACAAGAGGTTGGAGACTGGCAGGCAGTGGCTTTGAAAAAGGCAGGAAAAACATTGCCGGCTAGCTATCTAGCAAACTTGAAAAAACAATTAACCGAACGTCAAGGAAGTTTTTCAAAAATTACAGATTATGAGCGACTAACATTGGGTGCTTTAGCAGCAGGTGAAGATCCAACAAATATCGAAGGGTATAATCTTGTTCAAGCTATCTATAATGGAAATGTAACAAAGCAGGGATTAAATGGGGTAGCTTATGCCCTTATTGCATTAGATAGTGCTAACTTTGAAGTTCCATCTTCAGCTAAATGGACGCGAGAAGCATTGGTCAATGAATTGCTGAAGAACCAAAACGATGATGGTGGCTGGACATGGAGTGGTGAAGCAACGAGTGACAGTGATACAACGGCTATGGTATTAACTGCACTTGCTCCATATGTTGAATCAAACGCGGATGTGAAGAGTGCCGTAGATGAAGCTGTAAAATATCTATCAGCTCAATACAAAAATTCAAAAATTGATAACAGCTCAACAGCTGCACAACTAGTTATTGCGCTATCGGCATTATCAATTGATTCACATAGTAGTCTGTTCTCAAAAGACGGTGTTAGTTTAATCGACTTTTTGCTTTCCTACCAAAATAATGATGGTGGCTTTGATTGGCAAGGTGGAGACACTAGTGACTCATTTACAACAGATCAAGGCTATAGAGGAATTGTTGCGTATCAATTATTTTTAAATGGAAAAGGATCTTTATATAGCCTAAATCTTGAAAAGAAAAACACAGAGACTCCTGCTGACAACAATGAAACTCCTGTTGTAGTGAAGGACGATGTTGATAAAGATACATCTGAAAATATTAGTACGACTAAAAATGATCAACCAGAAAAAACGAAAGGTTATCCTCTACCAAATACTGCTACCCAAAGCTATAACATGGCATTAATTGGTCTTGCTTTACTTATTATAGGAATAACTAGTTTGTATGTTAGAAAAAGACAACAACAATAACGAAATGAAATATAACGAAATGAAATGCCCTCTCCATTTGGAGGGGCGTTTCCCATTTATGGATGATCGTATTAGAAAAACAATTGGAGGTGTAACGCTTTGTCAAAAATGAAAACCTTTCTGCTGATCGTGTTCTCAACAATTTTATTCTTTACTGCAGCATGTGAAAAAGACGAAGTATCACCGGTATTAAATGAAGAAGCAAGTGAGGAAACGCAGTCAAACGATAAGAGTGATCAAGAAGCTGAACAACTAGCTGATTCCACAAAAGAAGTCGAATCGGAAGATAAACAAGAAGTGCAAACGGAAGAGAAAACTACAGAAGAAACAACGGCTGTTGTTAAAGAAGATAAAAAAGAAGAAACAAAAGAACCATCTTCTACATCATCACAAAGCAAGTCTTCTAATACAACGACTAGTACAACAAACACTTCTGAAAAGAAAGAAACAGAAAAAGTACAAAGCACTACTCAAAAGACTGAAACAACAACAAAAAAAGCTACAAATGAATCAACGAGACAAGATACAACGACTGCTACAAAAGAACAATCAACCACTCCACCACCGAAAAAGGAAGAACCAAAGCCTACGGTTACCATTTCAATTGTAGGTGATAGTGAAAAAGGAACCATTCTTCCTGCTACAAAGGTTGTGATGAGTGAAGGAAACACAGTTTTGGATGTGACATTAACGATCTTAAAACAAAAAGGTATACCTGTTAGTGTAACAGGAAGCGGTTCATCTGCGTATGTGGAGGGTATTGATAATTTATTTGAATTTGACAGAGGTCAATTTAGTGGCTGGACTGTAAAAAGAAATGGTTCGACGTTAAACCGAAGCGCAGGTGTTATTGCAGTCACTAATGGTGATACTGTTCAGTGGATTTATACAACAAATTATAATGAGGATTAATTGATCATGAATAGAGGAATTCATAGCTTTCATCCTTTTGTTAGTTTTTTTTATTATGTGGGCGCAGCAGCACTGGTCATGCTTTATAAGCATCCGGTGTTTTTATTTGTTGCAGCTCTTTTGTTCATTTTTTTTCATTTACAGCTTGATAAGGGGAAAACATTAAGAAGCTGGCTTGTTATGATGTTTTTTCTATCTATTTTCTTTCTAATTATTAATCCTTTAATCAATCGAAGAGGAACTCATATTTTATTTTATTTATATCATAATCCTGTCATGTTAGAGGCAATTATACAGGGAGTGATTTTAGCATTATCAATCTTTACGCTATTGGTTTTATTTGCTTCGTATAACCTTGTGATCACAGCTGAGAAGTTTTTATTTCTTTTCTCTAGGATACTTCCTCAATGGGCTTTACTAACGATGCTTTCTATGAGATTTGTGCCATTGTTAAAACGTAGATTAAGAGAAATAGAATCGGTACAAAAAGGGAAGGGTTTGTCTGTTTCAGAGGGGAAAATTCGAACTCGTGCAAAGAACGGTATTTTACTTATACAAATTTTATTAACATGGTCTTTAGAGGAAGCCATTCAAACCGCAGATTCTATGGCCGCACGTGGGTACGGTCTAAAAAAAAGAAGCAAATATACGCCTTTTAAAATGAAAATACAAGATTGGCTTGTACTGTTTACGTTACTATTGATAGGAAGTGTAGCAGTAGCAGGCTGGTGGCTGGGAGATGGGGTGTTAAGCATTTATCCTATTTTAGAATCACCAGTTATCCAAGGAAGAGAATGGTTTTATCTTGGCGTTTTCACTCTATATCTTGCCATCCCACTATTTATTGAGGGGAGGGATACAGTTCGATGGCATTTTTGGAAGCAAAAAATATAAGCTTTACTTACCCTGATGAAAAAAAACCTGTATTAAAGGACGTTTCATTTTCAGTTGAACAGGGGGAATTTATCGTTCTTTGTGGTCCATCTGGAAGTGGAAAATCTACTTTACTCCGGCTTATTAAGAGAGAAATTGCTCCACACGGAGAAAAAAAAGGTGATTTCTTCATAGAGAATAACTCCCTTTCAACTATTGAAGCAGAAGAAGCTGCAAAAAGGATCGGCATGGTCTTTCAAGATCCAGAAAATCAAATCGTGATGGACAAGGTTTTAGAAGAACTTATTTTTGGGCTAGAAAATATGGGAGTATCGACAGAAGAGATGAGAAAGCGAGTAGCAGAGATTGTCCATTTCTTCGGTATAGAAGGTTTACTTGATAAAAAAACATATGAGCTTTCTGGAGGACAAAAGCAGCTTGTTAACTTAGCGGCTGTTCTGTTAACGGAGCCTAAGGTATTATTACTTGATGAGCCAACGTCTCAATTAGATCCTGTTGCAGCAAGAGAGTTTATCGGAATGCTTCAAACGATGAATGAAGAATTTGGCATCACAGTTATTATTGCAGAGCATCGGTTAGAAGAGCTATTTGCGATTGCCGACCGAGCAATGGTGTTGGATAAAGGTGAAATGCTTTACTTTGATCATCCGCGTAGTGTTATTCAAAGGCTTGGACTAGATAAGAATCATGCGATGTACAATTACTTACCAAGCCCTGCAAGATTATTTTTAGATCAAAGCTCTGAAAAACATTCTGGTTTGATCCCCTTGTCTGTTAAGGAAGGGAAGAAGTGGTTAAATAATTTGCAAGTTAAAGTTACAAATGAAACCACAGAGAATATACCCTACCAAAATGTACTTTTACAGGTAAAGCACCTTGACTTCCAATATTCGAAGGACACGAACAAAATATTAAATGACTTATCCCTAAGCGTATATGAAGGGGAATGGCTAACAATAGTCGGAGCTAATGGTACTGGAAAATCTACGCTCTTAAAGGTGATGGCAGGCTTAGCTAGAACACAGAGAGGTTCAATTTATTACAAAGGTAAAAAAGTGAAAAAACAACTTCCTAATGAAATAGGCTTTCTCCCACAAAACCCTAAGTTATTTTTTCTACAAGATACGATTGAAGATGAGCTAAAAGAGATTATTTTATATCATCATGTAAATGCTGGAGAAAAAAGGATGCAAGAGTTGCTCGATCTTTTTAACCTAGAGCATCTTTTAATGCGGCATCCATATGACGTTAGTGGAGGGGAAATGCAAAAGGCGGCCCTAGCTGGGGTGCTGTTGCCACAGCCCTCCTTACTTCTTGTGGATGAACCAACGAAAGGGCTTGATCCAGATTCTAAACAGCAATTCGGAGAGCTGCTAAAAGAACTACAAAAACAAGGTTTAACGATCGTAATGGTTACACATGATATTGAATTTGCGGCAAGTTATTCAACAAGATGTGCCATGATGTTTCAAGGGTCTATTACAACAGAAGCCCCTTCTAAGCGTTTTTTTCAAGGAAATGCATTTTATACAACGGTCGTAAATCGAATGACAAGAGGCAGTCATATTCCTGATGCCTTAACGGTTGAGGAGGCTCGATTGTCTTGGGACGTCCAAAAATAATACTACTAATTTCTGTCTTAATCATCACCTTCATCCTACTCTGCGGAACACTCATTGCGGAGCAGCAATTTCTTCTTGTTAGTGTACTATTTATGCTAGGTACATTCCTTCCTTTTATGATTCGTTTTGAACGAAGAAAGGTTATGGGAAGGGAGCTTGTTATTTTAGCCATTCTTGCAGCGATTGCTGCGGTTAGCCGTGTCCCGTTTGCTTCAATTCCAAGTGTGCAGCCGACAACGTTTGTGATCATTGTTACAGGGTTCGTTTTCGGAGCAGAAAGTGGGTTTGTCGTTGGTGCACTTGCTGCTTTGGTTTCGAACCTATTTTTGGGTCAAGGACCATGGACTCCTTGGCAAATGTATGCCTGGGGAATGATAGGGTTATGTGCTGGATTTTTACGCGGGACATGGATACAAGTGTCACCAATTGGAAGAGCAATCTTTGGATTTATAACAGGGATATTATTCGGATGGGTGATGAACCTATGGTATTTTGTTAGTCTCGGTGATGAAATAAAACTAGTGGAGATTTTGGCGTATTATGGAGCAAGTTTATATTTTGATTTAGCTCATGCTATCTCAAATGTATTTTTCTTGCTACTCTTTGCAACAGGCTGGATGAAAATTCTCCAGAGGTTCAGGAGAAAGTATGGATTATTAGAGGGTAAGTAATATGTAAAGCGTAGAGCATTGAATATTCAATGCTCTTTTTTAGCGTCATTTGATAATCATCATTTAATCTCATTCAAATGACCTATTGAAAGGATAAGACAAAATTCCCTTTGGATTATGGTGTGATTAAATTAAAATCAAAAATAATCAATCATCCTTAAAAAAAAATGAAAAATAGAAAGGGTTTTTATCGTTTTTTGTCTAATTTTTTATATAGGCCTTTGACTCATTGAAAGCGGTGATAAATATTGAACTCTATGTCTGGATCGACTCTTTCTGTTGTAGAGAAATTAATTAAGTTTCTTGAGGAAACAGAAGAGGACTTTTTATCATTATGGAAAGAAAGCATCATTTTACGCGAAGATGATATTTTTAAAGATAGAGTGAGTGGGAACGGACATCAAATGTACTTATTGGTGAAGAAATCATTGAAAAGCTCTATCGAAGATGAAGAGATAAAAGAGCTAGCCTATAGAGTGGCGAAGGAACGGGTCCTTAGTAAGAGTAATATTGGTGAGTTTGTTTACAATGTAAATGTTGGGAGAAGCACGGTAATAAAGTATATTATTAAATCTGGAATTTCAATTAACGATTTACAACCAATTATTAACCAAATAAATGATCACTTTGATCGTTATTGTTATCATGCTGTTACTAGATATACTGAACTAAAAGATATTGAGATAAAAGAGAAAATGGTGTTTGTTAATCAATCTCATAAAGACAGGTTATCCCTGCTTGGGCAAATGTCCTCTAGTTTTGTACATGAATTCCGTAATCCCCTTACATCAGTTATGGGCTTTGTAAAGTTGTTGAAAAATGAAAATCCCGCTTTAAAGTATATGGACACTATAGAGCATGAGCTTGATCAATTAAAATTTAGAATCACTCAATTCTTACATGCTTCTAAGTTGGAAGTAGCTGATAAGCAGAAAGAAGAAATAGTGGTTAAGAAGCTTTTCGATGAAATCACAGCGTTTCTTTATCCTAGCATCGTCGATGGTGATGTTAAGTTATCAATGACAATAGATCCTACTTGTACAATCGTTGCAGTAAAAGATGAAATCAAACAAGTATTAGTGAATATTATCTTAAATTCTATAGATGCTTTAAAACATAATAACTCAATAGATCGTAAACTATGTATTAAAAGTGAAACAAGGCAGGGTTCTATCTTGTTTAACATTACAAATAATGGACCAGAAATTCCGGAAGAAACAAAAGAAGCAATCTTTGAGCCCTTTTATACGACTAAGAGTCTAGGCACAGGAATTGGATTATATGTGTGTAAATCTCTGATTGAAAAGCACAATGGAACGATATATTGTGAGTCATATAAGAATAAAACATCTTTTATCATAACACTTCCAATAAATGAAAAGAAACCGACCGTAGATTAAATAGAGAGGTCGGTTTTTTGTTGTTTTTAAAGTGATAAGAATTCAATGCGTTGTAAAGCGTTTACAATATAGAAAAAGTAAAATTTCTAATAATTTAGTGTTTTATATATTTATCTTTACAACTATTTCGTGTATACTAGTCATTGTTACAAATGTTCATTATGAGTTGAACGAAATTTCTTGAGAAGGGGTAACGATAATGAAGATAGGTGTAGTTCATTTTGGTTGTGCTTCAGCAGGTGCAACAGAGATCGTTCGTACCCTAGTAGAAGAAGCATCTAGTCAAGGGGATAAGGTTTACGGCATTGAATGGAATGCTTCAGCAAAAAAAATACAACAAACTGAACTTGACAGAAATTCACTTCATACATTTGGCTTTAATCGGTATAGATTGAATCGATTTTCTATTAATATATGGAACGAACAGCTAGATAAGATTGCGAGTGAATTATCTGAGCTTGATCAGGTTATTTTATTAGGGGACACAAAAGCTAATCTGGACCATTTTACATCTAAATTATTAGTAGTACCAATTAGCTATTACAATAATATAAATGGTTCACAAGCAACATTAGGTTATGATACTGCTTTAAATTCAATTGTTGAAAGCATTGAAAGTGTTAGGGATACAGCTAGTTCATTATCGTATGGTAAGGTTCGCGTTTTTAATGTGCAAATACCTGGATTTGAGTCTTCACGGTTATTAAACGACACAGCATTAGCAGTAGATGCAGAGGTTGTGGATCAAGTGAACGACGATGTGATTAATCGATTAAAACAGCATATTAGGAACAAGGAAGCGAATAAAGAAGGATACACCTTTTTTGTAATGGATAACTCTGTAGACCCAGAGGAATTAGGAAAGCATTTTGAAGAGTTTGATCTTGATTGGAAGGCTGTTGTGATCGATGAGTCACAATGTGGTGGGCCTTATCCTACTGCCGTTGATCGACTTCTTGCTAATCAATTAAAGAGATCAGTTGTAGAATGGGTTAGGTCAAATCACAAATCAGGTCAATTACTTATCCAAGATAATAAAGTCATTATAAGTGAATTGAAACAATCGGAGGGAATAAAATGAGTGAATTAACACAAACAGAAAAGTTATCAATTGAAACAATCCGTACTTTGTCAATCGACGCGATTGAAAAGGCTAATTCAGGACATCCAGGAATGCCAATGGGTGCAGCTCCTATGGCTTACACATTATGGACAAAATTTATGAATGTAAATCCATCAAACCCAAGCTGGTTTAACAGAGATCGTTTTGTTCTTTCAGCAGGTCATGGCTCTATGTTACTTTACAGCCTTCTTCACTTAACAGGTTATGATGTAACAATGGACGATTTAAAAGAATTTAGACAATGGGGAAGCAAAACTCCAGGACACCCTGAGTTTGGTCACACACCAGGTGTAGATGCAACAACAGGTCCTCTAGGACAAGGTATTGCAATGGCAGTAGGTATGGCAATGGCTGAGCGTCATTTAGCTGAAACTTACAACAAGCCTTCATATAATGTAGTGGATCACTATACTTACGCAATCTGTGGTGATGGAGACTTAATGGAAGGTATTTCTTCTGAAGCAGCATCATTAGCAGCTCACTTAAAACTAGGTCGTCTAGTTGTATTATATGATTCAAACGATATTTCATTAGATGGTGACCTTGATCGCTCATTCTCTGAAAATGTTGAACAACGTTTCACAGCACAAGGCTGGCAAGTTATTCGCGTTGAAAACGGAAATGACTTGAACGAAATTTCAGCAGCAATTGAACAAGCGAAACAAGACTTAGATCGTCCAACATTAATTGAAGTAAAAACAACAATCGGATTTGGTTCACCAAACAAATCAGGTAAATCAGCTTCTCACGGTTCTCCACTAGGTGCCGATGAAATTAAATTAACGAAAGCAGCTTACGACTGGACATTTGAAGAAGACTTCCATGTTCCAGGTGAAGTTTATGACCACTTCAACAAAACTGTTCATGAAGCTGGAAAAGCGAAAGAAGAAGAGTGGAATTCTCTAGTAGCTGCATATGAAAAAGAATTTCCTGAGTTAGGAAAACAATTTAAACATGCAGTGAGTGGTGAGCTTCCAGAAGGTTGGGATCAACACATTCCAGTTTATGAAGAAGGCTCAAGCCTAGCATCTCGTGCTTCTTCTGGTGAAGTGTTAAACGGAATTGCACAAGGTCTTCCATCATTCTTTGGTGGTTCAGCAGACTTAGCAGGTTCAAACAAAACAACAATTAGCGGTAGCGGTGATTTCACAAGTGAAGATTACAGTGGCCGTAACATTTGGTTCGGTGTTCGTGAGTTTGCAATGGGTGCAGCATTAAACGGTATGGCATTACACGGTGGTTTACATGTATTCGGAGGAACATTCTTCGTATTCTCAGATTACCTACGTCCAGCTATTCGTCTTGCAGCTCTTATGAACTTACCAGTAACATATGTGTTTACACATGACAGTATTGCTGTTGGTGAAGATGGCCCTACACATGAGCCAATCGAGCAGCTTCCATCATTACGTGCAATGCCTAATCTTTCTGTTGTACGTCCAGCTGATGGAAATGAAACAGCAGCAGCTTGGAAAACTGCAATTGAGTCAACATCTACTCCAACTGCGCTTGTGTTAACTCGTCAAAACTTAAAAACAATCAAAGGTACGAACGAAACAGCTTATGAAGGTGTGAAAAAAGGAGCATATGTGATTTCACCAGCTAATAAAGAAACAGCAGACGTTCTTTTACTAGCATCAGGTTCAGAGGTTGGTTTAGCAATAGAAGCACAACAAGTATTAGCTCAAGAAGGTATTGAAGCAGCTGTTGTGAGTATGCCAGCTTGGGATCGCTTCGAGGCACAATCTCAGGAATACAAGCGTTCTGTTCTTCCAAAAGAAGTGAAGAGACGTCTTGCAATAGAAATGGCTTCACCACTTGGTTGGGATCGTTACACTGGAGACGAAGGAGATATTTTAGCAATCAATACATTTGGTGCTTCAGCTCCTGAAAAACGTATTCTAGCTGAATACGGCTTTACAGTTGAAAACGTAGTAGCGCGTGTGAAAAAGTTAATCCAAGAATAAGATAGAACATGAAGAGGCTGACTGACGGAAATGGATGTCAGCCTCTTGTATGTCATTGTCGCAAGAAAAAAAGTCTAATTAATTAGGTGCAGAAAATGGAAAGAGATAAGCTTAATAAAATCATTGAAGCTGCTAGACTTTACTATCAATTAGATTATAGTCAGCAAGAGATTGCAAAAAAATTAGACGTTTCCAGACCAACTGTTTCCAGATTGCTAAAACAAGCGAAGGATTCCGGAATTGTTGAGATTACCATCCATAATCCTGTAGAGGCTGGTGAACAATTGACGGAACGATTAAGAGACAAGTTCGGCCTAAAAGAAGTGATTGTTGTCTCTATGTCTGAACATGACAATACGAATATAAAAAAACAGCTAGGTGAGGTTGCAGCTGACTATCTAAACAAAATTGTAAAAGATTATGATGTGATTGCAACATCATGGGGTACGACAATTTATGAAGTTGCAACAAGACTGAAGCAAAGACCCTTAAGCCATACAACAATTGTTCAGCTGAATGGCGGGGTTAGCCATTCAGAGACAAAGACATATGCGTCAGAAATCATTCATTTGTTTGGTGAAGCATATAATACCCAAACATTTTTGTTACCGTTACCAGCAATTGTAGATCATATTGTAGTAAAGCAAGCAATTGAAGCTGATCGACATATTCATAAAATTCTCGACCTTGGTAAACAGGCAAATATCGCCATATTTAGTGTTGGGACACCTGTTGTAGACTCTGTTCTTTTACAAGCTGAATATCTATCAAAGGAAGACCAACATTTAATTCAATCAAGAGCAGCTGGAGAAATTTGTTCTAGATTTTTTGATAAAAATGGTGAGATTTGTGTAGAAAGTCTAAACAATCGAACAATCGGTATAGAACTCCACGAATTAGCCAAAAAAGAGAAATCAATATTGGTTGCGGGTGGATCCAAAAAACTGGAAGCTATATACGGAGCACTAAAAGGGAAATATGCCAATGTGTTAATTACAGATCAACATACAGCAAGCCTGTTAATCGAAATGGATGTCTAGTTTAATCATTTGTTTTATTTGGATTGTTAAGGTATCGTGAAACTATGTATAAGAAGGGGGAAAGGATATGAGACTTTCAGGCAAAAAAATACTAAGCTTTGTTCATGAAGATTTTGAAGACTTGGAGCTTTGGTACCCAATTCATCGATTACGTGAAGAAGGAGCCACTGTTCATTTAGCAGGTGAAGATGCGAACTTTACTTATAAAGGAAAATACGGTGTTCCGGCTACTTCTGATTTTCAATTTCAAGATATTAATCCAAGCGATTATGACGCATTACTCGTTCCGGGCGGCTGGGCTCCTGATAAGCTTCGACGCTTTAAGGAAGTAATCGAGATTGTTCAGCATATGGAAGAAAATCAAAAACCAATTGGTCAAATCTGTCATGCTGGCTGGGTATTAATCTCTGCGAAAATTTTGAACGGAAAAACTGTGACAAGCACACCTGGAATCCGTGATGATATGGAAAATGCCGGTGCTAAGTGGCTTGATGAACCTGTTGTTGTCGACGGTCACCTAGTGTCAAGTCGTCGTCCACCTGATCTACCGGACTATATGAGAGAATTTATTAAGGTGTTAGAGAATAAATAATGTAAGGTGAAAAGCCCCCTTTTTGTTTTAAAAAGGGGGCTTTGTTTGTATAGGACTAGTATTGCTTACAGTCTCTATGGGGACAGGAATTGTTCTAAATAAATTGCGTCTCGAAACAGAGAGAATCGGGACAAAAATCGAAGTGGGGAGAGAAAATGAGTCTCGATAGTGGGTGTTTCTGGACAGAAAAACAGAAGCGAGCAGTTAATTGAGTCACGATAGTGGCAGTATCGGGACAGAAAGCAGAGCGGGAAGAGAAAATGAGTCTCGATAGTGGCAGAATCGGGACAGAAATCAAAGCGAGCAGAGAAAATGGGTCCCGATAGTGAGGGAATCGGGACAGAAGCCAGAGCGAGCCAGAGAAGATGAGTCCCGATAGTAGGTGAATCGAGACAGAAAGCAGAGCGGGAAGAGAAAATGAGTCTCGATAGTGGCAGTATCGGGACAGAAAGCAGAGCGGGAAGAGAAAATGAGTCTCGATAGTGGCAGTATCGGGACAGAAAGCAGAGCGGGAAGAGAAAATGAGTCTCGATAGTGGCAGTATCGGGACAGAAAGCAGAGCGGGAAGAGAAAATGAGTCTCGATAGTGGCAGTATCGGGACAGAAAGCAGAGCGGGAAGAGAAAATGAGTCTCGATAGTGGCAGAATCGAGACAGAAACCAAAGCGAGCAGAGAAAATGGGTCCCGATAGTAGGTGAATCGAGACAGAAAACAGAGCAAGCAGAGAAAATGAGTCCCGATAGTAGGTGAATCGAGACAGAAACCAGAGCAAGCAGAGAAAATGAGTCCCGATAGTAGGTGAATCAGGACAGAAAACAGAGCAAGCAGAGAAAATGAGTCCCGATAGTAGGTGAACCAGGACAGAAACCAGAGCAAGCAGAGAAAATGAGTCCCGATAGTAGGTGAATCAGGACAGAAACAAGAGCAAGCAGAGAAAATGAGTCCCGATAGTAGGTGAATCAGGACAGAAACCAGAGCGAGCAGAGAAAATGAGTCTCGATAGTAGGTGAATCAGGACAGAAGCCAGAGCGAGCAGAGAAAATGAGTCTCGATAGTGGCAGTATCGAGACAGGAAGCAGAGCTGGAAGGATCAAACTTGTGTCTCGAAACAGTGCCTCAATCCAGACAAACATATCCCTCGCCAGCAAGATCATGTACAAATACTTCCTTATTTGAGCTGATTTCTCCTGTCTTTCAAAGCGCCTAACACTACAAACCTCGCCGAATAGTAAGTATCCCCACAACCGATTAAAGAGAAATTTTCCCAAAAACCGCTTTTATAACGATTCGCTTCATTATATACTTAGAAAAAACACAAAGGGGAGATGTAGATGAATTATACATACAAAGTCCATGACAAAATTAGTGCAGCTGAGCTTTCACAAGTTTTTAAAGCTTCCGGAATACGACGACCTGTTGATGATTTAGACCGACTCCAAAAAATGATCGAACAGGCAGATGTTATCATAACGGCACGAACAGACAATCAAGTCATTGGTGTTGCTAGAGCGATTACAGATTTCAGTTATTGCTGCTATCTATCAGATCTTGCAGTCGATAAAGATCATCAAAAAGCTGGAATAGGTAAGAATCTTATAAAATTATTACAAGAGGAAATTGGGGAAGAGGTTTCTCTTTTATTGCTTTCTGCTCCTGAAGCAATGGAATATTATCCGAAAATCGGATTTACTTCTTTTGATAATGGGTTTAGTATCCCTAGAAAAAAATAATATAACAATGCGTTGAAAAAGGCAGACACTCGTCTGTCTTTTTTTATTTTTAATCATAATACGTCTCAAGTCGTAGATGATTTTACACCTCAGGTCATTTAACGCTTCCACTTTTTGTTATTAAAATAATGACTGTAGTAACTAACGGGATAAGACGAATTTTACTTATGAGTAGGAAGGAGTTAAGAGAGTTTACTCGTATTCACCAAAAATATGAAAAGGGAGTTTTATATTATGTCATGGTTTACAAAATGGTCATTTAAAAACAAAGCAGCTGTTTTCTTAATGTCGACGTTGATTTTAGTGATGGGAGTTTTAAGTTATTTTCGCTTGCCTATGGAATTTTTACCCTCAGCAGATCAGCCGTTTATCTCAGTTGTAACGATGGGGAACGGAATGGATGCAAGCACGATGGAGGATCAAGTTACCACCCCAATAGAAAATGCGATAGACGGAGTAAATGGCAAAAAAAATGTATTTTCAACGACTGGTGATGGCTATTCATCAGTTGATATTCATCTAGAATCTAGTGTTGATAAAAAAGAAGCAAAGCGTGAAATTGAGGAAGCGTTGGCGAATGTTCAATTACCTCAGAATGTAATGAAGCCCAATATAGTCCAACTTAATACATCAATGATTCCGGTATCATACATTGCTTTAACATTTGACGAGGGTATTAATCCAGAAACCATACAATATGCACAAGATGAAATTGTTCCTTACTTTAAAAACATTGATGGTGTAGCAGATATTCAAACAAACGGTATTATTCCTTCTTTTGTATCCGTTGAATTAGATGAGAAAAAGATGGCTGAAAAGCAGGTGTCCATTGAGAGTGTGATGACATTGCTTCAGGGACAGATTGTTTCAGCAGCCATTGCTGAGAACACTATTGATGGAAAAGCATCTAACATTAAAGTGATTGGTGATGTTGATACAATTGAAAAACTAGAAAATACAGAAGTTATCATAGGTGCTCCTTTAAAAGATATAGCAGAAATTAAAATAGAAAAACAAGATAACAATCTTACAAAAGTAAATGGATCTGATGCTTTAACATTTGTTATAACAAAAGACAGTCAATCGAATGCTGTAACGATCAGTAAAGAAGCGGAGAAAGTATCAGAGGAAATTAACGAGAAATATGATCAGTTGGAAACAACCGTTGTTTTAGCCTCAGCAGATATGGTTGAATCATCTGTTCACAGTATGATTAAAGAAGTTTTATTAGGTGCACTTTTTGCCACAATAGTTATAATGATCTTCTTACGTAATTTACGCTCAACATTAATTACAATCGTATCGATTCCATTGTCATTAGGTTTTACACTGTTTCTACTGGCGCAATCGGGTGTTACATTAAATATTTTAACACTTGGTGGTGTGGCAGTTGCGGTAGGGCGTTTAGTAGATGATAGTATTGTTGTGATAGAGAACATCTTTAGAAGAGCACAAACGGAGAAGTTTTCAGTCAAAATGGTCATAGATGCAACGAAAGAAGTAGGATCTGCCATCACTTCATCGACGTTAACAACAGTTGCTGTCTTTTTACCGATGGGATTAATAGGAGGTAGCTTACAAGATTTCCTATTACCATTTGCCTTAACAATCACTTATTCATTACTAGCATCCTTAATCGTTGCTTTAACAATTGTTCCGGTTATGAGTGCAGGATTATTAAAGAATGCACAAATGAAAGAGCACAAACCTTCTGTTAAGTTTACTAGATTTTTAACTTGGTCACTGAATCATAAATGGGTTGTTCTTTTAACATCATTTATTCTGTTCGCGGGGTCAATCGGGGGTTATATGTTACTTCCTAAAGGCTCTGTAGATAAAACAAAAGCAGATTATGTTTATGTGTCGTTAAAATATCCTAATGAAACACCAATAGAAAAAGTAAAAGAAGAGTCGGCAAAGCTTGAAGAATTTGTAATGGAACAAAATGAGCTTGAAAATGTTTATTTACAACTTGGGAACTCAGCGGATTCTGCAAAATATGGTGAGGTAGGAGATCCAACCCAAACTCAGATTATGGCAATTCTGAAAGAAGATGCAGATATGCAAGCATTTATAGACAAGGTGAACACACAGAAAGAAGAATATAAAGATGCTACATTAGAAGTGACGGAAGCATCTATGATGAGTGGCGGTTCTACATCGATTACCGTAGATGTGATTGGTGAGGATGTTGAGGAATTAACGGATCTTTCAGAAAAGATCACTGCAGAAATTAAGGATATTGATGGAGTTGAAAAGGTTTCATCGAACCAGGATGAAACAAAAACTGTTTATTCCTTTGTTGTTGATCCTAGTCTGGCTAAGGCTGATCAAATCGCTCAACAGGCAGCTGTTATGCTGAATCAAACGCCGCTTGGTTCAATTGAAGTGAATGATCAACAAACAATGGTCATGCTTGAGCCTGTTTACACACCTGACACGGAAAAAGAATTATCTGAAGTTCCGATTATGACAGCAAACGGAATGACAACTATTTCGAAGGTTGCCCAGCTTCAACAAACTGAAGAGCCGACTAGCACATTCCATAAAGATGGTGAGCAATATGTGAGGGTAACAGCTAATGTAAATCCTGAAAAACTTTCAGAAATTTCTACTGAAGTAAATAGTAAGATTTTTGGAGATAAAGAAACAGAAGGAATAGACATTCCAGATGATATTGACGTGTTTGTTGGCGGGGCTAGTGCAGACCAAGCAAGTGACTTTAATGACTTATTTATGACAATGCTCGCTTCCATTGGAATTGTGTTCTTAATCATGGTGATTACGTTTAAAACAATTCGTGCACCGATTGCTATTCTGTTCTCACTTCCACTAGCTGCAATTGGTGCAATTCTAGGAATTATGATTAGTGGTATTTCCGTTGATGTAACAGCATTACTTGGGGCACTTATGTTAATCGGAATTGTTGTAACAAATGCGATCGTCCTACTTGATCGAGTGAAGCAAAATGAGAAAACGATGATTATTCGTGATGCAGTAGTTGAAGCTGCAACCATTCGTATGAGACCAATCATTATGACAGCAGTAGCTACTATTTCAGCTATGCTACCACTACTATTTAAAGAAGCAGAGTCAGGAAACTTAGTTTCTGCAAGTCTTGCCATTGTAGTAATTGGGGGACTAAGTGTAGCTACACTCTTAACTCTTGTAGTGATTCCAGTTGTTTATGAGCTTCTTTATTTTAGAAAATCAAAAAAGCAAAGAAATCAAGTTAAGAAGCAAGAAGGTACAATTGCAGTTTAATAAAAATTAGAAAAAACGCTGGTAGCTTTACATTTCAGGTCACCAGCGTCTTTCTGATTATAAAAAGTTTCCTATAACCTTACTTTCCATAAATATCTTCTTTAGCTAAGTAGCCATCTTTCACAACAGTTGAATCAATTGTCTCCTTCGTTACGGCAGTAGGCTCTAATAGAATCGTAGGAACTTCTATTTTATTATTATTAATGGTAGTATCCGTTTTTGGATTTTCTCCTTTAGCAACCTTAAACGCCATTTCCGCTGCCTGGGTCGCAATCACATTAATCGGTTTGTAAACCGTCATCGTTTGAGTGCCTTCAACAATACGTTTAATACCGTTTAATTCAGCATCCTGTCCTGAAACGGGGATTTTGCCTGCTAGCCCGACAGCTTCTAGTGCTGAAATAACTCCACCTGCAGTTCCATCATTTGCAGCAACCACTGCATCTACTTGATTACTTGATTTTTTTAATGCTTCTTTCATATTTTGTTCAGCAACTTTCGGATCCCATCCATCTGTATACTGATCTGCTATTAAGGTAATGTCTCCCTTATCAATTAATGGCTGTAGAACTGACATAGCGCCTTTTCTAAACAAAATAGCATTATTATCTGTTTCTGCACCACCAATATACGCAAACTTCCCTTTTGAGGTGTTCTTTACAATTTCGGTTGCTTGTAAAACACCTACTTTTTCATTATCAAAGGAAATATAGTAATCTAGGTTACTCTTAGTAATAAGTCGATCATAGGATATGACTTTTATATTATTTTCATGAGCAAGTTCCACAATCTTTGCCGCTTCTTCTGCATTATGTGGGACAACAACTAAAACATCAACGCCTTCTTCAATTAACAATTGAGCTTGTTTTAGTTGAACAGCATCATGACCATTGGCTGCAAGAGTTTTTACTTGTCCACCTAATGACTTAATATGTTCCTCAAATAATTGCTTATCTTTGTACCATCTTTCTTCTTCAAGAGTATCTAATAAAAATCCAACGTAAGGGACATTGTCATTTGTAATAAGTTTACCTGCTGTTTTTGTTGATGTTGCTTTTTCTGTTGACGAGCAGGCTGTAGTTATGAGTACAACAAAACAAAGGAGCAGACTTAAGCTTGTTTTTTTGTAGTATCTAAGCACCTTGTGACCTCCATCTTTTAGTTTGACTTAAACCTTAAATTTACCAATCATCTCATTCATTCGAACCACCATTTTTGATAGCGTGCTTGCACTTGTTGAAATAGTATCAATTGATTGCGTTTGTTCGAAGATAGCAGCAGAGATTTCCTCTGACCCTGCAGCTGATTCTTCAGATATGGCTGCAATTTGTTCAACGGATTGATTGATTTCTTGACTTGTTTGTTCAAAATAATGAAAAGCTGATGAGATATTTTTTACACGATTTGTCATATCGTAAACTTTTTCCTTAATATCTGAGAAGTACTTACCTGTTACTTCAATTTGTTCCGTTCCTTCATTTACCTTTTGAAACCCACTATTTAGTTCATTTGATATTGATGTTGTCTCCTCTTTAATACTAGTAACAATAGAAGTAATGTTTTCAATTGAAGCTGTTACTTCGTTTGCGAGTTTCTTAACTTCTGAGGCTACAACAGCGAAGCCTTTCCCGCTTTCTCCAGCTCTTGCTGCTTCAATTGAGGCATTAAGTGCGAGAAGATTTGTTTGCTCTGCAATTGATTTAATGACTGTAACAAGCTCTGTGATTGATTCCGTTTTCAATTCAAGGTTTTTCACTTTTTCAACCGATCGTTCAACGATCATATGAATAAGCTTCATTTGCTCTAAAGAACTCTTCATCTGCTGATCGCCGTTTACAGATACTGTTAACATGTCATCGGAAAACTGCACCAATTTGCTTCCGTCCTGATTCATTTCAATTAAACGATTACTGAATTCCTTAATATGTTCAGAGATATCTGATACTTCGTTTGCTTGGTTGTTAACACCTGAGGCTAATTCATCAATTGTATTTGCCACCTGTGTGCTGCCTTGTTTTAGTTCTGAGGCAGATTCAGCAAACGCGGAACTTTGATGATCAACATCTGAAGCGATATGAGAAACTTCTAAGATCATTTCTCTTAAACGACTACCCATGTGATTAATTGCTTGAGACAGCTTTCCAATTTCATCATTTCCATCATTCGTTAGAGGTTCAAACGTTAGGTTACCACCTGCAATTTCTTCACTTGTTAAAACCAATTGATTTAAATGTGATGAAATTTTTCTGCTAATGAAAATGAGTAAGATAGTTGAAACGATAATCGCTACGGCGACTGAGATCATTAATAATTTGATCGTAGTAGATATGGCATTTTGTGATTCTGTTAAAGAAGTTCTGTTAGATTCTGTTGCGATTGTTTTTAACTGTTCGCTTAATTCACTAGTTTCATTTTTTAATGAGCTAGCATCTCCTTGTAGCTTGTTAAATTCTTCTGAATTAATTTGTTGGACATTCGGTACAATCGTACTAAAGAAATAATCATCTAATTTATGATTGTTTTCGATGATTTTATTAAAAATGTCAATTTGTTCTTTGTTTGTTAATTGAGCTTTTAACTTTTTTGCAATGTCAACAAATGTTCGGCTGTCTTCTAAATAATTCATTAGTCTTTCTTCATCAGCAAGAAGTAAATATTCTGGAATTTGACTGTACTTCTCATGATAAAGAGAAGCCAAGTCTGAACTATATAAAGCTATTTCATTTTTTGCTAATGAATGGTCAATTGTTTGACTTGTTTTATTAAGCAATCCGTACGTAATAAAAATTGAAACTAGAAAGGTAACAATGACAACTAAAAATACGTAAAAGTACTTGCCTCCAATCTTGGTGTTTTTCCATCTAAGATGATTGAACAAAGAAATCCCCCCAAAAAATGTTTTATATTAGATTTTATCGACAGTATTCTACAATTGTTTATAGGAATAGAGTACTACAGACAGTTATGCGTAAGTTTAAGCGTAACCATGATAATTCTCCTAGAAAAGAGAGAAAATATTAAAATATTATGAAAAATTTGGTCGAAATATAGTATAATTGAAAGCGAATACATAATTGTTAGAAAAAGATTAGGAATTTTGTCTTTGTAATAAATTTTACATGTCTTTTCCTAACAATTTAAATTAAGAAGGGGGGAGAAAGAGATGATGGAACGAATAAAGAGTAGAATAAAGCGGACGTCATCAAGAGAAGAAGCTTCCAAGAAAAAGAGAAAGAGTGTAATAAAAACGCCTCATTTTTTGAATGGGATGACACTTAAATCAAGAATTATCATGTTTTTGCTTTTATTTACGATTATTCCTAGTTTGATCATTGGAAACGTTGTTTACTTTGTATCGAGGAATACAATTGAAGATAAAGTTTCTACTATGAATGAAGATATTAGTGTACAGGTAACAAAAAATGTGAATAACTCATTAAAAGAGATTGAAAATTTAACGTTAGTGCCTTTTTCAAATTTAGAGCTAATGGAAAAATTTGAATCAGTAGAAGGATTAACAGATTATGAGAAGTTCCTTTTGCATAAAGATGCGGTAGTCTTTTTTCTAAGCATTACTTCAACTAATAACAATGCAAAAGCCATGTTTTTTATTAATGAGGAAAAAACGATCTTTGGAGACGAGGGTCATGCAAAAGATACTAATATTGAGAGTATAAATTCTACTCTTTCGGAAGAAGTTCAAAATCTATCAAGAGGTGTACTTTGGAAGTCAGGTATAGATGGTAATTACGAAAACGTATATTTATTTCGTAAGTATAACCGCACGGGAACTCTAATCCTTGTTGCTAATGGAACACTTTTTGAAAAGGTGTTTGAAAGTGACCTTGATGTCTCTTCGAGAGAAATAACGATCTTCAACGAAGATGGTATGGTGATTTCAAGTAATAAAGAAGAATTAATCGGAACAAAATTTGAAGATCATAAAAATGCACAAGACAATTTAATTTCTATTAAAGAAACTGAAAATGGCTGGAATGTAGCAGTATCCACTTCTAAATCTTATTTAATGAAAGAAATTCAAAACGTACTTTATTTGGTATATATCATTATTTTTGCGTTTGTCTTATTATCTGTTTTTGTTAGTATCTTTTTAGCAAGAAGCATGATTAAACCAATTCATCGAATCGTCGAGATTATGAAGGAAGCTGAAAAGGGAGACCTTACCCATCGTGCGGATTATTTATATAAAAACGAAGTAGGTCAGCTTGGAACGAGCTTTAACAATATGATTGATAATATAACAATCATGATAGAAGAAAATAAAAAGGTTTCTGCTTATGCTGTTAACCGTTCGAATGATCTAAAACGTATCGCTTCAGAATCTGCATCCGCCTCAGAACAAATTGCAACAGCAATTGATGAGGTGGCTAGAGGAGCAGTTAGTCAGGTTGATTATTCAGAGAAAACAAATCGTGAAATGAAGGAGCTATCAAGTGAAATCAACGAGGTAGCAGGAAATATGGTTAAAGTTTCATCGATTACTGAAACAACGAAAAAGTTAAGTAGTCAGTCAATCGAAACGATTAAAGAATTAACAAAGAAAAGTGAAGAAATGGGCACAAATATTGGCCAGGTTGACACAACGATGGACAAATTAAATATAGAAATAGCCCAGATTAAGGACATTGTCGAAATGATTAAGAGCGTAAGTGAAGAAACCAATCTACTCTCACTAAACGCAAGTATTGAGGCTGCAAGAGCAGGAGCAGCAGGTAGAGGCTTTGCAGTAGTAGCTGAGGAAATCCGTAAGCTTGCTGATCAAACGAAAAGCTCTTCTTTACGAATTGAAACTGTTATTACTAGTATTTTAAGTCAAACGAAACAATCAGTTGAGCTTGTCAAAACGACGATTGCACTATTTAAGGAGCAATCGACTTCCATCCATGATACTCAACAAGCATTTGAAAATATTTTATCTGGTACCGACTCAATCATAAATGAAATTGATTATATTGAAGAGTCAATCAGCAAAATTAATAGTAATAAAGAAAAAGTTGAAAAGGCAATCAGTGAAATGGTCGGAGTAGCTGAAGAATCTTCTGCCACAACGGAGGAAGTAACGGCTACGACGGAAGAACAAGCAGCTGCAGCTGAGGAATTGGGCGATCTTGCCTCATCTTTATCCAAAACAATTCACGAGCTTGAGAACACGATTCATAAGTTTAAAGTTAAAGAAGCAAAAGAAGACTACTAGTCAAATGCCTAGATCACTTTTAGACGTTTTACATATTGTATTAAGGTAAATCATCTGGAGGTGAACTAGAATGAGTGGTACAGTAGGATATGGCGGCGGCTTTGCTTTACTAGTCGTTTTATTTATTCTTTTAATTATTGTTGGAGCTGGTGGCTTCACTGGTGGATACGGTGCAGGTTATGGTGCGGGTTATCCAGGTTATGGATATGGCTGGTACTAATTAATGGAAAGGGGCTATTAGGCCCCTTTTTTCTATGCCTTGAGCTCAACGGTATATTAGTTATCTTTATTCAACACCGGCAGCTATACGGATCTTTTCTTGGTGGTAAGGATCAATCTTACCATCTTTATGTCTTGTGGAGTCTTTAAAATGAATATCAAAATGCCCATTAATGCCATTATTTCGTACGTAGTCTACATCATGGGGATAAAAGCTCATACTTGCAGCAATTTTACGGCCGTCAACTTCAACGATTACAGCACGTGTGGACCAGCTAAAGCCTCCCCATATACTTTTGGCTATATTTGTATCAGTTGTTGTTAGTGTTTCACTGTCAGCATGATTGGCTCCAACTGTACGCTTTACTTTAAAAGATTTGCCTGTCTGAAAATCAATGACTGTTGCAACCTTGCCAATAGGAAAAACATATTGTGCCTCTGTCCACCACGTTAAATATTCTCCATGTCGTTCACTAACTGTATTTTGCACTGCAATTTGATGTACAGGAATTTTTAGTTTTTGCCCGATTGATAATCTACTTGATGTTGTTAGATTATTTGCTCTTAAAAGCTCTGCTTGAGGTATGCCATATTTTACACTAAGGTTCCAAATATTATCACCTGACTGAACAATATGTGTACGATAAGTAATGGAGCTTTCGGGTGTTGCAGAAGCGGTCCCGTTCGTGCTGTTAATGGTAAGAACTTGACCAACAGCAAGGTTTGTACTATTTAAATGATTTATTCTAATCATTTCTTCTGTTGTCGTACCATGCTCTTTAGCAATTTCAGAAAGAGTGTCACCACTTTTAACTACATAGTTAATCGTTGTTGGCTGCTTTTTTAATTGTAGAGTTTGCCCTAAGTAAATCGTATCAGATGTTAGGTTGTTTATTTCTTTTATAAAGGAGACTGATAGCCCAAATGCTTTTGCGATACCGGAAAGAGTATCACCAGCCACAACCTTATAGGTACCAGAGGCTGTTTCATTTTCTACAGTTGACTTAGCTTCACTTGATTTAGCTTCACTTGATGACGGAATGAGTAGCAATTGACCAAGATAAATGATATCTGTTGTTAAAGAATTTTGTTTTTTTATAGCCTCCACATTAGTATTAAATTTTTTTGCAATAACAGATAAACTATCACCACTCACCACAGTATATTTTGTTATTTCTTGTGATGGTTGGGTTGTTACTGGTGGGAGTTCAGTTGCTTTTCCTGGTACATTTAATGTTTGTCCCACTCTAATGATGTCAGTTGTCAAAGAATTAGCTTCTTTTATAGATAAGACAGTTGTTTGAAACCTTTTAGCAATTACTGACAAAGAATCACCTGACTGAACAATGTAGGTGCTTGTTTCTGACTTATTGGTTGTAGACGATGGCAAAGTTGATACTGTATCGGATACAGGAACATATAAAGATTGTCCAAAGTAGATCACGTCTGATGTTAGGCTGTTGAGTTGTTTAATTCGATCAATTGTTGTTCCAAATTGCTTTGCCAGTCCCGAAAGTGAATCACCTGATTTTACATCATATTTAAGTAGCGGAATTATTAATACTTGTCCAACTTTGATGGTATCAGTTGTTAATTGATTAAATGATTTTATTTCATTTGTTGTTAAATGGTACTTTTTTGCTATAAGACTTAATGAGTCACCACTTTTAACGGAATACGTTAGAGTATTTAGCAAAGTATGATCTTGAGTTGCAGCTTTAACAGTTGTTTTAGATTGTGTTAAAGATGTAAAAGAGAACATCCCTATAAGTATTCCACCTGCAACGATTTTGATGGCATTAATCTTTAAATTAGGAAACCGTTGCTTTGCATACTCACTGATTTCATCTTGATGTGTTGCTGTACCTGATGTTCCTAACTCATTTGCAAACTCAGTATCAAAATCTGAAACATAAAGAGTGAGGATAACACCTTCACTTTGTTTCTCAATACCATATTTATGTAAAAAGTTCATAGAAACACACCTCCCTTTATAGTATGGAAAAGGAAAAATTTCTTTATCCATAGAACAAGCAATGTTATGAAATTGTCAAACTTAATACCCTTATTTTTCCTAAGGACATGTATAATGGAACTATGTTGTAGAAAATGGAGTTGAGAGAATGTTTCATACCTCTTTAGGGTTACTACGTTTAACAGCAATTTTGGAAGGGATTTCATATTTGGTTCTTTTACTCATCGCTATGCCTTTAAAATATTTCTTAGACTTCCCATTTGCAGTTACGTTAGTAGGCGCAGTCCATGGATTTCTATTTATTGCTTACCTGCTTATGGTGGCAATTGTGAAGTTTAGAAAAGGGTGGTCCATCCTATGGGCATTGTGGGCTGTGTTGCTTGCCTTTATCCCATTCGGAACGTTTTATTTAGATAAGCAGCTACAAACAAAAAAATAGTACATAAGATAAGGCGGGCACAAATGGTGTCGGCCTTTTAATATAGACTTTTGCTAAGGGATTAACTAAATGATTTGTATAGTCCCTGGGGGTATAATAGAATAAGATACATAAGGAGGAGATTGGATGAGCTCAGAGAATGATTTTCAGGATTCGTGTCATCTTAATGAACAAAGGAACAGTCATCACTCAGAGAAAGTAAAGAAAAATTTAGTTACTCGTTTGAACCGTATTGAAGGACAAATTAGAGGCATCAAGGCACTAATTGAAAAAGATACTTATTGCGATGATGTGATTACTCAGATTTCTGCAACCCAATCGGCATTAAATAGTGTTGGGAGATTGCTATTAGAAGGTCACTTACGTACATGTGTTGTTGAAAAAATTCAAAATGGTGACGAGGAAATTATTGATGAGTTGTTAGTCACAGTTGGAAGGTTAATGAAAAAATAAGGAGTGTTTCAAGATGGAAACTGTCACAATTAAAGTAGAGGGAATGTCATGTCAACATTGTGTAAATAGCATAGAAGGCAGCGTAGGTAAATTAGAAGGGGTATCTACTGTAATGGTGGATTTGGATAGAGGTACAGTAAGTATTGATTTTGATCCGGAAAAAGTAACGAAAGATAAGATGAAGGATGCTATTGAAGATCAGGGGTATGATGTACTGTAATTGTAAAAAGTAAAGGGGCCTGTCGATAGCGGCCCCTGTAACTTTTACTCACTTTTTTTGTTCAGTGCTTCTTTGGCTTTAAGAAATTCTTCTTCAACTTCAATAGAACTGCTTTTTTCATATAGGGCGGTCTTTTCTGATAAGTAATCATGTGTTGCTGCTACAGCTTCTAGGTGTAAGACCTTGTCTTCCATTCTAGCAAATTCGTTCGCAATATTTTTAGACTGAAAAGAATAGACTTTACTATTAATTGTATTTGTTGTACTAGCAACATTTGCCCTAGAGATTAATAAGGACTGGCGATTTTTTAGATCTGCATAAGTTTCTTTTAAAGTAATGACTTGAGCTTTTATTTGGTTTGTTTGATTTTGAATGAACAAAAATTGATCTTCTAAAAGGGCTAGCTGCTTTTCTGAATCTAGACGATCTTGAATCGCTAGTTTAGCCATGTTGTCATTGTTTTTTTCTAGAGCTAATTGCTCTTGTCTTTTACGGTCTTCAATTGTCTGTTTCACTTGTTTAATTTGAGCCTCAAGCTTCTGCTCTAAGTAAAGTTGATTCGCTAATGCAGCCTGTGCTTTCTCCAGCTCAACTTCAAGGTCTCTACTATATTGCTTGACCATTTTAATAGGATCCTCCCGCTTGTCCAACACATCATTCATATCTGCTAAAGCAATCGTTTTTACTCGTTTAAAAATACCCATTATTTGTTTTCCTCCTTTTTAGTCGAGCGTTCCCATTCATCAAGAATGTTATTTGTTGAGGGGTAAGTTGAGTACGTAAAAATAGTCGGCTCATACTTGTAATCTGCAGTTGATTTCTTATTTTTTGTAGTGAAATAAACGGCAATGAATAAAATTGGAACTGCTAAAAGCAATGGTAGGATTGAAAACAATCCAATCGTTAGCAAAAGAATTCCAACCCACCTCTTGACGGTTCTACCATCTGCTTTTTTCCAAATCCACCAACCAATCATCATTAATCCTATGTGAAAAAGGAAGGGCAAGAAATTCAGGTTATTTAGGTAACCGTAAAACCAAAAAGTATGAGATCCACCACCACGTCCATATCCCATATGTGGTTGTATATAATGTAAGGTATGAAAGAAATGACCAATTACATTCAATACAATCGTGACAGAAACGAGAGCTAGAATACTTAATCCTATCCAAAATAAAGGACTCTTTTTCATATCCATTCACCTCCTTTTGATGTGTCATGCCTTGCTATGAATATTAATTTAATAGAGTTTGGTGAAAAGACGGTGAAAAATAGAGCCGAGAGGAATTTTTTTTATGCAAATCGAATCGTGGATAAACCATCAAGACTACAATGCAGGGTAAGTGGGGGGGATTTTAGTCAAATAAATAAAAAGCAGCTTGCAGGAGTTTCCACCCTACATGCTGCTTTTTAAAGGTAATTTCACGATAAACGTGCTTCCATCATTCAATTTACTTATAACAGAAATCTTTCCATTATGTAGATCAACAATCCATTTCGCAATGGATAAGCCTAGTCCATGACCTCCATGCTGTCTTGTTCTTGCTTTATCAACTCGATAAAAGCGTTCAAAGATATGTGGGAGTTCTTTTTCATCCATACCAATCCCATCATCTGAAACAGAAATGACGGCAGAATCCTTTTCAGAGGAAATCGATAACTGAACCCTGCCATTTTGCTGTGAGTATTTTATAGCATTATCAAGAAGTATGTAGAGTAACTGAGTTATTCGTTCTTTATTACCGAAAATTGTAAGAGAGGACACCCCTTCAAATTCAAGCTGTATATTTTTCTCAAGAGCATGAGGCTCAAAAGCTTGCACAGTTCGGTCCGCAACAGGCTGTATATCAAAAACCTCAAATGAAATCGCGTGTGGATCATCTGTATCAGAGCGCGCTAACAGAAGGAGATCGCCAACCAAGCCTGTCATTCGTTTTACCTCATCCTTTAGATTGCCGATCATCCTTGAGGACATATTGTTTCTCTGATCATCCTCCATTTCAAGGATGTCAAGAGAAGACATCATGACACTTAACGGAGTTCGGAGCTCGTGTGATGCATCTGCGACAAATTCCTGCTGCCTTCTAAATGCTGTGCTGATCGGCACCATTGCTCGTCTTGACATAACTCGGCTAAAGTAAAAAGCAATACCAGAAAAAATAAGTGCAGTGATTCCCAAGATAATAATTAAACCCCTTAATAGATCTGATAAATCCGTAATATTTTGACCGATATAAAGATATCCAACTAGCTGATTACGATCGTAAATTGGCATAGCAATCATCATGACTTTCAGATTTTGCTCCTTAGGAGTATAAGCTGAAAATTCCTCTTTATCTCGACCTCTACTTTCTCTGATAAATTTCTCATCAATGTTCACGGCCTCTGTCTTGATTTGCTCATCATTAGGATGCCAATCATTTATTAAAGGAAGAAATTTACCTTTAAGTAAAGAGAGCTGCTCATTTTGCAAAATTAATTCTCCTCGATTATTTACAACATAAAAGAAGAGTTGATTACTGTTTACTGACATAAACTGTGATTCATCTATACGAGTATTAGGACCATTGTTAAATGAAAGAAGCTGTTCAATGATGTCCTCCTCTTGAAGAGCCATTTCCCTTAATTCATTTTTCTCAGCTGTTGTTGACCATACATACACAATAGCATATAAAATGGTAATAAACAGTAGTAAGAACAGAAGGATAAGTAAGCTGTATTTTACCGTTAAGCTTTGTTGTGTTTTCATAAATAGATCTCTTTTATTACGTTTCAAGCTTATAGCCAACTCCTCTTATGCTCTGCAACCAATCGCCTTTTCCAAATGAAGACAGTTTTTTACGAAGCAGCTTTACTGTTGCATCTATCGTTTTATAGGAAACATCTGTTTCGGTTCCCCAGATTCGATCATAAATAATGTCTCGTGTAAGAACTTGTCCTTTATTTTGCACTAATAAATCCAGTAGCTGATACTCACGAGGTGTTAATTGAACAATCTGTTGATCAACTTGAAGTGTTTGACTTGTGCGATTAAGAATAAGTTCATCCAGTTTAAGAACTTCTTCACGTATTGGAGAAAAATTGCGGCGACCTAATGCTCTTATTCTCGCTAATAATTCCTCAATTTCGAAAGGTTTAACAAGATAATCATCTGCACCTGCATCAAGTCCCATCACCCTGTCCTGAATCGCATCTTTTGCTGTTAACATTAAAATGGCCCCACCATAACCTTCAACACGTAACTTTTTACAAACCTCAATTCCGTCTCCTCTAGGCATCATCCAATCTAAGATAATGACATCATAGTGTGAAGCTATTGCATAGTCATAAGCATCTTCACCATTCTCCACCCAATCAACTTGATATTTTCCCTTTTTTTTTAACATATATGTAGTAAGCTCACCAAGCTTTACATCATCTTCGGCTAATAATAAATTCACTTATGAAACTCCTCTCAAGAAAGCATTTTAACGTATTTTAGCATGATAAGGTGAAAAATAAGTGAAAACCCCCCGTAAAAGGAGGGATGTTTTAGTTCGTGAGTTGCTTCTTTACAGGTTGCTTAGCAGATAAAGAGGCAATTACTGCGACAATAGGTAATATCAAAGTAAATAGCAAGATTTCCTCATAACCTTTGAAAAAATCAAAGGCTACACCAAAAGGGAGGGGACCAAAAGCTGAGCCAATGACCATTACAGTCATGGCAAGACCTTTAATACTTCCAATATGTGTCCGACCATAATAGGATGGCCATACAACAGCAAGTGTAATTCGTTCAAGTCCACCGGTAATTCCCCAGATTACTCCGAAAATGATAGCCATTAAAAAGCTATCAGTAAACAGAAGAAGGATAATCATAATCACTTCACCAATAAAAACAGCTGCTAACAAAATATTAACCTTTACTCGTTCTAGAAGAAAGCCGGATATAAAGGAAATAGGAAAGCCGATAATGGCCATTAAGCTTAAAATCATTGCCGCTGTTGTTGGTTTTATTCCACCCTCCCCAAGAATTGAAACAAGATGAAACGTTAACCCGGTATTCACTAAAGCGGGAATGGCCACACAAAAAAGCAGGAGCCAAAAGGAGAGTGTTTTCCTTGCCTCTTGCAGTGTCCAATTTTCTTCGAGCTCAGGTTGATTCTCACCAGATGAACGTTGATTTTGGTTTATAATACTAGTATGGTCGGGTAACATCCCGATGTCCTCCGGTTTATTGCGAATAAAGAAAAAGGCAAGCGGTATAAAGAAGATTACTAGTAAAGTCCCCCAAACAAGCCATGTTGTATTCCAATCATAGTGTTTAATTAGCCAAGCATTAAGAATCGGAAAGGAGGCAGAGCTGATAAAACCGCCGATTGCCATGAAGCTAAAGGCACGTCCCCGATATTTGATAAACCATTGTGCGACTAATGTGTTGGGTAGCAAGGTCATGGACCCTTGACCAAATAAACGGATAAGAAAAAATCCAACAAAAAGCATAAACATATTAGTAACATTTGCGTTCCAAAAACATGCGATAGCTAACATAATCGAAATAATAACCACCATTTTTCGCTGACCATATTTATCGATTAAACGACCAATAAGAAATAGTAAAAGTCCTGCAAGTAAAGTGGCGGCCGAATAAATAGAAGAGACTGTCGAACGACTCCAATCAAAGTCCTTTATGTATTCATCAATGAAAAGAGATATGGAATAAGTTTGGCCAGGTCCTGAGAAAAAAACGCTGACCGCAGCAATGGCGACAATCACCCATCCATAAAAGAAACGCGTTTTAATCGGTGCTTTCTCAGATTGAGAAACTTGTTGTAAAAAAGACATGAAGATTCCTCCTTTGATAACGCTTTAAATTATACCAGCTTTAATAAGGAGTTATGAGTGATGTGATCAAAAAATCAGTAGAATGTTTCTATTAAAAGCTATATGATGAGGATAGCGACACCTTAATTTAAATGGAACGTGGGGAATATATTATGATCGAAACATATATTCATCAACTGGATATAGCTTATCTATCATCTTTTTCAACGAAGCTTGAGAAGAGCTGGGGCTATCTTTTTTATAATGAAAATCAACCAACCTATTATGATGCGAATCATGCAAATCTTTCATCATATGAAGGTAATACAGAAGAGATCATAAATGAAGTCATTGATTTTTATCAAAGCAAGAACATTATTCCAAGATTTTATTTAACAAATTATGAAAAGCAGGAAGCATTTTTAACTGTATTAAAAGAAAAGGGTTTTAGATTTGAGGAATTTGAGAGTCCTGTTCAATTATGGAAGAGAAATGTTGAGATTGCTGTTGATCCAAAAGTGACGATTGAAAAAGTAACAACGAAAAATATGCAAGCTGCTATTGAGATCGAGTGCCAAATCCAAGAGTTAGGTGGCAGTATTCGAGAAAATGCCTTTAAAGAGGAATTTGCACAAAAGTGCTATACACATTATCTATTAAAATATGATGGAGTTCCTTGTTCAACAGCTTGTGTATTTTTTCATGAACAAAATGCAAGGCTAGAGAGTGTGGCTACATTGAAAGAATATCGTGGAAAAGGTTTAATAGGGCAGCTTATCCATTACATTCAGGAAGAAGTAAAAAAGAAAAATGTTGAACGTTTTTGGGTTTTCCCAATAAACGAACAAGTAGAGAAAGTTTATCAAAAATCAGGTTTTGAGACAATCATGAATATAAAAGCTGGTCACGCCTTCCTAGGTGGAAAAAGCGTGGAGGAAATTCGAAAAGGGCTTTAATTAAATAACCTTATATTGACAATTCACTTTAGATTCTGATATTTTATAAGTAATTATATTTTAGGAGATGTGTTTTGTGAGGGTTTCTGTTCTTAACTAATCGAAGTAAATACTTCATCTACATGTAAAAGCTTTTAAAAACTTTTCAAATTGAAAGGTTTATTAAAGTGTACCCATGTAGACAGTTAAGAACAAAAACGGTTATGTACACAATTTACGATCTCTTAGCATAGTGCTCGTGGATAAATCCGTGCTTGTTTAAGTACGGATTTTTATGTTTACAAAAAAACAAATGGCATTAAGTCATTTGTTCTTAAGTGTAGACTCCTAGGCCCATGCAGAGGTTTTAAGAGGTGTTGAACAACCATTGTTCATCACCTCTTTTTTTATTTTGGCTGTTTTTAGCAAAGATGTTGTTTTAGTAACTATTTTTAAAATGAGAGTGGAATGGAGCGGAAGACACTTGACTCCTGTGGGAGGTAGAGGAAAGACCGAGACCCCGCAGGCAAAGCCGAGGAGGGTTGGCTTCCTCCCCGCGGAAAGCAAGTGTCTGGAGCAAAATGGAACGACCAAGTTCTCACTTTTAATAACATTAAAAGCCCAAAAACAGCTTTTACTTTAATTTAAAATAAGAAATATACGGAGGTTCAAACCATTGAACAACAAAACAATTGAAGTTTTAGAATTTAACAAAGTCTTAGAACTACTCAGTAAATTTGCTATGAGTGAAAAAGCCAAGCAAAGAGCTAAAGAACTAACACCGATCACTGATGAAGGAAAAATAAAAAGATGGTTAAATGAAACAACAGAAGCTTGCACTATTATTGAAAAATCATCGAGTATCCCTGTGCATTCCCTCCACGGTGTTGAACAAATCATTACACTAGTTGATAAAGGATATATGCCAACTCCAGAGCAATTTGAATTTTTAGGAGCTTTTTTAGACAGTGTGAAGAAAATCAAAAGGTTTATGATAAAGCAGGAATACCATGCACCCACAATAAGTTCATATGCCTATTCTTTGTATGAACTGTCTGATTTGGCTGATGAAATTTCACGTTGTATAAGAAACAATCAAGTAGATGATTATGCTAGCCGTTCATTAACAAAGATCAGAGGCAAGATCATCACAATTGAAGAAAAGATTAAATCAAAACTAACGCAAGTCATGAAATCTTTTTCAACTTATCTTCAGGAACAAGTTGTTAGCGTAAGGAATGGACGGTATGTTGTCCCAGTGAAAAATGAATACAAGCGGAAGTTTTCAGGTGCAATAGTAGATCAATCATCAAGTGGGCAAACCGTTTTTATGGAGCCGCATGATCTAAATAAACTTCAAGATGAGCTTGGCTATTTAAAAGTTGAAGAAGAGGTGGAGATTCAAAAGATTTTGGGCCACTTAACAGATCTTACTGCCTCATACAAACAAGAACTTCTAATTAATATAGAAGGAATGGTATCTTATGACTTTATTTTTGCTAAAGCAAAGTTAAGTCAATTGATGAAAGGAAGTGAAGTCCAAATAAAGCAGTATGAGGGCTTCGAAATTATCAATGCCAGACATCCTTTATTAGGGTTGAATGCTGTACCTTTAACTTTGTCATTAGGCCAAGAATATATGGCGCTTGTTATCACAGGTCCTAACACAGGAGGTAAAACAGTCACAATAAAAACGGTGGGCTTGTTATCAATGATGGTTCAATCAGGTCTTCATGTACCAGCTGACTCTTTTAGTACTTTTAGCATTGTTAAAAACATTTTTGTTGATATTGGTGATCACCAAAGCATTGAGCATTCATTAAGCACGTTTTCATCACATATTCGAAATGTGATAGATATTTTGAGACAATCACGTGAAGATACTCTTGTTATTTTAGATGAGATTGGCTCAGGTACAGATCCACGTGAAGGAATGGGATTAGCCATTTCTATACTAGAAGAAATCTATAACTCAGGTGCTATGCTAATTGCTACAACCCATTATAGTGAAATAAAAGATTATGCCGAAAAAGCAGAAGGCTTTCAAAATGGATCAATGGATTTTGATATTCATACTCTTCAGCCTCTTTATAAACTGATTGTAGGTAAAGGAGGGGATAGTCAGGCATTCTCTATTGCGCAGAAGCTTGGTATGCCCGCCAATATTATTAACCGAGCAAAAGAGATTTCCAGCTCCCGTTTAACAGAGAAAGTAACGATTGTTCCAAAAACAAAGAATAGGAAAAAATCTGAACGTAAAATAGACAAAGTAAGAAGTGAAAAGCATACAGGGAAGTATCAAATAGGGGATGCAGTTTGGATTCCTCACCTTCAAACAAAGGGAATTGTTGAAATGACAGCCAATGCTATTGGAGAAATGAAGCTAATTGTAAAGGGAGAAAAAATGACGCTTAATCACAAGCGAGTTCAGCCTTTTATCCAAGCGGAGGAACTGTATCCAGATGAATATGACATGGACCAGGTTTTTGATGCAAAAGATGTAAGAAAGAAGAAAAAGTTATTGAATCGTAAGTATGTCGAAGGGTTAACAATCGATCTTGAGCAGGAATAGAATCAAAAGTTTAAAAAGGTGCAACCTCACTAAAGCAGGAGGCTGCACCTTTTTAAATAAGATTGTGAAAAACTTCACAAAAAAAAGTATTGTATTTTTGAAATAAGTAAAATATAATAAAGACATCAAGTGAATGTGAAATATTTCACAAACACATGTGAAAAACTTCACAATATAATTTAGGAGGAATACAAAATGAAAATTGCTGTTATTGGATGTACACACGCAGGCACTGCTGCTGTTTCAAATATGATGAAGCTTTACCCTGAGGCAGAGATCACGGTTTATGAAAAAAATGACAATATTTCTTTTTTATCTTGTGGGATTGCTTTACATGTTAGCGGAGTAGTGAAAGATCCTAATGGTTTATTTTATTGTTCTCCTGAAGAATTAAAAAAGCACGGCGTAAAGATGAAATTGAAGCATGAAGTGTTAGATATTAATATTGAAAAGAAAACAATTGAGGCTCGTGATCTTACAACGAATAAAAAAGTTGAAGATACGTTTGATAAGCTTGTCATGACAACAGGCTCTTGGCCAGTCATACCGAAAATAGAAGGAATTAACATGGAGAATGTCCTTTTATGTAAGAACTTCCACCATGCCAACACAATTATTGAAAAAGCAAAGGATGCACAAAACATTGTTGTTGTAGGTGCAGGATATATTGGGATCGAGTTGGTTGAAGCTTTTGAAATGAGTGGTAAGAATGTAACACTTATTGATGGAGAAGAAAGAATTTTAAGCAAATATTTAGATGAACCATTTACAAATATAGTAGAAAAGGATTTTCAAGATCGAGATATCCGTTTAGCGTTAGGAGAAACAGTCACACGATTCACAGGAAAAGAAGGAAAGGTGGCTGCTGTTGAAACAACTAAAGGTCATTATGACGCTGACTTAGTTATCTTATGTATCGGATTCCAGCCGAATACCGGATTAGTAAAGGGACAAGTCGATATGCTTACTAATGGTGCAATAAAAGTTGATGAGTATATGAGAACAAGTCACAAAGATGTGTTTGCTGCTGGAGATAGCTGTGCCATTCGTTACAACCCAACAGGTGATTATGCCTATATTCCACTTGCGACAAATGCAGTTCGTATGGGGACATTGGTGGCAAAAAACCTAGTGAAACCTACGATTAGATATATGGGAACACAAGGAACTTCAGGTATAAAAATCTATGATCAAAACATTGCAACAACAGGATTAACTGAAGCTTCAGCATTTCGTATGGGATTGAATGTGAAAAGTATCACAATCTTAGAGCATGACCGCCCAGAGTTTATGCCTACATTTGAAGACATTATGCTGAAAGTAGTGTATGAGGAAGACACGAAACGAATAGTCGGGGCTCAGGTTATGTCTAAAGTCGATGTGACACAGTCTATCAATACGTTATCTGTTTGTATTCAAAATAACATGACAATGGATGAGCTAGGCTTCGTCGATTTCTTCTTCCAGCCGCATTATAATAAACCTTGGAATTTCTTGAATCAAGCTGGTTTGCAGGCGATTTAAAGTCAAAAAACAGGCGTTGGTCTGAGCCAACGCCTGTTTTTTATGCACTATATTTATCTTGCTTTGTAATCCATATATTTTCCATATCTTCTAATGTTCTACCTTTGGTTTCAGGAACAAACTTCCAAACAAAAATTGCAGAAAGGATACTCATTAGGCCGTAAAACCCGTATGTTAAACCACCACTATATTCCATCATCATTGGATACGTAGAAGAGATAAAATAATTGGCAGCCCATTGCGCTGCAACTGCAATAGCAACTGCTTGCCCACGAATTTTGTTAGGGAATATTTCAGAGATTAATACCCAGCAAATAGGTCCCCAAGACATCATGAATGAAGCAGTATATATTATAATGAAAATAAGTGTGCTGATTCCGATTACACCTGTAAATGCCATAGTAGAAACACCCATCATTCCTAATGCCATTCCGATTGATCCAATAATCAAGAGTGGCTTACGTCCCCACTTATCAACCGTTAAAATGGCTATAACCGTAAACACTACATTAACAAGTCCCATTACAATGGTTTGTAACATAGAAGCATCTTTAGCAGCACCCATACTTTCAAAAATACGAGGAGCATAATACAAAGCAACATTGATTCCAACAAATTGTTGAAATATAGATAATAAAATCCCAATAACAATGACTAGTTTTCCATATGAAAATAGCTTATCTTTAGGGATCGTAACCGTTTTCTTAATTTCAGATAAAATTGATTTTGCTTCAGATGATCCGTTAATTTTCTCTAAAATTTGTAAGGCTTTACTATCTTGTTTTTTCATAGCTAAGTAACGAGGTGTTTCTGGAACAAATAATAAAAATACGGCAAATAGTAAAGCTGGAATTGCCTCTGATGCAAACATATATCTCCAGCCAAGATCGTTAATCCATGCTAATGATTGACCTTTAGCAATTCCCCAGTTAACAAAGTATACAACTAGCATCCCAAAAATAATGGCAAATTGATTAAATGAAACTAATCGACCACGAATATTCGCTGGAGCGATCTCACCGATGTACATCGGACAGATTGCGGAAGCCAGGCCAACACCAATACCTCCAATAATTCGGTAAATGTTAAAAGTAACTAATAAAGATATAGACGGTTCACCTTTTGTGAAAAATAAAAATTCAGGGTAAGCTGAGCCTAATGCCGAAACGATAAACAGTGCTGCTGCGATTAATAATGACTTCTTTCGGCCAAAGGTAGAAGCAAAATAGCCAGAAATAAGTCCACCAATAATACAACCAATTAGTGCACTAGATGTTGTGACTCCATGTACAAAGGTATCAAGTCCGAGGCTATCAATAAAGTACGCTTCTAGAGACTTTTCAGCCCCAGATATAACAGCTGTATCATAACCGAAAAGTAAACCACCGAGTGTAGCTACAAGAGTAATAGCAATTATATAAATTGAATTTTGTTTTTTCATAATAATTTTAAGAGGAATGATAACGCTTTAATTAGATCGTATAGATAATTAATTTTTATCTATATATTCCTCTATTCTCCTTTCTTGAAGGTTGAAATTATGTAGTGAAATATAAAAAAATTTTCATAGAACACAAAATTTTAAGATACTACATGGCTAGATTAGTAGATTGAATTACGATATTTGCTCTATTATTGGACTCCCTTCTGTTTGAGTATGGTCGTGCTGTTATCGCTTTCACAACATGGCGAACTTAGTAAATGATCATTAACTGTTTTTTATTATAACAACCAAATCTTAGTTTGTCTAATGGATAAACTAAGATTTAAGAAAAAATTTATTTAAAATTTAATTCATATGAAATAACATTAAATTCTTTGCTTACTATATGAAACTAACAAAAAGTGTCATTACTTTTAAAATAACCTAAAAACCCATAAAATAGAAAGTGAAGTGAATTTATTTTTCGGAGGTGTGTTAGTTGGATTATCGTGTAGAGAAAGACACAATGGGAGAGATTCAAGTACCAGCTGAAAAGTATTGGGGAGCACAAACTCAGCGCAGCAAGCAAAATTTTAAAATTGGTGGAGAAAAGATGCCGAACGAGGTTATTACTGGGTTTGCCATTTTAAAAAGAAGTGCTGCAATTGTAAACGATTCACTTGGAAAATTACATAAAGAAAAGGCAGAGGCAATTATTAAGGCTTGTGACGAAATCATAGAAGGAAAATTAAATGATCATTTTCCCCTTGTTGTATGGCAAACAGGTAGTGGCACACAAAGTAATATGAATGTTAACGAAGTTGTAGCCAGAAGAGGAAATGAGCTTTTGAAGGAAAAAGGAATAGAAGAAGCTATTCATCCAAATGATGATGTGAATATGAGTCAAAGTTCAAATGACACATTTCCCACTGCTATGCATATAGCCGGAGTTTTAGCAGTAGAAAGTAAGCTTATACCAGCAATTGATAAGCTGCATGCTACGTTAATTGAAAAAGAGAAGAGATTTGTGGACATTGTGAAAATTGGACGTACTCATTTGCAAGATGCGACACCATTAACGTTGGGCCAGGAAATCAGTGGCTGGACACATATGCTTTCGCAAACGAAGGAAATGATTCAGCAAGCCACATCCTATATGAAAAATTTAGCTATAGGTGGAACAGCTGTTGGTACTGGTATTAATGCCCACCCTGAGTTCGGTGATCGTGTGGCAAAAGAAATAAGTGATTTTACAAATGAGAGATTTCAATCTTCAATTAATAAATTTCATGCCTTAACAAGCCATGATGAAACGGTATACGCTCATGGAGCGTTAAAGGCATTGGCTGCTAACTTAATGAAAATTGCAAATGATGTTCGTTGGTTAGCTAGTGGGCCAAGATGTGGAATTGGCGAAATTACAATTCCAGAAAATGAACCAGGAAGCTCTATCATGCCGGGAAAAGTAAACCCAACTCAAAGTGAAGCGCTAACGATGGTTGCTGTTCAAGTAATGGGAAATGACGCTGCCATTGGGTTTGCAGCGAGTCAGGGGAATTTTGAGCTGAATGTTTTTAAGCCGGTTATCATTTATAACTTTTTACAATCAGTACAACTCCTTTCAGATGGAATTGTTTCGTTTCATGATAATTGTGCAGTTGGGATTGAGGCCAATATCCCAGTCATCGAAAAGTATGTGAAAGATTCATTAATGCTCGTTACCGCGCTAAACCCTCATATTGGCTATGAAAATGCAGCAAAAATTGCTAAGCTAGCTCATAAAGAAGGATTAACATTAAAAGAAGCTGCTTTACAATTGGAGCTATTAACTGAAGATCAATTTGATCAATATGTGAAGCCAGAAGAAATGACATACCCTAAATAAATCCAAAAGGAGATCTAACATTTGAGTTAGATCTCCTTATTACGATCAGCCTATAGGAATTTCTATATAGAAAGCAGCTCCATTTCTCTCGTTTACTGCCCACACCTTAGATTCATGCAAATCTGCAATACGTTTAACAATGCTTAATCCGATTCCAAATTCTCCTTTTTGTCCTTTTTGAAAAGGTTCAAAAAGCTGTCCAATGATCTCTTTGTCAATAGGCGGTCCATCATTCCATAAGCTTAAAGTAAGATAATGTTCTGATTTTGACATTGATATTGAAATGGCTGTCTCAGCATAACGTAAGGAATTTTCAAGTAGATTTTCCAGCAGCTTTTCCCACTGCTCTGAATCCCCCATAATTGTTGCGTCTTCAACATTTAAATTCCAAGTAAGTTCGGGTTTTGCCCATTTAATTCGCTCCACTTCCTCGTGTATAAGCATATCGAGGCGAAACGGAGCTTTTTTCGGTTTTCTTGTGGATAGAAAATCAAGCTTTGTTAAGTAAAGTAAATCTTTTATTTTTTTCTCAAGCTTTTCTGATTCATCTTCAATAACATCCATTGTACTGGAAAGATCACCTTTTGGGAAAATTCCGTCATTAACAGATCTTGCATACCCTCGGATAACCATAACAGGTGTTTTTAAATCATGTGAAATATTTTGAAGCAGCGTTTGCTGGGCTTCATCTTTCCTTACAAGGTGCTGACGCATCTTTTCAATCATGTGTCCAAGCTTTCCAATTTCATCGTTTCGGTCTACTTCAACTGGTTCGTGCCAGGCTTGCTCAGAAATATCTTTTACATGCTTTTCAAGCTTAACAAGTGGTTTTGATAAATACCTTGCAAGCCAGATCGATGGTATCCAGCTCAATAAAAAGACAACGGCCATTACAATCATGAGCTGCCGAAATAGGGTAAATACGAGATCGTTCCGATAAGAATCCCATGAGTAGGATAATAAGTAACTCGGCTCACCGTTGATCGTTAGCTTATGAATCACATAAAAAAGTGTTTGATTCCGTAGATTCTTTTCATATCGTTCACTAGATGCTGTTTGCTGTGCAGCTAAATCTTGTGTTTGACGGATAAAATCAGCTGGAAGCTCCTCACTATATAAATAGTATCGACTTTGGACAGGTAAAAACAAATGAGAAACGGTACGATCTTTTTGTTTGTTATTTTGGAAACTATTTCCAGGATTACCGTATTCCATCAGGACAAGCTGTTCATTTTCAATTGTTTTATAGATTTCTTTTGTGAAAAAGCTCCGTAAAGTGGTTGGGAAAAAAATCACTAATAATAAAGAAATAACTAAAAGAATGCCTGAGAATACTACCCAAATTTGAAAGGCTAACGGTTTATTTTTCATCCTTTTAGCATCCTGTAGCCAAATCCATAGATTGTTTCTAGTTTTAGTTCCGGCATTTTCTTTCTTAGTCTTCGGACTAAATCGTCAACAACTCGATCTGTTCCGAAATAATCTTCTCCCCAAATGTTCGTTAGAATTTGCTCTCTAGAAAAAGCCTGACCTTGATTGTGTAAAAACAATTGAAGTAAATCAAATTCTTTTGATGTTAAGTTAACTTCTTCTTTATTTAAGTAAACGATTCTTATTTGCTCGTCTATTTCATAGGGAGTAAGAGTAATGACTTTACTAGCTTCATTTGATTCCTCAATATATGTTCTTGATAATAGCTTTTGTGCGCGAATGACTAGTTCTCTCGGTAAAAAAGGCTTTGAAATATAATCATCACTACCAAGCTCCAGCCCTAAAACACGATCAATATCAGCATCTCTAGCAGAGATAAAAATAACAGGAACGTTAGGTGTTGCTGCTTTTATTTCACGAATTAATTGATAACCGTCAATATCAGGAAGCATAATATCCAGGATCCATAAATGAGGTGGCTTGTCTATTAGCTCTCTTGCTTGGGACCCAGTTAGGCAAGAGGTAACAGACCATTTTTCATTTTTGAGATACATGGTTAACAATTCATTTAAGTTCTGTTCATCCTCGACTAGGTATACGTTGTAACTCATTGTGTCACTTCCTTTCATCGCTATTATACAACGTTCAATTTGAAACGTTGATAAATTTCACAATTTCCCACAATTCTCTCATTATTATCCCAAACTCTTGTCATATAGTTAGGTTAAGCAAAAAAGCGAACACATGAGGTGTACGCGATAAAAGGAGATAATGAAATGAGAGCTCTAATTTTTACAGGTGTTTCCCTTCTGTTTGTTTTACTCATTATTGGTGGGTTTGTAAGTTCTCAAGGTATCTAAAGCATTTCACTGATTTATATAAAAGAAAACGATTGATTATTATAGGAGGAAAGAATATGGGATATTATGATCAAACAGAAATTACACGCGAACAGAAAAAAACAAGAAAAAGTATCAAGCCAGTTTTCTCTTCACTGCTAAGTGGTATTGTTGGTGGAGCTTTAGTGTTAGGTGTGACGACTTATACACAGGAGCAACAACAACCGGCAGTAGAACAAAATACTGCTGCAGTTGAAGCTGTTACTCAAAATAATAATTCTGCTCCTAATGTCTCAACACAAGAGTTATCTACAGGCTCAAGCTCTATTGCTGATATCGTTGATAGCCTAACGCCAGCAATTGTAGGGATTACAAATATGCAAACACAAACAAGCAGGGATTTCTTTAAGAGCTCATCAGAAAGTGTTGAAGCTGGAACAGGATCAGGATTCATCTTTAAAAAAGAAGGTGATGCAGGATATATTTTAACAAATAACCACGTTATTGAAGGAGCACAATCAATTGAAGTAACTCTTTATAATGGAGAGAAAGTTCCAGCAGAGCTAGTCGGAACGGATGCATTAACTGACATAGCTGTACTCAAAATTGATGCAGAGCATGTCGAGGTTGTGGCAGAGTTAGGCGATTCAACACAACTTCGTACAGGTGAAGATGTGATCGCAATTGGAAATCCATTAGGAGAAGAATTCTCAAGAACCGTAACACAGGGAATCATAAGCGGTATTGATCGGACAATTGATGTAACAACATCTGAAGGTAATTGGGCACTAGATGTTCTTCAAACAGATGCAGCAATAAATCCAGGTAACAGTGGAGGTCCATTAATAAACATGAGTGGACAGGTTATTGGAATTAACAGTTTGAAAATTAGTGATAGCGGTGTAGAAGGTCTAGGCTTCGCTATTCCGAGTAACGATGTTGTTCCTATTGCTGAAGAGCTATTGTCTAATGGCAAGATCCAACGTCCTTTCCTTGGAGTAGGATTAGTTGAGATGAGTGAGGTTCCACAATATTATCTACAACAAAACATGGGTCTGCCTGAAGAAGTGACAGAAGGTGTTATTGTTGGGAATGTTTCACCAGCATCACCGGCAGATGAAGCAGGTCTCAAGCAACAAGATGTGATTGTCTCAATGAACGATCAAGAGATCACAAGTTCAAGTGATTTAAGAAAGTTTCTTTATTCAGAAACGGAAATTGGTGAAGAAGTAAAAGTGACTCTTTACCGAGCTGGAGAAAAAATGACCGTCACTATTAAGCTCACAAACAAAGATGCTACAAATGCATAAAGAAATATAGTAATAGGAATTGCTGTTACTTTTTATATAGATGCTTTACCAGCTGACACTTTCGCAGTGATCTAACCCCCTCGGATCAATTGCGGAGTGTCGGCTTTTTATTTATATCTTTGCCTGAATAAACTCATTTCCAAAAGGGGAATGTTAATCATTGGAAGGAGTGATTAAGATGAAGAAGAGAAATGAACCAATCGATAATGAACAGATTGCCCCAGGCATGGATGATGATCCAGAGTTAAACCAAAATGCAACAGAGGAAGAAGTTAACCAAGGAGATTCTACAAAGGTTGTTACTTTATCTTATGATGAGGTAGATCCTTCATAAGCATCTCAAGTCAGGTTGAAGACCATCCAAATGTATTGGAACTTCAGCCTTTTTTTATTGATTTGTTTCCACCTTTTCTAAAAAATTGAACAGTTTGAAAAATTTATAGTGTAAAATTAAAATAGACAGTAGTAATGAATATTACATAATAAAATAAGCACCCGCATTTATCCATACATAAATTAGAAGATAGAGACGGAAGGGGAACATCATGAGCAGCACAATGAATAAAGGAAAGAGAGAGAAGCTGGAAGAGTTCATAAAGAAATGTAGCTTTTTTGATCAACAGTTTGCAAAATTAAAGCAGGAAGCTTACTATGCAATGGACTTAGAAGGAAATTATATTAGAGTGAATAACGTGTGTGAAGAACTAACGGGATACTCGAAAGAAGAGTTATATTGCTTAAGCTACAATGACCTTCTTGTAAAGAATAGTTTTGAATATGTTGACGAAGTTTTTCACAATACACTGAACGGTGATCTTCAGCATTATGAATGCACGATTTATACAAAGGATCAAACGCAGAAGGAATTAGAAGTAACAAATTCACCGATTATTGTTGATAACGAAGTAATTGGCGTTTATGGTATTGCAAAGGATATTACAAAATTTAATGATCAAAAATTAAAACTGCAGGAAAGTGAACGTCTACACCGAAGTCTCATTGAACATTCCCCTGATGGAGTTATTATTACCCAAGATGGTCGATTTGTTTATGCGAATAATGAAGCATCATTCTTATTAGGAGGAGAAAAGAAAGAAGATGTTATTAATAAGAATGTTCAGGACTTTATTCCAAATATAGATGAAAGCCATCTCATTAAATGTTTGAAAGAAGCAGAAGAAGATGGTGTTGCATCAGATCTTTATGAGGAGAAATTTCTACAATTAACAGGCAAAGAAATTGATGTTGAGATTAAAGCCATTCCAACTATCTTTCAAGGAAATAGAGCCGTTAATTTAATTATTAGAGACATAACTGAGAGGAAATTAGCACACGAAGTGATGATTAACTCTGAAAAGCTTTCTGTTGCAGGTCAATTAGCAGCAGGAATCGCGCATGAAATACGTAATCCAATAACTGCTATAAAAGGTTTTTTACAGTTAATGGAGAGTGGGAAGAGCTATAAGCAAGAGTTTTTCTCAGTAATTTCAGCTGAAATTAATCGAATTGAGATCATTCTAAGCGAATTATTAGCTTTAGCAAAACCACAACTTGATAAATACAGCAAAAAAGATATAAAAAGTATATTGCAGCATGTAGTTGCGTTAACAAAATCGCAGGCCATTCTCCATGATGTACATATTCAAACGTCTTTCTCAAAAGATTCATTAGAGGTTTTATGTGATGAAAACAAATTAAAACAAGTGTTTATTAATTTTATTAAAAATGCTATCGAGGCAATGAGTTATACCGATGGTGGAATGATCTTTGTTAAAAGTGAAAAAGTTGGAGATCAATCGGTCATTATTAAAATCATTGACCAGGGCCCAGGAATTCCAGAGGATATTCTTAAGAAAATAGGTGAGCCATTTTTTACGACAAAGGAAAATGGTACTGGATTGGGTGTAATGGTAAGCTATGAAATTGTGAAGCAGCATGATGGTGAAGTACAAATTAACAGTGATTCAAATGGGACTACCATTTCGATCACTCTCCCGCTATCTTCGTCATTAACTAGTTAGTAAAGGGAAGAGGAAAAGACATGGAAATTGTAACGAACAGACTAATGATCAAACCTTGTGAAGAGAAATTATTACCCGTGGAGATGGAGATAGGGCCACATATTCAGCACTATTTGGAAGAAGTAGAATTAGACTCTGATCTCAAAGGCTGGGGAGTATGGCTAGTTTTCCGAAAAGATGATGAACAATTGATCGGCGATATTGGATTTAAAGGAAAACCTGATAACGGTATTGTTGAAGTAGGATATGGAATATTGAGAGAAGAACAGGGACAAGGGTATGCAACTGAAGCGGTAGAAGCACTCCTTAATTGGGCCTTTAAGTCAGGAAAGGTTAAAAAGGTGCTTGCAGAATGCTTAAAGACAAACACTGCTTCTATTAAAGTTCTAGAAAAGGTATCTATGACAAAAGTGGAAGAAGACGATCTTATGATGTATTGGGAAAGACATATTTTTCATTAATTTATAACTAAAAAAAATGAGGCAATCGGTATGTACCGATTGCCTCATTTTTTTAACAAGCTCCTGGAGGAGTGTCATGATAAACAGGTGGTGCTGGACGTGGAATTGGTTTTGGTGCATGTGGCTGTGGGTGTTGAACGTATTCAAATACACCTTGACCATCCATACTAGGACCGCTTGCCCAACGTCCCTTAGCACTCTCTTCTCCTCTTGATAGATTCATAAATTTATAAGAAAATTGCTGTGCTTCAAGATTGATAGGGAATGTGCTAGGTACAGTTTTTCCTTCCTTAGCCTCTAACTCAGCAATCGCAGCCAACCATTGATTTTGGTGCATTCGATCTCGGGCTATTAAAAATGACAGCATATCCTTAACACCACGGTCATCTGTTGCTTCGTATAAACGTACAGCTTGAAGTCTACCTTGTGACTCAGCATTTAAGTTAGCTCTAAAATCAGCTAATAAGTTACCACTGGCAATAATATAGTCGGCTGTCCATCTGTTCCCAACACTATCGGCAGGCATTGCCGCAAGACCTGAAACAATCGCATGCTGTGGATTCATTCCCCCAAGAACAGCTTCAATAACTGGATCTTTTGCAGCTTCTTCTTGGTCTTTGAGTGGAGCATTATCAAGTAATCTTCCAATCATAACAGCAAGCATTTCTACATGTGCAAGTTCTTCAGTTCCAATATCTAAAATCATGTCTTTATATTTACCAGGACATCTTGTTCCCCAACCTTGAAATAAGTATTGCATCGCAACTGATATCTCTCCAAATTGACCACCTAAAATTTCCTGAAGCTTTTTTGCATAAACTGGATCTGGACGCTCGGGTTTCGCATTGTATTGTAGTTCCTTGATGTGATAAAACATGAAGAAACCCTCCTCATTATTTGGTATGAACATGGTTATGTATATTCTGCATCAAGGAGGATATACCTGATTTTTTTCATGTTTATTTACTAATACGAGCCCTTTAGTCATAAAGTTTAAGGAATAACAAAAGGGGAGGCTGAAGATGAAAACATATGAGCAAGCGGCAGCATTTGAACATCAGTTTTGGCTACAAGTTCTTGGAGATCATGCCCGGTTTATTCTAAATGCTTTGTCAGTAAATGAGCAGGAGGATATTAAGAAGGCAAAGCAATATCAAGATATATTTGACACATTATTAAATAAATCAAGAGAACAAACTAACTTTGTAGCCTTAACATTAGAAGCTGAAGAATATGCAAAAGAGCTTCGTGAGTTTAAGCTCTCCATCATTGAAAGGCATCTCGTTGGAAAAATTAACATACATCTTCCACCTTCATTTATTAATCATATGGTCAATGAGCTTGAGGAATATTTATTGGTTCTTTCTTATTTGAAAAAGAAGGAAAAGCCGCCAATTTTTCATGAGCTTCATCACCATTTATTGTGGTTGTCAGATGCCGCAGGTCATGCAGGAGCTATTTCAGACACATTAGACAGAGCTGAAAAGCAATTAAAGCAAAAGAGTGATGTTTTTACAAAAGACTTTGAGGACTTTTATTTAAAAGCAGTAGAATTATCAGGCTATTTACGAGCAAATGTTGACTCTTTTCCAGCACTATCCAAAATGAATAAAGAGGTAAAGCTGGAAATTGAATTATTTAGAGGATTTTTAGCGGAAATAGAAGAAATGGAATTAAATAATGAAATGCTCAGTACATTTTCACCATTAATGGCTGATCATATGATGAGGGAAGAATGCTATTACTTAATGAAGGTTGCAGAAGCTTCAAATACAGAAAAGCCAAATTGTGATCCAACGAAACCTAGAAGGTAAAGGTAAGGCAGTGCATCTGATGCACTGCCAATTTTATATAACTTTATGGATAATAGGATAAGGAAAACTAAGGCTTTCACCATTAGGACTTGGCGATAAGCCAAGTTTTTCCAATAGACTATGACTATGACGGTATAAATTTCAGACCAATTGTGGCTGAAATGATCATTGAGATAAATAATAATCTTTTCCAGCCAGCAGGCTCCCCTAAAAAGAAGATACCGAATAATGTACTGCCTACTGTTCCAATCCCTGTCCAAACAGCATAAGCTGTTCCCATTGAAATAGTTTGCATAGCTATGGTCAGAAACAAAAAGCTAGTTCCAAAGCCTAAAGCTAGAAAAAGAGCATTAAGTAAATTTTTATGATTATTAAATCGGGAAATCGCCGCAACACCAGCAACCTCACAAAGACCTGCCAAAATAAGGAAAAACCATTCCATCATTAAACCTCTCCTTTCGAAGAAGGAGTTTGGTGATCGTCCGTAACCATTTTAAGGCCAACAACCCCAGCAATTAAGATTGCGCAAAGTCCGACTTTAACCCAGTTTATTTCATGACTAAAAAACAGAAGTTCTATAATAACAGTTCCAGTAGCTCCTAATCCCGTGAAAACCGCATAAACGGTGCTAATCGGCAATCGCTTCGTTGCTTGAATCAATAGATAAAAACTAATAAGAATTGATATGACAGTCATGATCCATGCTAGGGTATTGTTTGCATGTTTTAACCCGGTTACCCAACTAACTTCAAAAATAACAGCAAAATAAACAAGAAACCAATTTTTACTCATATGTCTTATCCTCCTCTAGCTGGATATACCTTTCCAGTAAATATTCCAACAAGCATTTAATCGTCGCTGGAAACGTTCGAATCCACCATATAGAAGTTCGACTAACAAAGAATCAAATAGGCCGATATATGAAACAGCCACCTCTTTAATTGGAAAAACTAATTCGGGCTGATGGCTTTGTAAATGATTCAAAACGATCAATTCAACTTCATCATAATAGGTATAAAGGATTTCCATCACTTTCCCATGTAAATGGGAAGGAGGTAAAAAACCGTTTCTTAATAAAAATTTCATAGAAGCTTCTCTTTCATACCTCTGACAACTATTTATCAAAAAATGATAAAGTTTCGATCTTAATTCAAGTTTTTCATTTTCTAAAAAGTAGTTGCGAATATAGTTTTTCTCATCTTCAATAACCTCATCTAAGATGGTCAGAAATAATTCATCTTTGTTTGCGAAATGAGAATAAATGGATTGTTTTTTTATTCCAACGTCATTTGCAATTAATGATAGTGAGGTACCATCATAACCATGCTGAGCAAATTGTTGAATACCAGACTGTTTTATTTCAATTGCTGACATCATAATCAACCTTCCTTACGTTCGTCAGTTTTGAAGTATATACTGTCTTTTTAAAAGAGTCAATAATAAAGAATCGATTACTAAAACCTTACATTGCTCTCTTAATCTTTGTCTTGTTATGCTAATATGGAATAGAACTAAATTTGATAGGAGTAACAACATGATAAAAAACAAAATAAAACATGTTTTTTTCATTCTGTTAGTATGGACAATCTTTATACCAAATAGTATTCATGCCATAGAGATTCAAGATTTACCACTTTATAGCGAATCAGTCATTCTACTAGATGCCCAGTCAGGTCAAACACTATATGAAAAAAATAGTCAGGTACAAATGGCGCCTGCCAGCATTACGAAAATTGCAACAGCGATCTATGCAATTGAAAAAGGTCATTTAGAAGATATGGTAACAGTTAGTGAGAATGCTAGAAATGTGGATGGTACACGTGTATACCTAGAGGTTGGTGAACAGGTTCCTTTAATGAAATTAATTCAAGGTCTGGTTATTAATTCTGGAAATGATGCAGGTGTAGCAATAGCTGAACATTTAAGTGGATCGATTGATGAGTTTATTCCTGATTTTAATTCCTATTTAAAAGAGGAAATTGGCGTACAGCACACAACATTTAAAAATCCTCATGGACTTTATGATCCAGAACACATGACAACTGCTGAGGATATGGCAAAAATCACTCAATATGCCATGAAAAATGAAACATTTATGGGAATTTTTCAAACTAGTGAGTTAGCTTGGGACGGTCAAACTTGGGATACAACCATTGTTAATCATCATGAAATGGTTCGAGATAAAGAGTATGAAGGTATTTCTGGTGGTAAAAATGGGTTTGTGCAGGAATCAGGATTTACCCTGGTCACAACGGCATCCCGTGAAAAGATTAGTTTAATAGCTGTTACATTAAATGCTATGTCAGATAATCAGGCATATGAAGATACAAAAACATTGCTCGATTATGGGTTTCAGAATTTTGAAACTGAAAAGGTTATGAAAAATGAACAATTTACTGATCACTTAAATAACACATATATGCTTAATCAAGATGAGTACGTTACAAAGCGTTTAGGAGAAACTATTACGAAAGAAGTCATTTCGACCGGTGAACTTGAAATGAACGGAGACAACGGCAGATCTATTAAAAAGATTCCGCTTACAAAAATAAAAAGCGTAGAAACCAATAAAAAAATGGATAGTGAAGTTGTAGTACCAGAAGAAGTGAAAAAGAAAGAAAGTGGAAATAAGCATCTGCTCCTTCTTGTTCCCACTTCGTTATTTTTAGCTTTGTTTTTATCAGTATTTTTCTATGTGCAAGTGAGAAAAACATCTTAAATCTATTTTGCTTTCTCCCAAGCATTCCATTATAATTTAGTAGAAGTTTCTATCATTCTTTTAGAAAGAAGTGTTCGATAATGAACTTAGGCTTTGGAGAAATTTTTCTCATTATCTTTGTCGCACTATTATTATTTGGACCAAACAAATTACCTGCACTTGGTAAAGCTGCTGGTAAAACATTAAGAGAATTTAAAAATGCAACAAAGGGTCTAATCGATGATGACGACTCTTCGGTTAAAAACAATAAAGAATAAGCAAAAGGAGACAACCATTTTGGATTGTCTCTTTTTTATTTTGATAGGTGGATGTAGAAATGCGAAATAAAAAGCGCGACTAAGTAAAAATGATGTGTAAGCGGTTAAATGGGTTTTTTTATTCCAATTTCGTCTTTTTAAGCAAAAATTAATACTTTACGATCAAATACTTAGAGGAGTAAGATAACATTCATAATCGTTAAGTTTTTGCTTATGCTAGTTTTTATAGAAATAACATAAAAACCGAATAGAGTATTAATAATCGCTTAATCCTATAAGTAGGAGCGGGGGACCCATGAAAGATGTCAGACATGACTTGGGGTGAATCAAACGTTTTTCGCGTTTGTAGGGCTATTCTCTTTTGCCCGAATCCGACAGCTAACCTCGTCAGCGTTGAAGGGATGAACATGTGCCTAAATACAGACACAGGGGTTCAGTACCTTTGTGTCTTTTTTGTGCAAAAATATGGACAGCTACAAGCTTAACTGAACGATAAAGGTAGCTAAAATAGCTTTTATACTTTTATATTGAAAGAAGGAATTATGGTGAGAAAGCAGTTCGCTGTATTTGGTTTAGGACGTTTTGGTGGAAGCCTTGTGAAAGAGTTTCACGAGCTTGGGATTGAAGTGCTTGCAATTGATAAAAGTGAAGAAAAGGTTCAGCAATACGCAGCCTATGCAACGCATGCCGTAAAAGCTAACGCAATAGATGAAACAATTCTAAAGCAGTTAGGCGTACGAAATGTGGATCACGCATTTGTATCATTTGGTGATGATATTGAAGCAAGTATTCTGACTTCATTAATTTTAAAGGAATTAGGAATTCCGCAGGTGTGGGCAAAAGCGCAGAATGATTACCACCAAAAGGTATTAGATAAAATTGGCGTAAATCGTGTTATACATCCTGAAAGAGATATGGCCAAACGAATTGCCCATCATATTATTTCTGAAAAAATGATCGATTATATTGAATTATCAAGAGAGTACAGTATGGTTGAGGTCGTAGCTACAAAAAAATTGTGTAATAAAACACTTTTAGATTTAGATATCCGTTCAAAGTATGGATGTAATATTGTCGGCATTCAACGAGGGGAAGAAATTTTTGTCTCACCTGGTGCTGAGGAGAAAATTACGCTGGGAGATGTTTTGTTGATCATCGGTAAAAATAAAGATATTGTTGATTTCGAAGAGTATGGGATGTAAACATGAAAAAATTTATTAAACTAAATCCATCTCAGCTGTTAATAGTTGTGTTTGTGGTGTCAATAACGGTTGGAACAGTACTATTAAAATTACCATTTTCAACACATGACCATATTAAATGGATTGATGCTTTGTTTATTGCAACGTCGGCCATGACAGTGACGGGATTAGCAACGGTTGACCCAGGCACAACCTTTACAACATTTGGTCAATTGATTATTGCTCTTTTAATACAAGTTGGCGGACTTGGGATTATGTCGTTTGCTGTGCTGATCTTTATCATGCTGGGAAAGAAAATAGGGCTAAAAGAAAGATTGTTAATGCAGCATGCGTTGAATCAAACCTCAGTAGGTGGCATTATAAAGCTAGTTAAGTACTTATTCATTTTTTCTATTACTATTGAGATGATTGCCATGTTGTTTCTAGCAATACGATGGGTGCCGCAATATGGTTTATCAAAAGGACTTTTTTATAGCTTCTTTCACGCTATATCAGCTTTTAACAATGCCGGATTTGCTTTATGGTCTGATAATTTAATTCAGTATGTTGGAGATCCAATCATAAATATTGTTATTTCGTTCCTATTTATTATCGGGGGTATAGGTTTTACTGTTCTCGTTGATGTATGGAAGAAAAGATCGTACAGAAAATTATCGCTACATACGAAATTAATGCTAACAGGGACATTGGTCTTAAACATTGTTGCAATGTTTTTTATCTTTTGTGTAGAATACAGCAACCCTCAAACACTAGGTAATTTATCTCTAGGTAATAAGCTTTGGGCTTCGTATTTTCAGGCGGTTTCACCACGAACAGCTGGGTTTAACACGATAGATATGGGTGGTTTAGATGAAACAACAATCTTTTTTATTATTATTTTAATGTTTATCGGAGCAGGAAGTGGTTCCACAGGTGGTGGAATCAAACTAACAACTGCATTAGTTATTGGACTTGCAACGGTTACATTTCTTAGAGGAAAAAATGATATAGTTGTCTCCAAACGAACAATCCATTCATCGTTTATTTTAAAAGCACTAGCTATCACAATGATTAGTATTGTTTTTGTCATTTTAGGAATTCTTCTATTAAATATCACGGAGAAAGAAGCGTCGTTTCTGGATATTATGTTTGAGGTTGTCTCAGCTTTTGGAACAGTCGGTCTCTCAACTGGATTAACCGGCATGCTAACGTTTGCCGGTAAACAAATTATCATTTTTATTATGTTTTTAGGGAAAATTGGTCCGCTAACGTTAATGTTCTCGCTCGCGAGTCCTTCCAAAGAAAAAATCCGTTATCCACAGGAAGATATCTTAACGGGATGATTAAAACCACTAGTCACTTTTGATAACGGGTTCGGTTTCCGAATACAAAAACTAAATTAGCAAACTAATAAGCAGTCCTATTCGCTACTGAATAAGACTGCTTATTTTTATTGATATATATGGGGTTTAATTAAATGGAAGGGAACTAGGCCCAGAATTCCGAACCATTTTTAACATGGTGACATAAGTATTTGTCAGCATAAAATTCGTAAGCTCATTGCTATTCCAAATGGTGTGCTAAAAATGATTTTAACTACCAGGGGGGGATGATGGTCTGAGAGGCGGATAAATAAAGCAGATTATCCTTAATTGAGTAACCAATAGTTTATAAATAAGCGGAGTTTTTCCGGTTAGAATGAAGAATGGAAATCAGTTTGGAGATATAAGCGGAATTTCTCCGGTTAAGCAATGTAAAATGGTCCATTTTCGTCTTTTTCGATTAAATAGGAGGAATCTTTCCGTCTATTTGATCTATTTTTCATGTTATTTCCTCAATAAGGGGAATTTCTCCGCTTATTAGTAGCTTATTTCCATGCGATTCTTGAAGAGTTGGAAATTTGCTTAAACGGGTACTTATCTTGGTATAAAAAATGCTTGGAGCATTAATGTTTCCAAGCATTTTTCTTTGCTTTATTTACTTGAAAAATGCTTTTTAATCACAGTGCGAATGACTATACGAAAAGCAATGTTAATTTGTATTTTGTACTTCAAAACAGAACCCGTTACACTTTTGATTAGTGTTTTTTTCTTATTTTTTAGCTATAAATGAGATAGAAATAGAGAACTCAATAAACCTAGAGATGCAATTAAACCCACAATGGCTCCGCCTTCTTCAAAGGCCTCGGGCATCATAGTGGATGCAACCATCGCAAAAATCCCTCCTGCTGCAAAAGCTGATATAAATGAAATAATATTTGCTGATGTATTCTGTAGCAACCCGTAGCCTATTAATGCACTAACAGAAGATAGAAAAACAACAATTACCCACATTGTGAGAATTGTCTTATTGCTATAACCATCTTTTTTTAATCCAACTGTACTTGATAATCCTTCAGGAAAATTGCTAATAAAGACAGCGATAACCATTAGGTAACTAACTGTTCCTTGCTCAAGTAGGCTTACACCAATAATTACAGATTCAGGAATCGCATCAATAATCGTCCCAATGAAAATGGTGATCCCAGAATGATTTTCACTGCTCTTCTTTGAACGTTTTCGATCACTTCCTCCTCTTTTGGAAACAATAACCTCAGATAAAGTAAATACCAATGCACCGACTAGAAAACCAATAGATGTAGATTGTAAACCCCCTTCATTAACAGCTTCTGTTAACAATTCAAAAGCAGCAGCTCCAATTAACACACCAGTCCCAAATGACATAATCCATCCAGTAATTTTTTTAGGGAGATTTGTAAAGATACCTACTAATGCACCGAAAAAAATAGGTGAACCAGCAAACGCTCCCCAAAGTGCTGCTTGAAGCAAGTACCTCACCCTCTCTCACGTCATATCCTTTATTTTTCCCTAATCATTTTAGAAAAAACAAAAAAAGCGACTAACATTGTCAGTCGCTTTCACTCTTTATTATTCAGCAAGCTTTGCTTCAATATCATCTAATAGCAGGTTAGCTGCAAGAACCCCACCAGCTGTATTCCAGATAGCATCATCAACTTTGTAAGCTTTTTCTGCTTTTACAACTTCAAGGTTTTGCCAAAGTGGATCTTTTGTCCATTCTTCTTCTGTTTTTGTTGCTTCAGTATCACCAGGTGGTGCATATGTAAAGTAGAATAAAATGTCTCCATCCATTTTTGGAATAACTTCCTTACCTACTTCACGAGCAAATAGATCTTCCGGATTATCAGAGAATACTTCCTCTAGTACTGCAGGACGTGCAAACCCTAACTTCTCTAAGATCACTCCTGAGAAAGAGTCTTTATAGTAAATTCTAGTTTTACCTGCCATAAATCGAACAACAGATACTTCTTGGTTTACTTTATCACCAGCTGTTTCTTTTATTTCGGCAATACGAGCTTCAAAATCATCAATAACTTTTTGACCCTCATCTTCACGGTTCAATGCTTTAGCATATAATTTGTAGTTATCCTGCCATTCACCCTTTAAAGTTTCAGAGAAAACTGTAGGTGCAATAGCTTTTAATTGCTCATAGATTTTTTCTTGGCGAAGTTTGTTACCGATAATTAAATCTGGTTTAAGAGCAGCAATTGCTTCCACATTTACTTCACTTTCCGTTCCAACAACTTCAACATCTGTCATTTTATCAGTAATATGTTCATACCAAGGATCACCTAACCAAGATTGTACGGCACCAACTGGTGTAACACCCATAGATAATAATGCTTCTGTTCCTTCATTTGTTAAAATAACAACCTTCTCAGGAGTACCCGTAATTTCAGTTGAACCCATTGCATGTTCCACTGTATATGTTTCTTCAACAGGAGCATCATTTGATCCTTCTGTCGTTTCTGGTGCTTCCTCATTGGTATTACCACATGCTGCGAGAATAAGAACAGTCATGCTTAATAAAAATAATGATAACCAAGATTTACGTGATGTTGCTGTCATGTTTGAACCTCCATTGTATTTGATAATCGTTTTCATTTACAACGAAAATGATAAAAGGTATTAGGACAAATGTCAATATCTAATTGAAAATGATATTCAAAATCATTAATTTTTGATAAGATTGTTATGAAATAAAAGTAAGACTATAGGAGCAGCTATGTTATTAAAATCTTCTTATCAAAAATCAGTTGGTTTAGTTTTAGGATTCATGTTACTTATTTTTTTAATGTGTGGGAGTCTTGTATTTGGGTACACAGATACAAGCTTAAAAACGGTCTATGAGGCTTTTACTAACTTTAATGGTACAAATGAACATATTATTGTGTATGATGTTCGATTACCTCGAGCATTAATAGGGGCTGTGGTCGGAGCAAGTCTTGCACTAGCCGGTGCTATTATGCAAGCCTTAACAAAAAATCCTTTAGCATCTCCTAGTGTATTCGGAATAAATGCCGGTGCAGGATTCTTTATTGTTGTAGCAGTTTCAGTGTTTTATGTTAACTCATATCAGGCTTATATTTGGATTGCCTTTGCAGGTGCAGCCTTTTCAGCTTTTATTGTTTATTTTATCGGGTCATTTGGTAGGGAAGGGCTAACTCCAATGAAGTTAACATTAGCAGGTGCAGCAATGGCAGCACTGTTTTCTTCTCTTACACAAGGATTATTAGTTGTTAACGAAGCGGCCCTTGATCAAGTGTTATTTTGGTTAGCTGGCTCTATTCAAGGTAGAAAGTTGGAAGGATTGTATATGGTACTTCCTTATGTTTTACCTGCCATTATATTAAGTATGATTCTTTCACAAAAAATAAATGTGTTAACAATGGGGGAAGATGTTGCAAAAGGATTAGGACAGCGAACAGGAGTAGTAAAGCTTATAGGAGCATTACTTGTTATTGTTTTAGGGGGAGGAGCTGTTGCTGTTGCTGGACCGATTGCTTTTATCGGAATTGTTATTCCTCATTTCGCCCGATTTTTAGTTGGTAATGATTATCGCTGGATTCTCCCTTTTAGTACCTTTTTAGGAGGATCACTCCTTGTGTTTGCAGATATTCTTGCAAGATATATTGTTATGCCTGAAGAGGTGCCAGTAGGAGTTATGACAGCGTTTATCGGAACTCCCTTTTTTATTTATATTGCACGTAGGGGGTTCGGAAAGTGAAAAAATATTATAAATTAAGGTTAGGAGCAGGCTTTCTCTCCTTTTTAATAGATAAAAGGGCATTTTTTATATCGTGTATTTTGTTAGGTATTACATGTTTAATTTTTATGTTAAGTACAGGCATTGGAGAGGTTTTTATTACCCCTATTAATGTTTTGAAAACCTTGTTTGGATTCGGTACAGAGATGGATGAACTATTTATTTATTCATTTCGATTGCCTCGTATTATTATTGCTTTATTAGTTGGAATAAGCTTAGCAGTAGCAGGTGCGATACTACAGGGTTTAATACGTAATCCATTAGCATCACCAGATATTATTGGAATAACAGGTGGAGGAGCAGTTGGTGTTGTTTGCTTCCTGATGCTTTTTAGCGATAGAAACAACTCATTGATTGTAAGTGTTAAGTGGATGCCTGTTGCAGCCTTTATTGGGGCAACCATCGTAGGCATACTTGTTTACTTCCTTTCTTGGAAGAATGGATCTTCTTCTGTACGACTCGTTCTTATTGGGATCGGGCTATCCATGCTAGCACAGTCTTTAACTACACTTTTTATGGTGAAGGGCCCAATATATCAAGCATCACAAGCAAATGTATGGATTACAGGGACAGTGTATGGTGCAACATGGGAACAGGTTCGCATATTACTTCCTGTTGTTCTTATCTTATTAATAATTAGCTTGATTTCAGTTCGAAATGTGAACATTCAAGAGCTCGGTGATGAACTGGCGACAGGTGTGGGAAGCTTGGTACAAAGGAACCGATTTTTTCTTTTATTACTGGGGACTGCCTTAACAGGGGCATCGGTAGCCTTTGCAGGTGTAATAGGGTTTGTTGGCTTAATGGCTCCTCATATGGCAAGGAGAATGGTAGGCTCTTCCTTTGGCGCTTTATTGCCTGTCTCTGCATTGCTTGGTGCAATACTTGTTATGTTAGCAGATTTAATTGGAAGAACGTTATTTTCTCCTTTAGAGGTTCCAGCAGGTGTGTTTACTGCAGCAATTGGTGCACCATATTTTATTTACTTACTATATAAAACAAGAAACTCATAAGCGTAAGATTTCTGGCTAAAGCCATGTGAAAAAAACTAGATTTGCCATACAAAAGGAGCGATTTATATGGATGCAATTGAAACAAATGCGCTCACTCTTTCTTATGGAGATACAATTATCATTAATGAGTTAGATGTGAAAATTCCCAAAGGTGAAATTACGGTATTTATTGGTAGTAACGGTTGTGGGAAATCAACATTACTGCGTTCTATTGCAAGGCTGCTAAAACCAAGAAACGGTTCAGTTTTACTTGAGGGTAATTCTATTGCAAAACTTCCTACAAAAGAGGTAGCAAAACAATTGGCAATCCTTCCGCAAGGTCCAATTGCACCTGAAGGATTAACCGTACTGCAGCTTGTAAAACAAGGTAGATATCCACATCAAAGCTGGTTAAAGCAATGGTCGAAGGAGGATGAAGACGCTGTTTCAAATGCCTTAAAAGCAACAGGGTTAGAGGATTTAGCGGAAAGACCAGTCGATTCTTTATCCGGTGGGCAACGACAACGTGCATGGATTGCCATGACTCTTGCGCAACAAACAGATATTATTCTGCTAGATGAACCTACAACCTATTTAGATATGACACATCAGATCGAAATATTAGATCTTTTATTTGAATTAAATGAACGTGAAAATCGTACGATTGTTATGGTTCTTCATGACTTAAATTTAGCTTGTCGCTATGCCCATAATCTTGTAGCGTTAAAGGATAAAAAAGTTTATGCACAAGGAAAGCCTGAAGAAGTAATTACCTGCAGTTTAGTACAAAATGTATTTCAAATGAATTGTGAAGTTACAGTAGATCCTATTTTTGGAACACCTCTTTGCATACCTCATGGAAGAGGAAGATGTATTATAAAAGAAGTTGGGGTATTAAATGGCTGAATTAACAAAAGAAGAACTAGAATCATTAACGAAATACCGACTTATACTAGAGAGAAAAACAAATGGTTCAATCATTGAGGGTATTGAATTACTTCAACAAAAACAACTAGCAGCTCTTTATGATGAGATACTACAAAACAAGCTTAATACAAATAAACACTCTGTCATCGGGTCTATGTTAGTAAAAAGATATGCCTTTTTGGCAGCACTTGTATTATATTGCATGACCAGCTACGATAAAGGAATAAACAGTAGCATTAACAACCTGTCACTTCAAACAGATGATGATGATCCAATTTGGTTACCAAGCTTTTACTTTAATGACTTGGTCGTAACAACTCCAGATCCTGATCGAGACAGTTGGAGGGAAACTGTTATCACAGCCTTATTCAAAGAAAATATTACGATGATTCTTTCTAACGTATCCAAAGCTTCGAAAGTGTCAAAGTCCATACTTTGGGAAAATATTGCGATCTACATTTTCTGGATGTACGAATCTTTACTCGAGGATGAAGGTATCTCAGATGAAATGAAGTCAAAGGTAAAGGAAGACTTTTCATATGTCATATTACATGCGCCTGCTGAAGCTTTTGGTCTAACAAATAAAAATCCTCTAACAATGTATTTTCATGAAAAGAAAAACAATGTGAGAAAACGTTCCACCTGTTGTTTATTTTACTTTACTTCAAAAAACGGAGATCGCTGTCAAACATGTCCAATTGAATGTAAACAACCAATGACTCAGTGAGGAGGTGACGTTCAATGGAGCAACAATTAAAAGATCAGTTTGAAGGGCTGCTTGAAAAATATACAGAATTATTATTAGGTGAATCATCTGATGAATTAAAAGAAAAAGTAAAGATGTGGGCATTGTACACCCATATTTCCAAGTCAATGCCACCGCTAGCTAAACATTGGAACTCGACCTATCCAGAAGCTAAAGAAGATTTAAAAAGTATTATTGGAGAAATCAAGGACCTAAATGAACAGTTTCGTCAAATAAAAAAGAAGGATTAAAAGCTCATCTTCTCCTATGAAGTGAGCTTTTTTCTTTTGTAGATTATTGAGTATTTCCATATGGAGATTGCTGCTGAATGGTTGTTGAAAACTTTTGATATGCTTGTTGAAGTTTCTGTGTATCAGCGGCTTCTAGGGAATACCATCCATTTTTAAACATTAGATTATAGAGATCTCTTTGAGCCTGCTGTGTTTCATTAAATATTGTAGAAAGATCCTGGTATAGTGCTTGATGACTTGCTTCGTTAAGTGCAGTTGAATAAGAAGAAGTTAAATATTTTTCGGTTGATAATAAATCATTTGCAAAATCACGATCGTTCATCATAGGTCCTTCCTGCACTTGTGTTTCTGCATTGCTAATTTTACGATCCATACTTACCTGACCTCCTACTGAAGTTGAGCACCTGATGAAGGCTGCTGAGATTGTAAATGTGATAAGATTTTTTGATAATGCTGATTGTGCATTTGACCAACTTGTTCGAATTGATTTTTAACTTCTTGATTTTGACATTGAGATGCAAAAAAGTGGGCTTTTTTCATAGCTAAAAGATTCCACGAAAGCATATCTGTTAGGTAGAGCTGGTCTTTGGATGTGATTACATTAGGTGGCTGCATCATCATTGATTGCTGTTGCTGCTGTTGCATATTTTGCTGCTGCATCAATAACCCTCCTTACAATTTCATACCCTTTTATCGTTCCACTCCAATAGTGTATTATGCAATCGGAAAAGAGATCCTTAACCGATTTTAACTTCAAAACATATACTATTGATAAGAGGAATACAGATCTGATAAGACATAAATCAATATGTCATTTTGCAAATAACTTGTATTCCACTAATTCTTATATAATGAATGCGGTTACATTCGGCTAATTGACTAAAAAATGGACTGAATATGGAATAAGAACGCAAAAGGAGGGTTTTCAAGTGGAACAATTATTACGAAACTCTTTTATGTTTTTATCCAAGAATAAGACGTTGACTAAACTTGCAAAAAAATATGGACTAAGATTTGGAGCAGGAAGATTCGTAGCTGGTGACACAATTGATTTGGCAAAAGGTGTAATTCAGGATCTTAATCATAAAGGCCTTGATGTGACATTAGATTACCTGGGTGAATTTATTGAGGATGAGCAGGAAGCAAGAGAAACAGCTGATCATTGTATTAAAGCAATTGAAGCTATAGGAACCAGTCAGCTGAAATCACAAATTTCAATTAAACTTACTTCTATGGGTTTAGATATATCTGATGAAGTAGTTTTAAAGAATATGCGCCGTATATTAACAGCAGCTGAAAAGTATGATGTATTTGTAACAATTGATATGGAAGATCATTCAAGATGTGAAAAAACGCTCGAAATTTTTAAGACATTGAAAAAGGATTATAAACATGTAGGGACAGTTGTTCAAGCATATTTATACCGCACTGTTCAGGATGTTGAGGAATTAAGTCGCTATGAGGCGAACTTAAGGCTGGTGAAGGGTGCCTACAAAGAATCATCAGATGTTGCTTTTCCAGATAAAAAGGATGTTGATGAGAACTTTAAAAAAATTATTAAAATGCATCTACTTAATGGACATTACACAGCAGTAGCAACTCATGATGATACTATGATTGACTATACAAAAGAGCTTGTAGATCAACACAAGATACCAAAGGATCAATTTGAGTTTCAAATGCTGTATGGTATTAGACCTGAAAAGCAATTAGATCTAGTGAAAGAAGGATATCGAATGCGTGTCTATGTACCGTTTGGGACAGATTGGTATGGATATTTTATGAGAAGAATGGCAGAAAGGCCTGCTAATGTAGCGTTTGTTTTGAAGGGGATTTTTAAACGCTAAGCGAAATAGCCACTGGAAAACTAAGAAGGGGCCTGCAACCTATGTCAGACCCCTTAGACTTACACTTTTACATATTGTCACTGCCCATATTATGCTGTTTGTATTGTTGATTTTGACTAGTGCGCTTACCGCCACTGGCCTTTTCGTTATTAGGACCAGCATTCCCTTTTACACTTGCAGCACTAACACCTGCTTTTGATGGAGATTTTTTTAAACGTGCCATGAAGTATCACCCCCTGCTAAATTAGGTTTTCCTAAGATGAATTTTATTATTTAGTAAAAAATATGATAAATCTATTGAACAAATTTTTAAAATCTTTTATATTATTATTAAAGGAGCTCATTCGTAAGGTTCATTTTTTTTGGGAGAAAAATGAATGAGTATTCATTCAAATAAGGGGGAAATGTAATGGTCCAGCGAATTAAGAGAGCTGCTGTGTTAGGTTCAGGAGTGATGGGCTCAGGAATTGCAGCACACTTAGCAAATATCGGCATCCCTGTCTTACTATTAGATATCGTGCCTCGTGAGGTAAATGACGATGAGGTAAAAAAAGGTTTAACATTACAAGATAAAGCTGTACGTAATCGTATCGCATCAACAGCTGTTCAAAAACTTTTAAAACAAAAGCCGGCACCACTTACGGTGAAGAGCAACCTCGAACTCATTAAGGTCGGTAACTTTGAGGATGATATGAATCAATTGTCAGAGGCTGATTGGATTATTGAAGTTGTTGTTGAAAATTTAGCTGTCAAACAACAAGTGTTTGCGCAGGTTGATGAACATAGAAAACAAGGAAGTATTATTAGTTCAAATACATCAGGTATTTCAGTAGAAGCAATGGCTGAAGGTCGTTCAGATGACTTTAGAAAGCATTTTTTAGGCACCCATTTCTTTAACCCACCGAGATATTTAAAGCTATTGGAAATCATTCCAACAAAAGATACTGACAAGGCTGTTTTATCGTTTATGAAAACATTTGGTGAAGATGTGTTAGGAAAAGGTGTTGTAGTAGCAAAGGACACGCCTAACTTTATTGCAAACCGAATTGGAACATATGGCTTACTAGTAACAGTCCAAGAAATGTTAAAAGGCGGTTATAGTGTCGGTGAGGTTGATTCTATTACCGGACCAATTATCGGTAGACCAAAAAGTGCTACTTTCCGAACACTTGATGTAGTAGGTTTGGACACATTTGCACACGTGGCGAAAAATGTACATGAGCAAGTGGATGGACAAGAAAAAGCAGTATTTGAACTTCCCGGCTTTTTAGAAAAAATGCTTGATAATAAATGGCTTGGCAGTAAAAGCGGTCAAGGATTTTATAAAAAAGAAGGAAAAACAATTCTAGAATTAAACCCTGAAACATTTGAATATGAAGAGAAAAAGAGATTGCAGGCAGCATCTGTAGAACTTGCAAAGCAGGCTAAAGGCTTACCAAATAAATTGAAAGCGCTTATTTATAGCGATGATCGAGCGGGTGCATTGTTAAGAAGCATCACCGTACCAACACTAGTTTATTCTGCCCAGCTACTAGGTGAAATTGCTGATGATATTGTCGCAATTGACCAAGCAATGAAATGGGGATTTGGCTGGGAGGCTGGTCCGTTTGAGCTGTGGGATGCAATTGGTGTAGAAAAATCAGTTGAATTAATGGAGCAGCAAGGTGTTCAAGTACCAAGTTGGGTAAAAGAAATGCTTGGAAAGGGCTTTGGAACATTCTACAGAGAAGAAAATGGGGTTCTTTTCTTCTATAACAATGGTGAGTATCGACAAGTAAGACAAAACCCTAAAGTGATTAATTTAAAGACACATAAACAAATAAATGGTGTTATTAAGAAAAATAGTGGTGCAAGCTTTATTGATTTAGATAATGATGTTGCGTTGCTTGAGTTTCACTCACAAAGCAATGCAATTGGGTTAGATATTATCCAAATGATTAATTTTGCAGTTGATGAAGTTGAAAAGAACTACAAAGGACTTGTTATTGGAAATCAAGGTAAAAACTTCTGTGTTGGAGCAAATTTAGGAATGATTTTAATGGAAGCACAGGATGATAATATTTTTGAAATCGAAATGGTTGTTCATCAATTTCAACAGGCAATGATGAAGATAAAATATAGCAAAAAACCAGTGGTTGCTGCACCGTTTGGGATGACATTAGGTGGTGGAGCGGAGATATGCTTACCGGCAAGTAGCATTCAAGCATCAAGTGAAACATATATGGGATTAGTAGAAGTTGGGGTAGGACTGATTCCAGGCGGTGGCGGAAACAAAGAGCTTTATATAAAGCAATTAAGCAACATGCCTAAGGGAGCAGACTTTGATTTACAATCAGTTGCTAACAAAGTCTTTGAAACAATTGCCATGGCAAAAGTATCGACTTCTGCAGCAGAGGCAAGAAAAAATCAGTTCCTAAACAATCGTGACAACATCAGTGTGAATAGTGATCACTTATTATACGATGCAAAACAAAGAGTCATTGAGCTTTACGATAACGGATATCAACCACCTGTCCGCAACAAAGTACCTGTAGTGGGAGAAACGGGCTATGCGACTCTTTTACTCGGTGCCCAATCCATGCATCTTTCCGGATATATTTCAGATCATGATTTAAAAATCGCAAAGAAACTTGCCTATGTTATCGCAGGAGGTAAGGTTCCATTCGGTACAGAAGTAGATGAGCAATATTTGCTGGATTTAGAAAAACAAGCATTTTTAAGCTTAGTAGCTGAAGGGAAGTCACAGCAACGTATGCAGCATATGCTTTTAAAAGGCAAACCACTTAGAAACTAATACTGTAAGAAAGGGAGGTTAGTAGAATGAGAGAAGCAGTTATTGTGGCAGGTGCCAGAACACCTGTAGGAAGAGCGAAAAAAGGTACGTTAGCAAACATGCGACCTGATGATTTGGGAGCATTAGCTGTAAAGGAAACATTAAAAAGAGCAGGGGATTATGACGGGAATATTGATGATCTCATTATAGGCTGTGCAATGCCCGAAGCAGAGCAGGGATTAAATATGGCAAGAAACATTGGGGCTTTAGCCGGTCTCCCTTATACAGTTCCTGCGATCACAATAAATCGCTATTGCTCGTCCGGGTTACAAAGTATCGCCTATGGGGCTGAAAAAATTATGCTAGGTCATTCAGAAACAACCATTGCAGGTGGAGCTGAATCTATGAGCCTTGTTCCAATGATGGGGCATGTTGTCAGGCCAAATGCAAAGCTAGCTGAAGAAGCTCCAGAATATTATATGGGCATGGGACACACTGCTGAAGCTGTTGCCAAAAAATATGGTATCACACGTGAAGAGCAGGACGCTTTTGCAGTAAGAAGTCATCAAAGAGCGGCAAATGCAATTAAAGAAGGAAAATTTGATGATGAAATTGTTTCTGTAGATGTACCAGTAAGAACAGTTGGACCTGATCATAAATTACATGAAAAGGTTGTTACGTTCAATCAGGATGAGGGTGTTCGAGCAAACACAACTTCAGAAGTACTTGCTACATTAAAGCCGGCATTTTCAGTAAAAGGGTCTGTCACAGCAGGTAATTCTTCACAAACAAGTGACGGAGCTGCAGCTGTTATGCTGATGGATCGGGAAAAAGCTCAATCTCTTGGCTACCAACCATTGGTGAAGTTTAGGTCATTTGCTGTTGCCGGAGTTCCTCCTGAAATTATGGGAATTGGTCCAGTTGCTGCTGTACCTTTAGCTTTAAAATACGCAGGCTTGGAGCTTTCAGATATTGGCTTATTTGAATTAAATGAAGCATTTGCTTCTCAATCCATTCAAGTTATTAGAGAGCTAGGACTTGACGAAGATAAAGTGAATGTAAACGGTGGAGCAATTGCACTTGGTCATCCACTTGGATGTTCTGGTGCAAAGTTAACTCTTTCATTAATCCATGAAATGAAAAGAAGAAATGAACAATTTGGTGTCGTAACAATGTGTATTGGTGGCGGAATGGGTGCTGCAGGGGTATTTGAATTATTGTAAGTATTAACGACAACAGATGAGCAATCGAAAAAAACGATTGTTTCAAGTTCTACTTTCTAAATAGCAGTTATTCAAATAAATGTTAATGGGGGAATTTTCATGTCAAAAGCAACAGATGCAGTGATTAAAGGTGGAAGCTTTTTAATTGAAGATGTTTCATATGATCGAGTTTTTACTCCTGAGGATTTTACAGATGAACACAAAATGATTGCAAAAACAACGGAGGATTTTGCGGTTAATGAAGTGCTTCCACATCTTGAAGATATTGAAAATCATGAATTTGATAAATCTGTTAAGCTTTTAAAGCAAGCGGGGGAACTTGGTTTATTAGGGGCAGATGTACCTGAGGAGTATGGCGGATTTGGATTAGATAAAATCAGCTCTGCTTTAATTACTGAAAAGATTTCAAGAGCTGGAAGTTTCTCTTTATCTTTTGGTGCTCACGTAGGAATTGGTTCATTACCAATCGTGTTATTTGGTAATGAAGAACAAAAGAAAAAGTACTTACCAGGGCTTGCTTCTGGTGAAACACTTGCAGCTTATGCATTAACAGAGCCAAGCTCAGGGTCAGACGCACTTGGTGCTAAAACAACAGCTAGACTTAATGCAGAAGGCACTCACTATGTGTTAAACGGTGAAAAACAATGGATCACAAACTCCGGTTTTGCAGATGTTATTGTTGTTTATGCAAAGGTAGATGGTGAACATTTCTCAGCATTCATTGTAGAGAGAGATTTTCCAGGTGTTTCAACAGGTCCTGAAGAAAAGAAAATGGGAATAAAAGGATCTTCAACAAGAACAGTTATCCTGGAAGATGCTCTAGTGCCAAAAGAGAACTTATTAGGTGAGTTAGGTAAAGGACATGTGATTGCCTTTAATATCTTGAACATTGGTCGTTATAAGCTAGCAGTTGGAACAATTGGTGGAGCAAAGCGCTTAATAGATGTAGCTGTTCAATATGCGAACCAGCGTCAACAGTTCAAAACACCAATTTCAAGCTTCTCTCTTATTCAGGAAAAACTTGCAAATATGGCAGCGAAAACATATGCGATGGAAAGTTCAGTTTATCGCACCGTTGGCCTATTCGAAGACCGTATGAGTAGGTTAACTGATGAGGAAATTAAAAACGGAAAAGAAGTCGCAGAATCTATTGCTGAGTATGCTATTGAATGTTCATTAAATAAAGTATTTGGTTCTGAAACACTAGACTATGTCGTAGATGAGGCTGTTCAAATTCACGGTGGTTATGGATTCATGGCAGAATATGAAGTTGAGCGTGTTTATCGCGATTCTCGTATTAACCGTATTTTTGAAGGAACAAATGAGATCAACCGTCTACTAGTACCAGGAACCTATTTACGAAAAGCTATGAAAGGTGAACTACCTTTATTCCAAAAAGCGCAAAGTTTACAAGAAGAGCTGATGATGCTTATGCCTGAAGAGGTCGGAGAAGGGACACTAGAACAAGAAAAGTACTTATTAAAAAATGCAAAGAAAATCGGCATTTTAATTGCTGGTTTAGCAGCACAAAAGTACGGAAAAGAATTACAAAAAGAGCAAGAGGTTCTTGTAAATATTGCTGATATTGTAAGCAATGTATATGCGATGGAGTCAGCGATTTTACGTACTGAAAAAGCAATGGCTAAGAACGGTGAAGAGAAAAACAAACAAAAGCTTCTTTATACACAAGTATATTGCCAAGAAGCCTTCAATGAAATTGAAGCACATGCAAAAGAATCATTAATTGCGGTTGAGTCAGGTGATTCTCTACGAATGATGATGTCAGCATTACGTAAATTTACACGTCACACTCCAATTAATGTAATTGGCAAGAAAAGAGAGATTGCAGCAGCAATTATCGATAAAAATGCATATCTAGCTTAATTTTCAGGAGGCAATGATATCATTGCCTCCTTCAACCTGTTTTCAATCAATAAAGAGCAATGTTCAGTGCCTTCTAATTCTCAACCAAATAAGATAAAAGTTAAATTTGAGCCTTGAAATTTAATTATTTCTAATTAGGCGGGAATGATGATATATGATAAGATAGAGAAAAATATTCCTTAATTGGAAAGTTTGATTATTAGGAGCAAAGAGGTGAAAAACTTGGCACTGAATTTTTACTGGTATCCTAAATGTGGGACGTGTCGTAAGGCTAAAAAATGGCTTGAAGATCATAATGTAGAATTTAATGAAATACATATCGTTGAAAACCCACCAAATAAAGAAGAGCTAGAAAGCATTTACAAAAAAAGTGGACTAGAGCTTAAAAAATTCTTTAATACAAGTGGACAAAAATATCGTGAACTTGGGCTTAAAGATAAACTTGCATCAATGTCAGAGGATGAAATGCTTCAACTCTTAGCAAGTGAAGGAATGCTTATTAAACGTCCTCTTACAGTTGGTAATGAACATGCTACAGTTGGCTTTAAAGAAGAGCAATTTGGCGAAACTTGGAATAAATAGAAGATAGTTATTGCATAGTTAACGGAAAACTGTTAAAACAAAGATGATTAAGCTGAAATTTGTAAATATTCCTGGAGGTATGAAGACATGAACACACCTAAAGAACTGCGTTATTCAGAAGAACATGAGTGGGTAAAAGTAGAAGGAGATAAGGTGCGTATCGGTATCACTGATTTTGCACAATCAGAGCTTGGGGATATCGTATTTGTTGAATTACCAGAAATTGGTGATGAACTTCAAGCGGACGAGCCATTTGGAAGCGTTGAGTCAGTAAAAACAGTATCTGAATTATATGCACCAATCAGTGGGAAAGTTGTAGAAATTAATGAAAATCTTGATGATAGTCCAGAATTCGTTAATGATTCACCTTACGAAAAAGCATGGATGATCGTCATTGAACCTGCAAACCCTGCTGACATTGAAAAGTTAATGACAGCTGAGCAATATGAGGAAATGACAAATCAAGACTAATAAGCATGATATCGTGAATTATGGACATTCTATAAGTAGATAAAGGAGGGTGTCCATATGACAATTCAAAAACAACAATTAGATATTACTGATCGAGTTGTAGGAAAATTTGGAGATGGGCAATTAAATCTTTATCTGGAAAAAGAAAGAATTGGCCAAATGGTCTCAGAAAATAATTATGACTTAAAAGCGGGATATGAATTCAATAATAACCGCTTTTACCAAGTTGCAGATGTTGTAACAGGACCAGACCAAAAATACGTCGATTGTGACTATGAAAATGGTTGGTGTTAATAAAGCAGCAGTGGAATCTCCACTGCTCTTTTGCAATTAAACAGGTCGTTTCTTATCATGCTTTTCTAAGTAGCTGAATTTGTGATTTTTAATTTAAGTTGTTTCGTAATGATTTTGTTTTTGAACACTATTTTTTAAAACGATAGTGGAGCGCAATGGAACGGACCAGTCTTACGAGTAACCGCAATTAACAACAAAGATAACAGCTATTTAGAAAAAACATAAAATAAAGGGAAACAACCTCGACAAATCGAATAGGTTATATATAAAGACTTTTACTTACATTAAAAATAGGTGATGGCTATGTCGTTAGTTGAGGTTGAAAAAGTATTAATTGTTGAAGGAAAATCAGATAAGAAAAAGGTTTTAAATGTAGTAACTGAACCAATAGAAATAATCTGTACAAATGGAACAATTAGCATAACAAAAATGGATGAGCTAATTGATGAATTATTCTTAAAGGAAGTTTATATATTAGTTGATTCAGATGATGCTGGTGAACGATTGAGAAAATTATTTAAACGAGAATTTCCTGAAGCCTCTCATCTATACATTGATCGGGCATATCGTGAAGTTGCAACAGCACCGGATCACCATGTAGCATCTGTTTTGCTAAGTGCAAATATAGATGTAAACGCAAAATTCCTTTAGAAGGGATATGGAGTTAGTTTTATGATTGAATGGAAAGAAAAGGAGCTCACCCTTCCTAAAAAGGGTATTCAAATTACGTACCTTTACACACCAATGTGTGGGACATGTCAAGTAGCGAAGAAAATGTTAACGGTCGTTGATGAAATGATCCCCACTTTGGACATTTACTCCGTAAATCTAAATTATTATCCTGAAGATGCGAAACGATTAGGAATTGAGAGTGTACCTTGCCTAATTATTACTGAGAACGGTGAAATGAAAGAAAAAGTATATGCTTTCCAATCTGTCACACATCTTTTTGACTTAATCAAACAATATGCCTGCTAATTTGACATATTTCTCGGGAAATAGACTGATTTTACGAAAGAAAAGCAGAAACTGTCGAGTTATTTATAGAGGATTCTTTCGACCTTCAATGAAGTTATATAAACATAACCTTGTTGAGATCGGGAGGATTCTTTTTATGTTTTTAACAACTTTTGTCTCAAGCTTGAATAAAGGAAATTTAATAACACCCATTCTTTTAAAACGAAAATTAATTGTAGAATTTCGTTCAACAGATAAAGGGAGTCATTTTTTAGAACTTTCATCAAGTGAATCAAAACTATTATCGATTCAACCAGTTCATGTTGATTTTGTTATAGAAGGAGAAGAATCAGACTTAGAAGAGGTTTTTCTTCATCCGATAAGTTTAAAGCAACTTATATCGTTTGGGAAATTATCAATAAAAGGCTCATATCGAGATTTTCTTAGGCTAGAGGCTTTAATTAAATTAATCTAAACTTAAAAATTCTTATATACTTCAAACACAACTTCTATTACCATTAAAGTAGTCTAGGAAAGAATACTACATCTTGTTATCACACCTATTAGTAGACATTAAGAATGTATAATAGGAGGAAGAAGATGAAAGAGAAACTTTATCGCCCAGAAACTGTAACCATTCATGGAGGGTTAAAGAAAGATTCAATGACAGGTGCAAGAGCTGTTCCAATTTATCAATCAAATGCTTATTTATTTGAAAATACCGAGCATGCGGCAAATTTATTTGGATTAAAGGAGCCTGGATATATTTATACAAGAATTCATAATCCAACTTCATCTGTCTTTGAAGAAAGAATTGCTGAACTGGAAGGTGGAATCGGAAGTTTAGCTGTAGCAAGTGGAATGGCAGCGATTACATTGTCAGTTTTAAACCTAGCTGGTTCTGGTGATGAAATCGTATCAGCCTCTACATTATATGGAGGTACATATAACTTATTTGCTAACACATTACCAAAGTACGGAATCAATACGGTTTTTGTTGATCCAAAGAATCCGGAAAATTTCCGATCTGCTATTACTCCGAAAACAAAAGCTATTTTTGCAGAGACAATTGGAAATCCAAGCTTAGATGTTCTTGATATCGAGGCAGTTGCTGAAATTGCTCATGAAGCTGGAATTCCATTGATTGTGGATAACACATTTGCCACACCGTATCTATGCAGACCTATCGATCATGGTGCCGACATTGTTGTTCATTCTGCAACAAAATGGTTGCTTGGGAATGGTACAACTCTTGGTGGAGTCATTGTAGATGGAGGTAAATTTGACTGGAATAGTCCAAAATTCCCTGGGTTTACAACTCCTGATCCTAGCTATCATGATTTAGTTTATGCTGAAGCATTAGGAGAACAAGCGTATATTATTAAAGCGAGAGTTCAGTTATTAAGAGATTTAGGCCCAGCTATTAGCCCATACAATGCCTTTCAATTTAATCTTGGTCTAGAAACCCTTCATGTCCGTATGAAGGAACATGTATCAAATGCAAGGAAAATGGTGCAATATTTAGAAAGTCACCCAGCTGTTGAGTGGGTTCTATACCCTGAAAATAGCCAACACCCTGCGAAGGACTTAGCTGCTAAATACTTACCTAAGGGTGCTGGTTCTGTAGTAGTATTCGGTATCAAGGGCGGAAGAGAGGCTGGTGCAGCTCTTATTAACAACGTTGAACTTTGGTCACATGTAGCAAATGTTGGAGATGCGAAAAGCTTAATCATTCATCCTGCGAGTACAACTCATCAACAACTAGGCGTTGAAGATTTAAAGAAATCTGGTGTAACAGAAGATTTGATCCGCTTATCAGTAGGAATTGAACATATAGAGGATTTAATAGAAGATTTAGATCAAGCTATTTTTGAAGCAACAGGTGTAAAAGGAATGGAGAAAGTAAATTCTTAATTAATGAAATATTCTAATAATATTATTTATTGTATAATATTGAAAAGGGTTGCAGATAAATGCAACCCTTTTCATATTTGAAATGTAAAATCACAGTGAAAAAAGTAAGCTATTTTAAGAAAATAAATAATTGACATTGATTTTCAACACATGATACAATCACAATCGTACTTAAAAAGACAATCAAATATTTAACTCTTATCAAGAGAGGTGGAGGGAAGTGCCCGATGAAGCCCGGCAACCATCAGTTCATTCTGAAATGGTGCCAATTCACACAAAGCAGATGCTTTGAGAGATGAGAGAAAGGTATTCAAGCGCCTTTCTGCTCATTTTGCAGGAAGGTTTTTTATATGTAAAAAAATGAACGGTAGAAAATAGTAAAGGAATAAAGGAAGAAGGTGACAAAATGATAACATTATCAAATGTTAATAAAGTTTATAAAACAAAGAGCGGCTCTGTTCAAGCTGTTAACAATGTAAACCTTGAAATTAAAAAAGGTGAAATATTCGGAGTTATAGGATATAGTGGAGCCGGAAAAAGTTCATTGATCCGTTTGTTAAATGGACTAGAAAAACCAACTAGTGGGGAAGTCGTTGTGGCAGGTAGTCAGATTGGCTCAATTTCTGGTACAAAGTTGCGTAAAGCACGCTTAGAAATAAGCATGATCTTTCAACACTTTAACTTATTGTGGTCAAGAACAGTGAGAGAGAATATTGCATTTCCTTTAGAAATTGCAGGAGTAAGTAAAGCGAAACGACTTAAACGTGTTGATGAGCTTATTAAGCTGGTTGGACTGGAAGGAAGAGAGAATGCATACCCTTCTCAACTTAGTGGTGGTCAAAAACAACGTGTTGGGATTGCCAGAGCGTTAGCGAATAATCCCAAGGTTTTATTATGTGATGAAGCTACATCAGCACTTGATCCCCAAACAACAGATTCAATTCTAGACCTGCTTGTTGATATTAATAAACGACTAGGCTTAACAATCGTATTAATTACACATGAAATGCATGTCATTCGTAAAATTTGTCATCGAGTAGCTGTTATGGAAAATGGTGAAGTGGTTGAACAAGGAAATGTATTGGATGTTTTCAGAAACCCTCAGAAACCTATAACAAAAACGTTCGTTAAACAAATCTCAGAGCCGGATGATACGAAGGAAGCAATTGACCTACTACTAGAAAATTATCGTTCTGGAAAAGTACTTCAGCTAACATTTGTTGGTGAAGGTACAGAAAGACCATTGATTAGCAATATTATTAGGAAATTTAATATTGAAGTGAATATTGTACAAGGTAAAATTTCACAAACGCAAAATGGCTCTTATGGTTCATTATTTTTGCATATAGATGGAGATCTTGATGAAATTAACCGTGCAGTTGCTTATATTGGAGAACAACAAGTAGAAGTGGAGGTGCTGGCGAATGCTTAATCAGTTTCTTCCAAATGTAAAATGGGAAAAAGTATGGGAGGCAACTTATGAAACAACTTACATGACAGGAGTTTCGGTTGTCGTCACTTTTTTCTTAGGAATTATACTTGGTTTACTTTTATTCTTAACTTCAAAAGGCAATATCTGGGGTAACAGTATACTTAATACAATTTTATCTGGAATCGTAAATATATTTCGGTCAATTCCGTTTATTATCCTTGTTATTTTACTCTTACCCTTCACTAAAGTTGTAGTTGGGTCAATTCTGGGAGAAAATGCTGCTTTACCCGCACTAATTATTGGATCCGCTCCATTTTACGCAAGGATGGTTGAGCTTGCTTTAAGGGAAGTTGACAAAGGTGTTATTGAAGCAGCTAAATCGATGGGAGCAAAAACGTCGACAATTATGTTGAGAGTACTATTACCGGAATCTTTACCAGCTTTGGTTTCAGGGATTACAGTTACTGCAATCGCATTGGTTGGTTATACAGCTATGGCCGGAGTAGTAGGTGCTGGAGGTCTTGGTGACCTTGCTTATCGAGAAGGATTCCAGCGTAATAATTTTGAAGTAACCATTGTAGCAACCATTTTTATCTTAATTATTGTGTTTATTATCCAATTTATTGGAGATATATTAGTTAAAGCTATCGATAAACGTTAGGAGGAAAAAATGATGAAAAAATATCTTTTATCACTAGTATTAACAATTTTCGCTATTCTACTTGTTGCATGTGGCGGAGGCGAAAATGAAACAACTCAAGAAGAAAACACAGGGACTGAGCAAGAAACGAAAGTACTAAAAGTTGGAGCGACAACTGTTCCTCATGCAGAAATTTTAGAAGAAGCAAAACCACTGTTAGCAGACAAAGGTATTGAATTAGACATCGAAGAGTTTTCAGATTATCCATTAATTAACCCAGCGCTTGCTGAAGGTGACCTGGATGCAAACTATTTCCAGCATGTTCCATATTTAGACAATGCAATTAAAGAAAATGATTTTGATCTTGCAAATGTTGGAGCAATTCATATTGAGCCTTTTGGTATTTACTCAAAAGAATACAAAACACTTGAAGAGTTACCTGAAGGTGCAAAAATTATCATGAGTAACAACGTTGCAGAAATGGGACGCGTGTTAGCACTACTTGAAGAAAAAGGTCTAATTAAATTAAATCCAGGTGTTGATAAAATTAATGCAACAAAAGATGATATCGTTGAAAATGCTAAAAACCTAGAAATTGATGATAGTGTTGCACCAGAAATGTTGGCAAGTGCTTATGAAAATAACGAAGGTGATGCAGTTATTATCAATGGTAACTACGCACTTGCAGCAGGATTAAATCCAGCAGAAGATGCTGTAGCTCTAGAAGCTGGTGAAAATAACCCTTATGCAAACATCATTGTTGTTCGTAGTGAGGATAAAGACAAGGAAGAGATTAAGACTCTTGTAGAAGTATTAAAATCTCAAGAAATTAAGGATTTTATTAATACAAAATACCCAGGTTCAGTACTGCCTGTAAATGACTAATTTAAGAAATCTTTTAAGAGATCTGTAAACACAGGTCTCTTTTTTTATTGGATTCTTCAGTCACCAAGTTTGTATACAATGGTTTGAAAAATACATACTATTACTGATTGATTAAGTTATGAATGGAGTTGTTATTGAAAATGGAATATCATGAACCTAGAAATTCTACGGAAGCTGCTTTACATGAATATAAAAGTGGATTAGGTACTTTCACACAAAAGATGCCGGAGATTGCACGCCATTATAATGCTTTTACTGAAGCTTGTTTTGCTGAAGGGACACTATCAAAAAAAGAAAAACATTTAATTGCATTAGGAATTGCAGTGAATACCCAAGATGAATACTGCATTATCTACCATGCAAAAGGATGCTTGGACAACGGTGCTAGTGAAGAAGAAATTTTAGAAACTGTTGGTGTTACAGCTGCATTTGGTGGTGGAGCAGCAATGAGCCAAGCTGTTACATTAGTTCAAGAATGTATAACAGAGTTAAACCAACTAAAACAATAAATCGAGTAATATAGAGTATTTTTGAGGGAAATTACAAAAATAGTTGGTTATTTTTACAGAATGAATCAATTTCAAATATTACGGTTTGTGAGATTATCTTACGAACTTTGAGTTGTTTGAATATTCTTGATAAGCTTTATATGTAAATTAAAGCTGAAAGGATTGATTCATTATTCACTCGAATCAAGAGTCAATTGACCTCAATTACACAACTGAAATGGAAAAGGCAATGCATCATTCTCATGGTATAGGGTACGCTGAATATGCTAGTAAGCATAATAAACGTATGGATGTTGAAAAGAGCCGTGAAGAAGATTATCGTAAAAGTCAGTTGATTTATGCTGATGTTGAAAGAAAAATGAAAAAGTAAAGCCTATAGATGGAAGAACCAGAATAACTGGTTCTTCTTTTTTAATGGAAAGACATTAGGTAGGAAAAGGCGTGTTTACTCCAAATTCCCATACTTAACCCTCTAATTTCCTTCATCACAAAGAGAATGTTTTTTCTTAAAAGGTGAAAAATAAACTAGGGTCTCAAGGTAGATTCACAGAGCAATGTGTTATATAGTAGAAACTGTCTAATTTCTCTATTTACATAAATTTTTTAATGTGAATTTATCAAAGTTAGGATAGATATTTTAATGTCAAAATTCGACTCTATTCCTTAAAGGTTGTGTTCACTTTTCATTTGTTATAATATTAGAATGAGAATAAAATGAGAATTAGTAAACTTTATATATTATTGGAGGTATCATTATGGCAGGCTCTACATTAATCATTAAGGATTTACACGTAGAAATTGATGGGAAAGAAATTCTAAAAGGTGTAAATCTTGAAATAAAAGGCGGAGAGTTCCATGCAATCATGGGGCCAAACGGGACAGGTAAATCTACTTTATCTTCAGCAATCATGGGGCACCCAAAGTATGAGGTAACACAAGGTAGCATTACATTAGATGGGGAAGATGTATTAGAAATGGAAGTAGACGAGCGTGCTCGTGCAGGTCTATTTTTAGCTATGCAATATCCAAGTGAAATCAGTGGGGTAACAAACGCGGATTTCTTACGTTCTTCTATTAACGCCCGCAGAGAAGAAGGTGATGAAATCTCTTTAATGAAATTCATTCGTAAAATGGATGCAAACATGGATGAGCTTGAAATGGATCAAGATATGGCACAACGTTATTTAAATGAAGGTTTCTCCGGCGGAGAGAAAAAACGTAATGAAATCCTTCAATTAATGATGATTGAACCAAAAATTGCTATTCTAGATGAAATTGACTCTGGTCTAGATATTGATGCATTAAAAATTGTTGCAAAAGGAATCAACAAAATGCGTAGTGAAGAGTTCGGTTGCTTAATGATTACTCACTACCAACGTTTATTAAACTACATCACTCCAGATAAAGTACATGTAATGATGCAAGGACGTGTTGTTAAATCAGGTGGCCCTGAGCTAGCTCAACGTTTAGAAGCAGAAGGCTATGACTGGATTAAACAAGAATTAGGTATTGAAGACGAAACTGTTGGGCAAGAAGCATAATAGTAAGGGGGACTAAGACGATGGAAACATTAACGATCAATCAGGATTATGTCTCAAGCTATTCAAAACAGCTTGGTGAGCCGGATTGGCTTACAGATCTTCGCTTACAAGCTTTTGCCAAGCTAGAGGATCTTCCTATGCCTAAACCGGATAAAACAAAAATCGATAAATGGAATTTTACAAATTTTAAAGAACATACTGTTGAGAGTGCAAAATTAGACTCATTAAATGACTTACATGAAGATGTGAAATCATTAATTGACCTTGAGTCTACAACTAAAAACTTATATGTTCAAGTTAACAATACAGCTGCATATACTTCATTATCTTCTGAATTAAAAGATAAAGGTGTTATCCTAACAGATATCCATACTGCAGCAAAAGAGCATTCTGACTTGCTACAAAAATACTTTATGACGGACGGGGTGAAGGTTGACGAGCACCGCTTAACTGCTTTACATGCAGCTCTTCATAACGGTGGGGTATTTGTTTATGTCCCAAAAAATGTAGAAGTAGCAGAACCAATTCAGTCAGTATTTGTTCATGACAACCCTAATACAACATTATTCAACCACGTAATTGTTGTAGCTGATGATAATAGCTCAGTAACTTATGTAGAAAACTATATTTCTACTGTTCAAAATGTAGAGGGTGTGTTTAACATCATCTCAGAAGTATTTGCTAATACAAATGCTCGTGTAACATACGGTGCAGTTGATACTCTTGCAGAAGGAGTAACAACTTATGTAAACCGCCGTGGGGTTGCTGGTCGTGACTCACGTATTGAATGGGCATTAGGTTTAATGAATGATGGCAATACAATTTCTGAAAATGTTACAAACTTAATGGGCGACGGCTCATTTGGAGATACAAAAACAGTTGTAGTAGGTCGTGGAGAGCAAAAGCAAAACTTCACAACGAAGGTTGTACACTTTGGTAAACACTCAGAAGGGTATATCTTAAAACATGGAGTTATGAAGGATAGTGCATCTTCTATTTTCAATGGTATTGGTAAAATCGAGCACGGTGCTTCAAAGTCAAACGCAGAACAAGAATCTCGTGTTCTTATGTTGAGTGAAAAAGCACGTGGTGATGCAAACCCAATTCTATTAATTGATGAAGATGATGTAACGGCAGGTCACGCTGCTTCTGTTGGACGTGTTGATCCAATTCAATTATATTATTTAATGAGCCGCGGTATTCCTAAAGTAGAAGCTGAGCGTCTTGTTATCCATGGCTTCTTAGCACCTGTTGTTAAAGAACTACCTATTGAAGGTGTTAAAAAGCAGTTAGTTGAGGTTATTGAAAGGAAAGTTAAATAATGAATATCTCTGATATTCGTCAGCACTTTCCGATTTTGGACCAACAAGTAAACGGGAAAGACCTCGTTTACTTGGATAGTGGTGCAACTTCTCAGAAACCACTATCCGTTATAGATGCTCTTTCCACATATTACAAAGAATATAATTCTAATGTTCACCGTGGTGTACACACATTGGGTACAAGAGCAACTGACGGTTATGAAGGAGCTCGTGAGAAGGTAAGGAGATTTATTGGAGCAAAATCGATCCAGGAAATCATCTTTACTAGAGGTGCTACTACTGCTTTAAATATTGTTGCTCAGAGCTATGGGCTTACAAATGTAAAAGAAGGTGATGAAATTGTCATCACTTATATGGAGCATCATGCGAATGTGATTCCTTGGCAACAGGTAGCGAAAATAACTGGTGCCACTTTAAAATATATTCCATTACAAGAAGATGGTACAATCGACTTGAAGGATGTTGAAGAAACAATCACACCAAATACGAAAATTGTATCAGTCATGCATGTATCAAACGTACTTGGAACGATTAATCCGATAAAAGAAATCACAGAGGTTGCTCATAAGCATGGAGCTGTGATGGTTGTAGATGGTTGTCAAAGTGCTCCACATATGATAGTAGATGTCCGAGATTTAGATTGTGATTTCTTTGCATTCTCGGCTCACAAAATGTGTGGCCCAACAGGTATCGGTGTGTTATACGGTAAGAAAGCACTCCTTGAGAAGATGGAACCTGTTGAATTCGGTGGTGAAATGATTGACTTTGTAGGATTACACGAGTCAACATGGAAGGAGCTTCCGTGGAAATTTGAAGCTGGAACTCCTATCATTGCTGGGGCAATTGGTCTTGGCGAGGCAATTGATTTCTTGGAGAAGGTCGGTCTAGACAACATAGAATCCCATGATCGTAAGCTAACTAAATATGCTTATGAACAGCTTAGTCAAGTTGATGGTTTAACTATATACGGTCCTAGTCCAGAGAAACGTACTGGGTTAGTAACATTTAATATAGAAGATGTGCATCCACATGATGTTGCAACAGTTTTAGATGCTGAGGGAATTGCTGTTCGTGCAGGTCATCATTGTGCGCAGCCTTTAATGAAATGGCTGAAGGTTTCCGCAACAGCAAGAGCTAGTTTTTACCTGTACAACACGGAACAAGAAGTTGATAAGCTTGTTGCAGGTATTAAAAAGACAAAGGAGTACTTCAGTAATGTCTAATCATGTAAATCTTGATACTCTTTATCGTCAGGTTATTATGGATCATTATAAAAACCCGAGAAATAAAGGGATCCTTGACAACAGTCTTACAATTGATATGAATAATCCAACTTGTGGAGATCGTATCCGTTTAACACTTGATGTACAAGATGATGTTGTTAAGGATGCAAAATTTGAAGGAGAAGGCTGCTCGATTTCAATGTCTTCTGCATCGATGATGACTCAGGCGATTAAAGGTAAAAAATTAGAAGAAGCATTAAAGCTATCAGAAATCTTTTCGAATATGATGTTAGGAAAAGAATATGATGATGATATCGACTTAGGTGATATTGAAGCATTACAGGGAGTAGCAAAATTCCCTGCTCGTATAAAATGTGCGACACTAGCTTGGAAGGCTATGGAAAAGGGCGTGAAAGAAGGCAACGAATAGGTTGCTTTCGCCATAAATCTAATTTGATTGGAGTGAATGTAGATGGCAAAAAAGGCACCTGAAATCGGCGATTATAAATATGGTTTTGCTGACAAGGATGTTTCCATCTTCCGTTCTAAACGAGGATTAACGAAAGAGATTGTTGAAGAAATCTCTCGTATGAAAGATGAACCACAATGGATGCTTGATTTCCGTTTGAAATCATTGGAGCATTTTTACAATATGCCAATGCCACAATGGGGTGGGGATATGGCCTCATTAAATTTCGATGAAATTACGTATTATGTAAAACCTTCTGAGAAATCAGAACGCTCATGGGATGAGGTTCCTGAAGAAATTAAAGCTACATTTGATAAATTAGGGATCCCTGAGGCAGAGCAAAAATATTTAGCTGGTGTATCAGCTCAATATGAATCAGAGGTTGTTTACCATAACATGAAAGAAGACCTTGAAGACCTTGGTATTGTCTTCAAAGATACGGATACAGCTTTAAAAGAGAACGAAGATATTTTCCGTGAGCATTTTGGAAAAGTAATTCCTCCAGCAGATAATAAGTTCTCTGCTTTAAACTCTGCTGTATGGTCTGGTGGATCATTCATTTATGTACCAAAAGGTGTTAAAGTTGATACTCCATTACAAGCATACTTCCGTATTAACTCTGAAAACATGGGACAATTTGAGCGTACATTAATCATCGTTGATGAAGGCGCACATGTACACTATGTTGAGGGTTGTACAGCTCCAGTTTATACAACGAACTCACTTCACAGTGCAGTTGTTGAGATCATTGTTAAAGACGGTGGCTACTGCCGTTATACAACAATTCAAAACTGGGCAAATAACGTGTTTAACCTTGTAACAAAGCGTGCAGTTTGTGATGCGAATGCAACGATGGAATGGATCGATGGTAACATTGGTTCAAAATTAACTATGAAATACCCAGCTGTTATCCTTCGTGGTGAAGGAGCACGTGGTATGACACTTTCTATTGCCTTAGCAGGTAAAGGTCAACACCAGGATGCAGGTGCAAAAATGATTCACCTTGCGCCAAACACATCATCTACGATTGTTTCCAAATCCATTTCAAAGCAAGGTGGTAAAGTAACATATCGTGGTATTGTACACTTTGGACGTAAAGCTGAAGGGGCAAGATCAAACATTGAGTGTGATACACTCATCATGGATAATCAATCAACATCTGATACAATTCCATACAATGAAATTCTTAACGATAATATTTCTCTTGAACACGAAGCGAAAGTTTCAAAAGTATCTGAAGAGCAATTATTCTATCTAATGAGTCGTGGTATTTCAGAAGAAGAAGCAACAGAAATGATCGTAATGGGCTTTATCGAGCCATTCACAAAAGAACTTCCAATGGAATATGCAGTAGAAATGAACCGTCTGATCAAGTTCGAAATGGAAGGTTCTATCGGTTAATAACTTTCATATAAAAGGACTGACAATTGTCAGTCCTTTTTAGTACGCAAAGAATACGTGTGAAACAACCATTTGTTTTATGTTTGGGTAATATGTCGTTAGAACTCTATTTAGGTTTATGGAAAGAACAAAGAGTCGTATAATTAATGTAAAGCCGTTAATTAAAAAGGATGATTTTGATTGACAAGCATTCAAATAGGTTTAACTGGATGGGGAGATCATGAATCCCTTTATACTGGTTTGAATACAACGAATAAATTACAAGAATATGCTGCACATTTTCCAACTGTTGAAATTGATTCATGTTTTTATGCTGTCCAGCCGGAACGTAATATGGAAAAGTGGGTAAAAGATACACCAAAGGGGTTTCAGTTTATAGCAAAAGCTTATCAAGGAATGACAGGACATCTTCGCGGAGAAATTCCCTTTGATAACAAATCTGATATGTTTTCAGCATACATAAAATCGATTCAACCATTAAAAAATGCAAATAAATTAGCTATGGTATTATTCCAATTTCCCCCTTGGTTTTCATGTAACAAAGAAAATGTAGCATACTTAAAATGGTGCAGAGAAAAAATGGGAGATACAGAGGTTGCATTAGAATTTCGCAACCGCTCGTGGTTTTCTTCTAGTTATTATGATAAAACCTTACAGTTTATGGAGGATGAGAAATGGATTCATAGTATTGTGGACGAACCTCAGGCTGGTGAAAGATCGATTCCCACCGTTCTAAAACCAACTACTCCTCATAAAACACTTATCCGTCTCCATGGAAGAAATGTATATGGATGGAATAAGCCGGCTAATGGAGATAATTGGCGAGATGTTCGATATTTGTATCGATATAATGAAGAAGAGTTATTAGAGTGGAAAGACCATTTAGCTGAGATACAACATAGAACAGAAACAACATATATGCTCTTTAATAACAACTCAGGTGGAGATGCTGCAGATAATGCAAAGATGATGATAAATCTACTAAATCTTCATTATACAGGCTTAGCTGAAAAACAATTAAGTTTGTTTCAAGATAATAATGAGGGCATGTAATATGTGGAGTTTAAGTAAGGAGAGAGGAACATGTTAGAAACCGTTCACCTTTATCATACAAATGATTTACATAGTCATTTTGAAAATTGGCCAGCTATCGTACAATTTATAAAAAACAAAAAGGCATGGCACGATCAACAAAATGAACAAATGATTTTATTGGATATTGGAGATCATTCAGATCGGTTTCATCCAATAACTGAAGCAACAAAGGGAAAAGCAAATGTTACACTGTTAAATCAGTTAAATTATGACGCAGTAACAATTGGTAATAATGAAGGCATTACTTTTTCACATGAAGACCTTGATTCTTTATATGAAAACGCAACATTTCCGGTGATATTATCTAATTTATATACCGAATTGGGGGAACGCCCTAATTGGGTTGTTCCTTATCATATTATTACACTCAACAGTGGTACGAGGATTGCTTTCCTTGGTGTTACGGTTTTCTATGAAAAGTTCTATGAATTACTTGGATGGAGAATAAAAGACCCTTTTCAAAGTTTATTGGAGACTGTTGAACAAGTAAAGGAACAATGTGATGTGATTGTACTTTTGTCTCATTTGGGAATAAGTGATGACGAAATTATAGCAAAAGAGTTTCCTGATATTGATGTAATTATCGGAGGTCATACCCATCATGTTCTGAAAGAAGGGATTGAGCTTCATAACACTCTAATCGCAGGTGCAGGAAAATATGGTCAATATGTTGGGCATATTTCTTTATCTATTTGTCTTGAGACTAATAAACTTCATCAGTATAAAGCTTCTCTATTTCCAATAGAGGAGCAGAAAATAGTATGTAATGAAACAGAGTTATGGCTACAAGAATCTTCAAGACAAGCCGATAACATTCTTTCGGAGGTAATTGGTGTCTCAAAAAATGGTCTTTCTTTAGATTGGTACCAAGAATCTGAATTCCCAAAACTCCTTGTTCAATCAATAAAGGAGTGGTGTGATGGAGAGGTTGCAATGGTGAACTCAGGTATTCTTTTAGAGCCATTACAAAAAGGATCTGTCACAAGAAAAGATCTTCATCGCATTTGTCCACATCCAATAAATCCGTGTAAGGTTTATTTAAAAGGTGATGTTCTTAAAGAAGTTATTGTTCAATCGAGAGATGAGAAGATGGAACATTTAAAGCTAAAAGGTCTTGGCTTTAGAGGAAAAGTAATGGGACGAATGGTTTTTGATGGGATTGAAGTAAACATGGAAACGTTAGAGGATGGCAAAGATCATGTGAAAGAAATAGTTGTTAATGGCAAACCCATTTCTCCTGAAAGAATTTATGCTGTTGCGACGATCGATATGTTTACTCTCGGTCCACTATATCCTGAAATCGGTCATGCCGAGAAAAAAGTGTTTTTTATGCCTGAATTATTGAGAGATTTATTAGCTTGGAAGTTAGGTGAAAAATCTAGAATTGAATAGGCACATATCTACACGTATCCTTTCTTAATTCATAAGAATATATCAAGAAAGGAGTGTAGATACACAATGGTTACAATGACTCCAGTTGTTATAGAAGGAAAGCAGTTCACAGCGATTACAGTTGCGTTGCCTAAAACAAATTTTATGGCAGTTACAAACGATAAAGGATATATCATGTGCGGAGCACTTGATGTTGCATTATTAAATGAAAAGCTTAAAGACCGAGGAATTATTGCTGGTCGTGCTGTTGGTGTCCGTACAATTGATCAATTACTCGAAGCGCCACTGGAATCTGTCACATATGAAGCAGAAAAACTGGGAATCACTGTGGGAACAACAGGAAAAGATGCTTTACTAAAAATGGCTTAAGTAAGAAGCAAGCCTGTATTGTCCTAAAACAATAAAAAGTTTAGAATGAATAAAAAAGTAAGCGTACATCCCTCCTGTCATGCATAAACATAGCTTGTAAAGGAGGGATTTGTTTTGGCTAAGTTTCGCGGTCGACGCCCGCGCAAAGGGCCTTTACCTTTTCGATATGTACTATTGTTAACACTTGTTATATTTACGTTTCTGACAGCCAGTAGTTTTTGGTATGTAGATAGCAAAGTAGAGCCAGCTATTATGGATATCGCAAAGCTAGAAGCTTCTTCCATTGCAACAACGATTATTCATGAAGCTGTAAAGGAAGAAACAGAGAAAGATCAAGAAAACCTTGTTATAATAGATAAGGATAACAACGGCAATACAAACACAATCCGATTTAATTCAGCAGTTGTTCGAGCAGAATTAGATCGAATTACTGATAACATCACAAGGAAATTAACCGAAATTGAAAAAGGAAATTTTCATACAACAGACAATCAGGAAATGGAATTAGATGATGGAATTGTTTATTCGATTCCGCTGGGGCAAATAACGGATAATGCAATTTTAAGTACTATAGGTCCAGATATTCCAGTTCGTTTTTACTTAATAGGTGATGTACATACCGATATAAAAAGAACATTAAAGGAATATGGAATTAACAGTGCTGTTCATGAAATATCTGTTATTGTGGAAGTAACTGTACAGGTTGTTATCCCCTTCTCAACAAAGCCTGTTACGATTACTAATACAATACCTATTGTTGACATTGCAGCTCACGGTGATGTACCGCAGTATTATAATAATGGAAGCGGAGAAAATGCACCTGCCATTGAATTACCAGCAATTCCATAGTTGTCATATGACTACTATTTTGCTAAACTATTGAAAGTTAATTAAATATTGACCTACATCACCTTATCTCATGATGAGGTAGAGGCGCAGAAACCAAGAGTACAATATGTGAGAATGACAACGATGAACGTATTGAAAAGGGGTTTTTGCCGAAGTGAATGTTAGCTAGTCAGGCTGCATTTGCTGGTATTACGTTGAATAAAGGTAATACTGTCATTATAGAAAACTATAATGGAGGGCTACTGATCGAGATGGAGGATAACATAACATTATTCAAATAAGAGTAATGATAGTTATTTTCTATCGTTACTCTTTTTCTATGCACTTTTTTAGGGTGCATTGTTCCTTACAATCAGTATAAGCCCTTCCAATAATAAAAACAGGGAGGCATTTTACATCATGTCAGGCACTATTTTTTCAATTATTCCCCCGATAATCGCCATCTTAATGGTTATCTTAACAAGGAGAGTTTTGTTATCTCTAGGCGTGGGGATTGTATCAGCAGCGTTATTACTAAAGGATTTTTCAATCGCAGATTCCGGGATGGTCATAATAAATGCTGTTAAAGGTATTTTCATTTCTGAAGGTGAATTAAACACTTGGAATGTTTATATCATATTATTCTTGTTAATCTTAGGAATTGTTACAGCACTTATTTCTATCTCAGGCGGGAGTCGTGCTTTTGGTGAGTGGGCACAAAAGCGTGTAAAAACTCGAACAGGAGCTCAATTTACAGCAGCAATATTAGGAATACTCATTTTCATTGATGATTATTTTAATGCACTTGCCGTTGGACAAGTTAGTCGTCCGATTACTGATCGTCAAAAGGTTTCACGGGCTAAACTTGCTTATATTATTGATTCAACATCAGCACCAGTTTGTGTTGTTTCACCAATTTCAAGCTGGGGAGCATATATCATTGCAATGATTGCGACAATTTTAACTACTCATGGTGTTACTGAGTTTACACCGCTTGGCGCATTTATGACAATGATTCCGATGAACTACTATGTTTTTGCTGCATTGGTTCTTGTGTTTGCAGTAGCTTATTTCAATATTAATATTGGCAGCATGAAAGTTCATGAAGATCGTGCGATTCAAACTGGACAAGTAGTTGATCCTTCCAAAGAAGCATTGGGTGAAATTAAAGAAGATTTACCAACAAGTGATAAAGGCACGATTGGTAACCTTGTTTGGCCTATTCTTTCTTTAATTATTGGTACAGTGGCATCGATGCTTTATACGGGTTATTCAGCAATTGAAGACAAATCAGCTGTAGATATTTTTGCAATCTTTGAAAATACAGATGTTTCAGCATCGCTATTATATGGCGGACTATTTGGACTAGCAATCACCATCATATTATTTTTTAGTAGAGGAATTAATGGGCGTTATTTGCCCCTTGCAATCATTGAAGGTGTTAAATCAATGCTACCAGCTATCTACATCCTGTTATTTGCGTGGGTTATTGTAGATTTGATCGGTCAATTAAGTACAGGGGAATATTTAGCGGGAATTGTTGAAAAATCTAACCTTAACTTATCGTATCTTCCAGTCGTAATGTTTATATTGGCAGCATTCATGGCGTTTGCAACTGGTACTTCTTGGGGAACTTTTGGAATCATGTTACCAATTGCAGGTGAAATTACAGCAGCTACTGATATTAACATGTTGCTTGCAGCTATGGCAGCAGTTCTTGCAGGTTCTGTATTAGGTGATCATTGTTCACCAATTTCTGATACGACAATACTATCCTCTACAGGAGCAGGAAGTCATCACATTGATCACGTATTGACTCAGTTACCTTACGCCTTAATTGGTGGAGGCGTTGCTACAATCGGTTATCTTGTTTTAGGTTTTACGGGTAGTAGTTTAGTTGGTTTACTTACAATATCTATCTTATTAGTAGGGTTTATTTTCATTTTTGCAAAAAGAGCAAAAGCAGTATAAAAAGGAAGGCGATTCGCCTTTCTTTTTTTTCATTTCTTTGTAATGTTATTCCTTGAATAGTAATATCTATTTTTTATTTATATAAGGTAGGGTCGAAAGATACTGAATATTTAGAAGTTAAAAAATATTTATGGTGACTATTTCATTTTACAACTTTTAAGAATTAAAGAGTTAAAGGGAAAATCTGTCTTTGTTTGAAAATGTATAAAGTATTTCCATATTCTATTTAATAGAATCTAAAATTTCTGAAAATATCATCTTAAAATAGTATTTTTTAAAAATTTTTTATAGACATAGGCATAATGTCCGATTATACTATGTATAGATTATAATAAATAATCAGAAAATTATATAATTTCTAATTGTTTCCACATTTAAGTGAGAGATGAGAAGAGGAGGAAAATATTATGGAAAATCGCCCACAGTGGGGGACAAGGGCTGGCTTTATTCTAGCAGCTGTTGGTTCTGCAGTAGGTTTAGGAAATATCTGGAGATTTCCGGCAACAGCATATGAAAATGGAGGAGGAGCATTTTTCTTACCATATCTATTTGCTTTGTTAACAGCTGGTATCCCATTACTAGTAATGGAGTTTACACTAGGACATAAATATCGTGGGTCTGCTCCTACAACTTTCGGTAAAGTTGGTAAGGGAAGTTCATGGTTGGGCTGGTGGCAGGTTGCTATCGCATTTGTTATTTCATGTTACTATCCAGTTATTATCGCTTGGGCTTCATCTTATTCTGTTTTTGCATTTAACCAAAATTGGGGTACTGATACAGAAGGATTCTTATTCGGTGAGTACCTACAACTAGCAGAAAAGCCTGGTCAATTTGGTGGGCTAGTACCAGGGGTTTTAATTCCACTTATCTTAGTTTGGATTGTTACTTTAGGCGTTTTATTTGCGGGTGTTAAAAAAGGTATTGAAGCAGCTAATAAAGTATTTATTCCAGTTTTAGTTATTATGTTTACTATTATCGTTATTCGCGCTTTAACACTTGATGGAGCTGCTCAAGGATTAGATGCGTTCTTCAAACCAGATTGGAGTAAAATCCTAGATGGTAAAGTATGGGTTGCGGCTTACGGACAGATCTTCTTTAGTTTATCGATTGCATTTGCTATTATGATTACTTATTCAAGTTATCTTCCTAAAAAATCTGATATTACAAACAATGCTTTTATTACTGGTTTCGGAAACTCAGCATTCGAAGTTCTTGCTGGTATTGGAGTATTTAGTGCATTAGGATTTATGGCAGCACAGCAAGGAGTTCCTGTAGCAGAAGTAGTTTCTTCTGGTGTTGGTCTAGCATTTGTTGTATTCCCACAAATTATTAATGAATTCCCTGCTTTTAATGGATTATTTGGGTTCCTATTCTTTGGTTCATTAATATTAGCAGGTTTAACATCCTTAATTTCCATTACGGAAACATATGTTGCAGGTATTCAAGAGAAGTTTAAAGTATCTCGTACAAAGGCTGTTGCAATTGGTGGTGGATTAGCTGCTGTTATCTCATTACTATTCGCTACAAGAGGTGGTCTATATTTCCTAGATTCAGTTGACTACTTCATTAATACATTTGGTATTACATTAGCTGGTTTCATTGAAGTAATTGCAATTGCATGGTTTGCAAAGGAATTAAAGAATATTCAAAAGCATGCTAATGAGTTGTCAGACATTCAATTAGGTACTTGGTGGAGAGTATGCTTAGGTTTTATCACTCCAATCGTACTAGGATATATGATGTTCGATAACTTAAGAACAAACTTAACAAGCGAATATGGTGACTACCCTCGTGAATTCCTCTTTAATTGGGGTTGGACGGTAGCTATTGGAGCAGTCTTAGTTGGAGTACTGTTCTCGGTAACAAATAAAAAGCAAAATGAATCAACAACTTCAAAGAATAAGGAGGTTTCTCAATAATGAGTACATCTGCTATTGCAATGATGGTAATCGGTATTGTAGTCGTTTGGGGAGGCCTTGCGGCAAGTATTACAAATGCTGTAATTAAAGCAAAACAAAAATAAATGAGAAGAGGCTGAGAAAATCAGCCTCTTTTTTGTACATTTCGGGAAGTGACAGGCACGCCCCGAGTTTTGTCGATACTATTTTCTTTTTCGGTCAGCTCGTTCCCAAGATTTCAGGTGAGGATACGGATCAAATGACCATTCGGTTCGACCGTTATCTTTATAAAGGCCATAGTGTAGATGTGGTGGGAATTTTCCTGCGGTACCAGGAGGGCCATATCCAGAGCTTCCTACTGATCCAATTAATTGACCTGGCTCGACAACTTGTCCTGTTTGGAGGCCATCTGCAAAACCATTTAAATGGGCAAAATAATGGTACGTATTGTCGATATCGCGTATTCCTACTCTCCAACCACCATATCGATTCCACCCCTTCATCTCAACAACTCCGTAACAAGTTGCTCTTACTGGAACCCCGTAATTTGCAAAAATGTCGGTTCCCTCATGGATTCTTCTGCCACCCCAGCCGCGGGCATCTCCCCACGTATTTTTGTAACTATAGTTATGTTGTAGAGGGACAGGGAATGCATGCTTATCTAAATCCAAGTGGCCATATTTTTTATATAATTTCATATGACCTAAAATGAGTCCAACTGTTTTATCACGTTGATAATAATCCCATAAGCCAATCTTTAAATTTTCCAAATCAGATCCATATGATTGTAAATAATGCGCAAAAGAATAGAGGATGTCCTCGTCATTTGTTGGGTCGGCAACCTGATCTCCATTACCATCCTCTCCAATTCCACCAAATAAACCTATGCTTCTAGGATTGGTATCCTGCATATTTGGATTGAGGGGCCCTGCCCATACTTCGGGTTTGACATAAATTTCAATGGACCCGTTAGCTTTGGGAATGTCTTTTCTAGAATGACGGACATTTCTTTCATATTGATCAATTGCAGCTAACACATACCAAGGTATGTTCGTTAATGTTTCTACTTTTGTATATAAGCTCATTAGCTTTTCATATTCTTTTTCTTGGTCGGTTTTTTCAGCAGCATTGGCAACTTGATGTGCTGAAACAGAGATCATCATGAAGAAGATGATCATAAAGGAAAGTACTTTTTGCACAGTAATGAGCTCCTTTCATTTGTTCCAAATTGAATCACACCTTCACTGGCAGTGGTACCTGGTTTCAATGTAAAAGGTAATACTGCCAGTAAAAGTCCAATCCTTGTCAATAACTGCCCATGGAAGTATCTTTTTATAGTTTGGTTTTCAATTTGTATTTCATTAATAGAAAATGTTAGAAATTACATACAGTCCTTTTCCTTGTCCGACTCGTTTCCTTATGTTAAAGTGGAAACGTATATTGAAATAGTTAGATTAGTGGATAACGATAAATAGATTACATAATGGAGATGAATCAGATGGCGAAAAAGGAAGAATATCTACGTAAGCCAGAATGGTTAAAAATAAAATTAAACACGAACGAGAACTATACAGATCTAAAAAAGCTGATGAGAGAGCAAAACCTACACACTGTCTGTGAAGAGGCTAGATGTCCAAATATTCATGAATGTTGGGCTGTTCGTCGTACAGCTACGTTTATGATTTTAGGTGCTGTATGTACTCGTGCATGCCGATTCTGTGCCGTTAAAACAGGACTTCCTACTGAATTAGACCTAGCAGAACCAGAACGCGTAGCAGACTCGGTTGCTCTTATGAATCTTAAACATGCAGTTGTAACTGCTGTAGCTCGTGATGACCTAAAAGATGGTGGAGCACAAGTATTTGCTGAAACAGTTCGTGCGATTCGACGCAAAAGTCCGTTTACAACAATTGAAGTGCTACCTTCAGATATGGGTGGCGTTTATGAGAATCTTAAGATGTTAATGGATGCAAAACCTGATATCCTTAACCATAATATTGAAACAGTTCGTGAGCTAACACCTAGAGTTCGTGCTCGTGCGAAATATGATCGTTCTTTAGAATTTTTACAACGTGCTAAAGAAATGCAACCAGAAATTCCAACTAAATCAAGTATTATGATTGGTCTTGGAGAAACAAAAGAGCAAATCATTGAAACAATGGATGATTTACGTGCTCATGATGTGGATATTATGACAATTGGTCAATATCTACAACCAACGAAAAAACACCTTAAAGTTCAAAAATATTATCATCCAGATGAATTTGCTGAACTTCGTGAAATTGCATTAAGTAAAGGCTTTAGCCACTGTGAAGCTGGTCCGCTTGTTCGTTCATCCTATCATGCAGATGAACAAGTAAATTCTGCAGCTAAGCAGAAACAAGCACAGGCTTAATAACGTGGAAAAATGGAACTGTCAAGTGACAGTTCCATTTATCTTTATTGCATTTTTTCCTTCTCGTAACGGGATTTTTCATAATCATCCTTCATATCATCATCGATATCTTCATTCATTTCTCCATAGCCTTCGCCATTAGCATTTTCGCCATTATTTAAAGCACGGCCTTGAGGAGACTCAAGCATCTTGTTTATTGTATCTGTTAAGATTTCATCAATATCTCGACTTGTTGAATCAAGTGGACTATACGCTTGGATTTGCTGAATCATATTTGGATTATCAGAAACGTACACGTGATAATAACGCGGTATAACTGATAAAGCTGTTTTCTTTACTTGATCGGCTGTTTCAAAACGATTATCTGAATCTGTTTCATAAGCGACTAACACTTCTTCATCTGTAACTAATGTTGCAACATCATTTACGTTAGGAAGCTGGACACTTAAACTGCTAATCGAATTGGCAACAGCTTCTCGGTCCATTCCAGGTGTAGGAGTATAGGCTATATCTTGAGGAATGCCACTTTTTTGATGTCGAACAAATCCAAAGTTTGCTCCTTTATCATTTGCATTTGGCGAACCTTCCTCGTTGTACAAATCAGTACGATCACTTACATTTATTGTATTTCCACTTTCATGCATAAAAGAAGAATCTTCTTCTGCACCGTACTGACATGCTGTTAATAAAGATAAACCTACAATACTAATCGCTAATTTGGTTTTTATCATTATTAGCACCTCCTCTTCTTTTATAGTTACCAAAGTGTCATGAAATTTTCTTAGCAATTGATGGTTGAAGATGTTTAGATTATGATAAGAATAAGGAATATGGATGAGGTGAAATCATGATAAGTGTTCAAAACCAACATTTTGAATTAGTAAAAGAAGAAAAAAACGGTTTTAACGAAGAGGCTTTTAAGGAAAGATACAGCGAAATTTTAAATAAATATGATTTTATTGTTGGAGATTGGGGCTATAGTCAGTTAAGACTTCGTGGTTTTTTTGATGATCAAAATCAAAAAGCAACCTATGACACAAAAATTAGTACCCTTGATGAGTACATATTTGAATACTGTAATTTCGGCTGTGCGTACTTTGTTCTAAAAAGAATAAAAAAATAACGTGACAAAAACTAGTCACGTTATCCTAAGTTAACCATCTTATTTTGACGTATAAGGTGGTTCTTCGTTTTTGTTGGGGTCATCATGGGTTGGATGAGCCGGCATATCATGTCGCTCCAAATTTTGATGAAGTGATTTATTCTCGTAATTAAAGGCACTATAATAACGTTGCCCTTCCTTCCAAGGTGTACTTTTATTAGTAACAGGCTCGTCCTTATTTCGCGGTGAACCATAAGGACCCTCTGGAAGTTGTTCAGGAATTAAAAAGTTACGCTGTGTTTCTACATTTGAAAAATCGGTATACGTTTCTTTTTCTTTATCATCCATCATAGGTCACCTACCTTTTAATCGGTAGTTTCTACGGAAAATCACCTTACCATACATCACATTAATTCATATAAAAAATCACGGAGCTCTGCTGCATCTTCCTCATTTAGCTGATAAGCATATTCTATGTATCCTGGTTCCTTTAAATCATCCTCACCAATAATGGCAAAGCGATTACTTTGTATATCCAAAACAAGATGCTTACCATAATAACGGTCGCTCTGAACAATGGCCAGATCGAATCGCTGATTTTCCCCCACAAAGCTTACAAACCTTGTTTTTGTATCAACTGTATCATCATATAAAAAAAATCGTTCAGACATTATATCTCTCCTTATTTACCCAAATTTCATCCATACCCTTATCATATCAGAAGAAATAAGTCCTGAGAAAACCTCAATCATAAAAGGAACAGGATGAAAATAATTTTTTACAAAAAAAAGTCGAAAAACAGAAAAATATGTTAAAATGTTACTACATATAGTTAATGTCAGAAGGGTTGAGTACATAATATGATAAGTGGGCTTTGTGAAAAACATTATAGGCGTTTAAGAAAATGGAGTAAACTATTTTTACATAAAAGCAAATTAAAATTCTATCCACCTAAATTTGTACTTCGAGACCCGATTTTAGAAGCCGTCCATCAAGCGATGTTAAGCGGACATCAGGTTGCTGTAGTAGTCATGACTATCTCGAATCTTCGTGAATTTTCTCAACAATTGGAACCGGTACAATTAGAGGAATATAAAAGAGATCTAAGAATGGGATTCAAAAGCATTGTTGAAGATTCCCCATACAACTTAGACTTACTTGTTGTTCACGATTATTACAGTGAAGGATTAACCATTTTCTTTAAAATAAATGATGAAAAGCAAAGTGTTGTACATATTGAGAATCTCATTCGAACACTAGTGCCAAGGTTAGAAAGATGGATGTTTACAAAGTATCCTTATTTTAACCATTCTTTTGAAATTGGTTATATGTTCATTGAAAGAGAGCACTCAACGATCCAGGATGCACTATATACAGCACAACAACAAGCAGTGGCAATGGCTGAAAAGCGAATTCAGTCACGATATATAGAAACGTTATTAAAAATGCGTGATATTATTCAAAAGCAGGATATTAGTCTGTTGGCTCAACCAATCATAGACCTATCAACAAATCAAATTAAAGCGTGGGAGTTTTTGACAAGAGGACCTAAAGATACTGCATTTGAGAGTCCTTTACAATTATTTTCATTAGCAAGGCAATCCAATTTAATTTATGATCTTGAACTTTTAGTCCTGGAGAAAGCATTTCATTTGATCCATTCAGTAGGTTGTATGGATGATGTATTTTTAAACTTCACTCCAATTACACTTGGGAATAAACGGTTTATTCCTGGACTAGAAAAACTGTTAACGCGATACCCTGATATCGAGCCTAGAAGAATGATTTTTGAAGTAACTGAACGAGATTCAATTGAAGGATTAAAATTTTTCCATGATAATATAAAACAATTACGTCAAAAGGGCTTTAGAATAGCAGTTGATGACACAGGAGCAGGATATTCTAGTTTACATACAATAAGTGAGCTTCTTCCGGACATTATAAAAATAGATCGATCCGTCATTCAAGATATTGACACGAGCAAGGTAAAGGAATCAATGCTAAAAGGACTTATTTTAATTGCTAGAGAAACAGGCTCCTTAGTAGTAGCAGAAGGTATTGAAAAGGAAGAAGAAGCAGAGGTTCTCAAAAGAAACCAGGTTGATTTAGCACAAGGTTACTTTTATGCAAGGCCTGGACAATTACAGAAGGAACGTGTTGCTTTAGTATAGGAAGGTGATGACTTGTATTTTGTAGATCGAGACCAAATAGAGGCGAAATTAACATTTCTAGAAAACCAGATAAAACTCTTTAATAACCAATCATCTTGGAATCAAGAAATAGAGAAGGCAGGACTAGAAAGAATTTGTCATATGTTCATTGAAACGATTATTGATGTTGGAAATTCGATGATTGATGGATTCATTATGAGAGATCCTGGCAGTTACGAAGACATTATCGACATACTTTTAGATGAAAAAGTAGTTACTCAAGAACAGGGAAATGATTTAAAACAAGTTATCCTACTTAGAAAAAAACTTGTTCAGGATTATTTAGAGATAAATCATGAGGAGCTGCACCAAATTGTTACTTCTCATAAAGCAGGAATTACTTCATTTCCAGCACAAGTTCGAAGTTACATAGAAAATGAATTAGGGCCGGTCTCAGCATTTAAACCATTAGGATGACGAATACTTGTCATCCTCTTTGTTTTTATTACTAGACTTTCAATAATAGGTTAAACAACTAGGGGGAATACGTTTGAAAAAATACAAAGGGTATTTAATCGACTTAGATGGAACGATGTATAAAGGAACTGAGCGGATTGAGGAAGCAGGTCATTTTGTTGACTATTTAGTTAGAAATGAGATTCCATATCTGTTTGTGACGAACAACTCTTCTCAAACACCTAAACAAGTTGCTAAGAAATTAAATGAATTTCAAATACAGGCATCAGAGGATCGGGTATTTACGACAAGTCAGGCAACAGCGAATTATATCGCACAAAAAAAGGATCAGGCTACTGTTTATATGATAGGGGAAGAAGGCTTAAGGGAGGCTCTTCAAACAGGTGGACTTCATTTAGTTGATGAAAATCCAGATTTTGTTGTTGTGGGAATTGACCGAGACATATCTTATGAAAAATATGCCAGAGCCTGCATTGCGGTACGAAACGGTGCAGCCTTCATTTCCACAAACGCGGATATCGCAATTCCTACTGAAAGAGGGTTATTACCTGGAAATGGTGCGTTAACATCCGTTATAGCTGTATCAACTAATACAGCACCTATATTTATTGGGAAGCCGGAGAAAATTATTGTTGAACAAGCACTGGAGGTATTGGGGGTAGCAAAAGAAGATACATTAATGGTTGGTGATAATTACGATACAGATATAATGGCTGGCATGAATTGTGGAATTGATACGCTTCTTGTCCATACTGGTGTAACAACGAAGGAGCTACTAAAGCAATACAGCAGCCAACCAACTTATACAGTAGATTCATTGAGTGATTACCTGAAAAATATAAATTGAAGCACAATATAAAAAAGCTACTTTCATAATGGAAGTAGCTTTTTTAAATCCTTATTTATTCTACATCTCTAGCACGATGAGCAAGCCTGCTTGAAGCTGCTGCTGCTATTGCGCCAACAATGTCATCTAAGAATGTGTGACATTTTCCACCTGATTTATCATTAAGGTATTGAAGGATGCCTGGCTTCATTTTGTCAATATATCCATAGTTAGTAAAGCCGATGGAGCCGTATATGTTAACAATTGAAAATGCTAAAATCTCATCTACTCCATAAAGACTTTCATCAGTGCCGATAATAGATTGAAGAGGCTCTTCTAGTTGTCCCTTTTCAGCGAGAATATCAAATTGAATTCCTGTAAGAATGGCGTTTTGTACTTCTCTTTTTGTAAGCACACGATCTACATTATCTAAGCAATCGTCCATTGAGAGATCAGGATGATACTTTTCTTGTAAGAAGTATACAAGGTCTGCGATATCCTCAAGCTTTACACCTCGTTTAACTAGCCAATCTCTTGCTGTTTTTTCAACAATGTCCATTTTCTCTTCACTTTTCATCTTATCACCCAATTCTTTTTTTGTACGTTATGAAAGTAATGTCACAGAAGTTATTTTTTAATATAAGATAAGTGCTCAATACCTCTGTCTTTCCCTTTCAGGCTCGTCAGGAAACGAGACTTTTTACGTTGTGTATTTATTCATTGTATGAGATGACTCACTGATATATACGGATAAAAAACGTATCTTATCGTATTTTGTGAATCTGTTCATTTCTAATCATTCCCTTGTTTTACTCTCTAATAACCTGATTAAAGATAAAATTCTTTATAGAGGGGTAATTTCCTTCTAATAACTTATTTTCTTTTTAGTCTAATCATAAAGATAAGAATAAATGATTATGATTAGTATGGAGGTTATTGCTGGGAGGATAAGGAAATGAAACAAACCATTTATGAAGAGTATGGGATAAAGGTAAGAGAAATAAGTAAATTAGGGCATTATGACTCGTTTAGCCTGCATAATAATCAATTTATCATTGTTCCTGTTTCACATATTGAAGAGGAAGAGCTCTATGAATTGTATCAATTAAGTCAATATATGCTTGAAAAAGGGGAACCTCATATAGCCACGATGGTCTTAACGAAACAAAATCACTTGTTTTTTGAGCAAGATTCAGTTAGATATGCTGTACTAAAATGTTCAGCCTATACACAAGGCAGGTTTAACCTATTAGGAAGGGATTTAGCGCGTTTTCATTCGAAAGCAAGGGCTTATCCATATCAAGTATCTAAAACGCAGCGTATCGGTCAGTGGAAAATTCTTTGGGAAAAAAGACTGGATCAATTGGAGATGTTCTGGAGGGGGAAAGTTCAAAGTCAACCTCTTTCTACATTTGAAAAGTTGTTTGTTGAATCTTTTCCTTATTATGTGGGATTATCAGAAAATGCTATACAATATTTAGTTGATACAGAATTGGATGAAGAACCACAGCCAATTGATTCTGGGACAATTTGTCACCAACGGTTTCATGAATATACATGGAATCCTAGCATGTGTATAAAGTCTCCAACAGATTGGGTGTTTGATCATAGTAGTCGGGATTTAGCGGAATATATGAGGCAGTATTTCTTGGAAAAACCAGAACAGTTTAGATCAGAGGGATTTAAATTCCTCGAAGAGTATGATCGTACCACTCCTCTATCTCCCTTTTCCTGGAGACTAATATACAGCAGACTGCTATTTCCAATTCATTATTTTGAGTGTGTCGAAGAATACTATTTATCACCAGAAGATCAAAAGCCGAGATTTGAAGAGCGAATGAAAGAAATCTTAAACAGATCAGGACAGTATGAAGAATTTTTAAAAGCTTACTCAAGTATGTTAACGATTAGAACGAGAAGAATCTCTGTCCCTGCAATTGATTGGCTTGCTATAAGGTAGGTTTAAGGTTTAAACCAGCCCTGATTTTCCTAAAGGGTTCGGTTTTGAAGTACAAAAACGTATAAATATTGCTTTTCATATAGTTATTAGCACTAGGATTAAATTTAACATGTAGTTCAGCAAAGGAAAATGCTTGGAGACATATATATGCCTCCAAGCATTTTTTGTATTAATTTCCAAATCTACAAGAATCCCAGGAAATAAGCGGAGAAATTCCTCTTAATGAAGAAATGGCACAAAAAATAGATTAAATAGACGGAAAGATTCCGCCTATTTAATCAAAAAAGATGAAAATGGACCATTTTACTTTGCTTAACCGGAAAAACTCCGCTTATATCCACCAATCGAGTCCCATTCTTCAGGATAACCGGAAAAACTCCGTTTATATCCACCAACCGAGTTCCATTCTTCAGGATAACCGGAAAAACTCCGCTTATATCCACCAATCGAGTTCCATTCTTCAGGATAACCGGAAAAACTCCGCTTATATCCACCAACCGAGTTCCATTCTTCGGGATAACCGGAAAAACTCCGATCGGTTACGTCCCTAGTAAGCAGCCATTGAAAATTATGGTAAAATATATATTGTCTTAAACTAACGTAAGAGGTGAAAAAATGAAAAGGCCTTATATATATGTAACAAGAAAATGCTCAGAAGAACAGCTGCAGCCACTTTATGAAATAGCTGATGTTGAAATGTGGCCTGAGGAAGAGAAGCCATGCCCTAGAGAGGTGCTGCTTGAAAAAGTAACAAACGCAGATGCTTTGTTAACGATGCTTTCTGATTCAATTGATCAGGAGTTACTAGACAAAGGAACTCAGCTTAAAGTTGTGGCCAATTTAGCGGTTGGATTTGATAATATTAATGTACAATATGCTAATGAAAAAGGGATAGTTGTATGCAATACTCCTGATATCCTTACAGATACAACAGCTGATTTAACGTTTGGCTTATTACTTGCATCAGCACGAAGATTAATAGAGGCAGCGGATTATGTAAAAGATAATCAATGGAAAAGCTGGGCTCCTCTACTTTTAGCTGGTCACGATGTTCATCATAAAACGATTGGCATTGTTGGAATGGGGAAAATAGGACAAGCTGTTGCGAAGCGGGCAACTGGTTTTGACATGAAGATTCTTTATCATAATCGATCTAGAAATGAAGAAGCTGAAACAAAATTAGGAGCAAAGTTTTGTCAGTTAGATGAGCTATTAAGTTCCTCTGATTTCGTTGTATGCCTTGCACCACTAACAAACGAAACGAAGAATCTATTTGATTTAGAGGCATTTAGGAAAATGAAAAAAACAGGAATTTTCATTAATGCAAGTAGAGGTGCCGTAGTAAGTGAAGAGGACCTTTATCATGCTTTAGTAAATAAAGAAATTGCAGCAGCAGGACTTGATGTGTTTTTACATGAACCAATACAGGCTGATCATCCTTTAGTGGGACTGAACAATGTTGTGGCACTTCCACACATCGGCAGTGCCAGTCTTGAAACGAGATATTCAATGATGAATCTTTGTGCAATGAATATTAAAGCTGTTCTAAGTGGAGAAGAACCTAAAACGAAAGTAACGATATGATGATGTTTAAAGAAAAGGTTAATTATGTCCGTATTTTTCACTTGAAAACGTTTTTATTATAAAAACTGAAAATTCACCCTTGTAAAACAGTTCTTTACATTTTATAATGACAAGTATATTCATTGTGTCTTTTATGAGAGTACAATTGTACTTTATAGATAAACAAAAAGGAGTGGGATATTGTGGAGGCAATTCATGTTGGACTTTTAGGTCTTGGTACGGTTGGTAGTGGTGTTGTAAAGATTATAGAAGACCATCAAGATAAACTTATGCACCAAGTAGGCTGCCCTGTTAAGGTTAAAAAGGTTGTCGTAAAAACGTTAGAAAAAGAAAGACAAGTTCATATTGATAAAGAAATGCTTACAACAAACGTGGACGATGTGATTAAAAATCCTGAGATAGATGTTGTGATTGAGGTAATGGGTGGGGTTGAAGAAACTCGTAAACACCTCATTGAAGCACTGAAGGCTAAAAAGCATGTTGTTACGGCAAACAAGGATTTAATGGCTGTTTACGGAACAGAATTGCTTTCAATTGCAACTGATAACGGCTGTGACCTATTTTATGAGGCGAGTGTAGCTGGTGGTATTCCAATTCTACGTACACTTGCTGAGGGCTTAGCTTCAGATCGTATTACGAAGATGATGGGAATTGTTAACGGTACAACAAACTTTATTTTAACAAAAATGACAAAGCAAGGCAGTGCCTATGATGAGGTACTAAAAGAAGCACAAGACTTAGGCTTTGCAGAAGCAGATCCAACTTCAGATGTAGAAGGCTTGGATGCAGCAAGAAAAATGGCAATCCTTGCAAGACTAGGATTCTCCATGCATGTTGATTTAGATGATGTAAATGTTAAGGGGATTTCTAGTGTATCTGATGATGATATCAGCTACAGTAAGCGACTAGGCTACACAATGAAGCTAATTGGAATTGCAGAACGTGATAATGGAAAGATTGAAGTGTCTGTTGAACCAACATTATTACCAGAAACACATCCACTTGCAGCAGTAAACGATGAGTACAACGCTGTTTATGTTTATGGTGAAGCTGTTGGAGAGACAATGTTCTACGGTCCTGGTGCCGGAAGTCTTCCTACGGCAACATCGGTAGTTTCCGATTTAGTTGGAGTAATGAAAAATATGAGATTGAATGTGAATGGCCGCAGTGCTGTTGACCCTCAATTTGATAAACAATTAAAAAGTCCAGAGCATATTTACGCTCAGCATTTCTTAAGAATTAGTGCGAAGGATCAGGTTGGAGCATTCTCGAATATTACATCTCTTTTCTCAGAAAGAGGCGTGAGCTTTGAAAAAATCCTTCAATTACCTATTAAGAATAGTAACCTAGCAGAAATCGTCATTGTCACACATAAAGCAGCTCAAAGTGATTTTGAAGATATTTTACAGCAATTAAATGACTTAGAAGTAGTCGAAGAAGTTAAAAGCACGTATCGTGTAGAAGGGAACGGATCAATATGATGTGGAAAGGCCTTATCCAAGAATTTGCAGAATTTTTACCTGTAACTGAAAATACACCAAAACTTACTTTACAGGAGGGGAATACGCCTCTTATTCATCTACCTAAGCTATCTGAAAAGCTAGGTGTTGAGCTTTATGTAAAAACAGAGGGAACAAATCCAACTGGTTCTTTTAAAGACCGTGGTATGGTTATGGCTGTTGCAAAGGCTAAGGAAGAAGGCAGTGACACTGTTATTTGTGCCTCTACTGGTAATACATCTGCTGCAGCAGCTGCGTACGCGGCAAGAGCAAATATGAAGTGTATTGTTCTTATTCCTGATGGGAAAATTGCTTTTGGTAAATTAGCACAAGCAGTTATGTATGGAGCGGAAATTTACGCAATTCAAGGTAATTTTGATCATGCATTAACAATGGTTCGAAATATTAGCAAAAAATTACCGATTACATTAGTTAACTCTGTTAATCCATATCGTATCGAAGGACAAAAAACAGCTGCATTTGAAGTGTGTGAGCAGCTAGGCAGTGCACCTGACTATTTAGCAATACCTGTCGGAAACGCTGGAAACATTACTGCATACTGGAAAGGCTTCAAAGAGTATAACGAAAAGAAACAAACAGGCCTTCCAAAGATTCATGGATTCCAGGCAGAAGGAGCAGCTGCAATCGTTCGTGGTGAGCCAATTGCAAATCCAGAAACTGTCGCTACAGCTATTCGTATCGGTAATCCAGCAAGCTGGGAAACAGCTGTTAAAGCGAAGGAAGAGTCTGAAGGACGTATTGATTCAGTAACAGATGAAGAAATTTTAGAAGCCTATCAATTAATTGCACGTGAAGAAGGTGTCTTTGCTGAGCCAGGTTCTTGTGCATCTATTGCAGGTTTAATCAAACATCGTAAATTAGGCTTAATTGCAGAAGGTAGTAAGGTTGTAGCTGTATTAACTGGAAACGGATTAAAAGATCCAAACACAGCTATTGATGTTTCTGAAATTAAACCGATTGTTCTTCCAAATGACGAAGAAACATTCCTTCAGCAATTAAGTGGAGTTACAGTACAATGACTGAAGGGGACATGTTAAAAATTACAGTTCCGGGGAGTACGGCTAATTTAGGTCCTGGATTTGATTCGGTTGGTCTAGCGTTAGGGAAATACTTAACGCTAGAGGTGAAAAAAGCAGATGAGCGTATTTTCTTACCGATGACAGACCATGTAAAAGACATCCCTACAAATGATCAAAACTTAATTGCCAAAGTGGCGATTAAGGTAGCAGAAAAATATAATCAAACATTACCAGCATGTGAAGTAAAGGTTTGGAGTGACATTCCAATGGCAAGAGGAATTGGAAGCAGTGCTGCAGCAATCATTGCTGGTATTGAGCTTTCAAATCAGCTTTGTGATCTTCAATTAACAGATGAAGAAAAATTACGGATTGCAAGCCTTGAAGAAGGACATCCAGATAATGTTGGAGCTTCTCTGTATGGTGGTCTTGTCGTTGGGCTTCATCAAGAAGACAAAACAGAACTGGTTTGTGTTAAAGAAGTGAATGTTGACGCAGTTGTCGTCATACCAAAATATGAGGTATTTACAAGCGATGCTAGAAATGTATTACCACAAGAGTTAGCTTATAAAACAGCAGTTGAAGCAAGTGCGATCAGTAATATGCTTATTGCAGGACTACTTACGAATGATTGGCATTTAGTAGGTAACATGATGAGCAAGGATCTTTTTCATCAGCCATATAGAGGAAAATTAATTCCTGAAATTCAAGCTGTTCAAGAAAAGGTCGAAGCACTTGGAGCCTATGGCTCTGCATTAAGTGGTGCTGGTCCTACTGTTATTTGCTTTATTGAAAGAGGCAAGGGAAGTGAATTGGCAGAAAAGCTGGCTCATGATTTTAAAAATTGTGATGTAGAGTGCCTAGATATTGATTTAGTTGGCTGTAGAGTAGAGCAGGTACAGGAAATAAAGAGTATATAAAAAACTCGCCAATTGGCGAGTTTTCCTCATATACAAGAGTGGAGATGGAATCAAAAAGACTGACACCTAAATGTCAGTCTTTTTGCATTAGAATACTTGTTCTACTTCTACCACACCTGGTACTTCTTCTAATAACGCACGCTCTATACCAGCTTTTAAAGTGATTGTTGAGCTTGGGCAGCTTCCGCAAGCACCTAAAAGGCGAAGTTTAACAATACCATCTTCTACATCTACTAATTCACAATCTCCTCCATCACGAAGCAAGAATGGACGAAGTTTATCTAATACTTCCTGTACTTGTTCAAGCATTGCTGTTTCAGTTGTCATTATAATCGACTCCTTTCCTTATCTATATTATATTTGAAATGAAGAGAAAAATCTAATCGTAAGATTGAATTTTCTAAGGCTTAATAAACCCAATATTACCATATAATCTTACTAAAGGTAAGGGAAAGGAACCTGTTTTCATTAGTAAGTATACCCAAATGCTGTCATGAAAATAGCCTAACCCCAAATATCTATAGCTAGCCTCAAGAATTCTTGAACAAGGTTCTTGTTAAGGATGGTAAGATAATAATATATCGACTACAATGAAGAAAAAGACTGTAGGTGAAGGAAAATGAAGACTGTTGAAATTAGTGTGTATGGTGCAGAGGTTCTTTGTCCAAGCTGTGTGAATTTACCATCAGCTAAAGAAACATATGAGTGGTTAGAAGCTGCATTAAGTCGAAAATATAAAAATCAACCGTTTAAGATCGTATATATTGATATTGACCAACCACAAGAAGAGCCCGATAAGCAGGAGTTTGCCCAAAAGATTCTTAATGATGATTACTTTTATCCACTTGTTGTTATTGAGGGAAAGGTGGTAGGTGAGGGAAGTCCTCGTTTAAAGGTAATTTGTGAAGAAATGGAACAGTATGGTTATATAGCTAACTAAATAAAACCACTCAAGTCCTAAGACTTGAGTGGTTTCTTATTAACCGTTATGATATTTATACATCCAAAGTACCCCAGACTTTAATAGTCGTGGTACACGGCCCATTAAAGGTCTATCATTAACAAGTCCAAAGCCTTGCTTTTTCCCTAATGAACCTAGTACACCTTTCAATTTAAAAGGTGGGAATGATTCTGGAAGAGGTTCGTTGTTCCACTTCTTTAATAGTACTTGGACAATCTGTTCAGCTTGCGCTTCTGCCAGCTGAGCGCTAGGGGCATGTGGAAGACTTGCGCAGTCCCCAACAACAAACACATCTTCGTGATTTGGTATAAAATGTTGTACAGTTAATACAACTCTTCCTTGATTATCCTTTTCAACTGGGAGATCTCTAACAACTTTATTCGGCTGAATTCCAGCTGTCCATACGATAGCATCACACTCAAAAGGTTGATCATGATTATATACAATGTTTGGTTCTACCTTCGTTATATTAGCTTCACTAATAATTTCAACACCATGCTCTGTGAACCATTTTTCAACATAACTACTTAAACGTTCAGGAAAGCTTGAGAGGATATGCTTACTGCGATCAAACAATTTAATGTTAAGGTCTTTTCGACTTTCTCGAAGTTCGCTGGCAAGCTCAACACCACTTAAACCTGCGCCAACAATTCCTACAGTTGCATCTGCTTTTAAATTATTGAGCACTTGGTAGGTTTCGCGTGACTGGTCAATACTTTGAATACTATAAGTGAATTCATCTGCTCCAGGTACGTTATGATATTTATCTACACAACCTAAACCAATGATTAAGTCATCAAACGCAACAGGCTCGTGATCATTTAATTGTACTTGTTTGTTTTCAAGATCAACAGACGTTACTTCTCCAAAAACGGAATGAAGTCTAGGGTGTTCTGGAAAAGAGACCCTTATATGATGATCTGAAATAGTACCTGCTGCAAGTGCATAATATTCTGTTTTTAAACAATGATAAGGATTTTTATCAATAAGAGTAATTTGAACATCTTCAGGCAATTGATTTGGAAGTAATCGAAGCAGTACACGCATACCGCCATATCCTCCGCCAAGTATGACTAGGTTCTTCATTTTTGATACTCCTTTTTCCCCACGTTTTTAATAAACTATAAATGCAAGGCCAAGAATATATACACAATATGTTCTATTCTTCTGACCAAATAAAAATGAATAATAAGGAAATAAATTTTTAAAAAGGAAACGTTTAGTTAAGGCTAGTCCTATCTGTATAGGTTAAAAATTATAATAAAAAGATACAACAATATTACTCTAAAAAAACGTTTTCTTTTTGTGTTAAAAAAATTTTCCCTTTATGGTACAACATAATTATGAATTATTTGTTTAGTGTTTACAATCCTATTTCGTTTTTTTAACTAAAAAAATGACGAAAAAGCATCACATAATTGTTGCATCTAGTATTTATTACTAGATACCATAGAGTATAATAAAATTTGACGTTTATTTGTAATCCTATTAGGATTAAGCAGTAGAGAGGTGTTAAGATGAAGCCAATTATTGAATTTTGTATAAGTAATTTAGCACAAGGGGCTCAGGCAGCGTTAGAAAAGCTGGAAAAAGACCCTAATTTAGATATTATTGAATACGGATGTTTAAGCTATTGTGGCAAATGTGGACATTCTTTATATGCGCTGGTAAATGGGGAAGTTGTAACTGGAGATGACCCAGATGAGTTAGTTGAAAATATATATACGTTTTTAGAGGAAAATCCTATGTTTTAAAAACTTGTCTAATCGTACTACCTGAACGTAATAAAGCAGTTTGACTAGCTAATTGTAACCAAAAACAAGCTGACCGATAAATGGTCAGCCTGTTTTTTCATTAACTTGATTTTACTTCACGCATTTCTGCCCAACGATCTTTAGCCATTTGAACAATACCTTTTTCAAGAGTGTCCTTTTGTTTTTCTATCACCTTTGAAAAATACTGTGTTGCCTGGCTAACTAGATCTAACCTTCTGCTTAAGTCTCCGATCAGATAAAGAAGCTTAATTTCTGAAAGCTGGGTTCCCGAATAGTCATCAACCATATAAGAGTGAACATATTCTTCAAGAGCTAGCCTTAAAAAGCGTTGCTCTTCCTCGTGGTTAATTTTTTCAGTACGAAATAACCATGATAATCTTAAATAAAGTCCCGCTAGTGCAACATGATTTTCTTTTTTTATACTAGAGCAGTAAATGGCTAGCTTGTAAGATTCTATCGCTGTATCAACGGTACGCTCAAAACAATAATTTCTTCCATTCCAATTGTCACAAACTTTTTGTTGAATCGTTTCTTTTGCCTTTGGAGGAAAATAAGTTGAGCATTCCTCAGAGGAAGAAAAGCCGCAGTTTGGACAAACAGAAACATAATATAAAAGCGGATTGATTTCTGTTGAAGTGTAATATGAACAAAAGTCCGTATCGTGCCGGTGTGCTCGAATAAATCTGGAAAGTACTTTTTTCGTATTATAATTGGTATTACACATTAAGCAACTAACTTTACGATCATACAGATGATGTAGTTCATTATTCATAAAGAATCACTCCTTTGTCTCGTCAAGAGTGGACATGTAGTACTACTTAACTAAAGTATATCAGAAAACTATGTAAAAAGGACTATTCGTCATTATATTTATGGGATTTTTTTGGTATATAATCTATTGGTTTTTAGAAAGTTTTTTTATCTTAGAATTTTAGAAGCAGTCAAAAAAATAAAAGCTTCCTGAATAACAGGAAGCTTCTATTCTATAAAACGGGGGATAATTATATTGTTTTCAGATTTCCAACATTTTATACTAATAAAAATGAAGATATTTGGAGGATAACAATGAACTCATTTCAATTTACAAAAATGCACGGATTAGGAAACAACTATATTTATGTTAATACTTTTGAGGAACAGCTCGAAGAAGGCCAATTAGCCGACATTGCTAGACAGGTCTCAAATGTATATACAGGAATTGGCTCTGATGGTCTTATCTTAATATGTCCTTCAGATAAAGCGGAAGTTAAAATGAGAATCTTTAATAATGATGGCTCAGAAGGGAAAAATTGCGGAAATGGATTAAGATGTGTTGCTAAGTACGCTTTTGAGCATAATTTAGTTAAAGAGAAAACATTTAAAATTGAAACATTGTCAGGTCTTGTTGAAGCAACTATTTATGTTGAGGATAACCAAGTTAACCTCGTAACAATTGATATGGGATCACCGCGTTTATCAAAAGCAGAGATACCAATGGAAGGTGAGGGTTCTGAGCAAACCATATCAGAATCAATCGAATTCTTAGGACAACAATATGATGTAACAGCTGTTTCAATGGGGAATCCTCATCTTATTTTCTATGTGGATAATATAAATACAGCACCTGTTACAACACTTGGTCCTATCGTTGAAAAAGATCCTCGTTTTCCTGAAGGAGTAAATGTAGAGTTTGTAGAAGTTGTTTCCAAAAATGAGCTGCATTTTCGAGTCTGGGAGAGAGGCTCTGGAGTTACACAGGCATGTGGTACAGGAGCTTGTGCAGCAGTTGTATCTTCCGTGTTAAACAAACATACAAATCAAGGAGAAGAAACGGTTGTGCACCTCGCTGGAGGAGATCTAATGATTAATTGGACAAATGACGGAAATGTTTTAATGACAGGTCCTGCAGAAGTCATTTGTACTGGCACCTTTTATATTAAATAATCTATCGTTTCAATTATTTGAGTGAGTCCATACAATAGTTGTATACTAGTAGTATGATCCTTTCACATAAAGCAAGGAGGTATTCAGATGAGTGAAATTGTCAAAATTACAGAAGCTGCTGCTTATCAGATAAAAGATATGATGAAAGAACATGAAGAGGAAAATGCGTATCTTCGTGTTGGTGTTAAAGGTGGAGGCTGTAGTGGTCTTTCATATGGAATGGGATTTGAGCATGAAATAACGGAAGAAGATCAAGTTCTTGAACAACATGATATGACCATTCTTATTAAAAAAGAAGATGCGGCCATTTTAAATGGAACAATCATTGATTATAAGCAATCAATGATGGGCGGCGGCTTTACAATTGATAATCCAAATGCCATAGCAAGCTGTGGATGCGGATCATCGTTTAGAACAGCTACAAACACTGGAACGCCTGAAAATTGCTAGACATTCATGAATGATAGAAAAAAGCTGTTTACTTTTGTGGTAAACAGCTTTTTATATTAACTAAATAAACTCGTACTGTGTAATGGCTGGACACGTGCTTTTGGATCCATATATGCCTTAGCATTGTTAACTGCTGTTGGAGCCTCACCAAATCCACTTGCAATTAGTTTAACCTTGCCATCATAAGTACAAATATCTCCAGCTGCATAAATTCCCTCAATGTTCGTTTCCATTTTGGAGGTAACAACAATCGAGTTTTTCTCAATTGTTAAACCCCAGTCTTTAATGGGCCCAAGGGAGGAAATAAATCCAAAATTAACGATTAGATCATCAATTTGTAAGACTTCTTTTCGATCTCCTTTCACTTCCTCTAATACTACTTGAGAAATTTCCTGCTCTCCAATTAGCTCAACAGGAACAAATGGAGTTAAAACCTGTACCTTCGATTTCATCAATAATTCAACACTATGTTCATGTGCTCTAAATTTATCTCGTCTATGTATTAAACTTACACTTTTTGCAACAGGTTCGAGCATTAATGCCCAGTCAACGGCAGAGTCTCCACCGCCAAGAATAGCAACATTTCTTTCGGCAAATTTATTTAAATCATCAACAAAGTAATGTAAATTTTGATTCTCATATTTTTCACTCTCCTCAAGCTCGAGTTTGCGAGGCTTAAAAGCACCATTGCCTGCTGTAATGATGATTGTTTTTGTATAATGAACTTCATTATTAGTGGTTAATTTAAATACTCCATCAGCTTGTTTCTCAACTTGTTCAACAGCTTGATCTAAAACAACTGTTTGCTCAAACTGACCCATTTGCTCCTTCAAATTGTCTACAAGCTCTTGAGCTCTTATTTTTGGGAAGCCTGCAACATCATAGATGTATTTTTCAGGATATAATGTAGAAAGCTGACCACCTAATTGTGGAAGGCTCTCAATGATTTTTACACTTGCCTGTCTCATTCCACCGTAGAAGGCAGTAAATAATCCAACAGGTCCACCACCAACAACGGTAATATCATAGACTTTAGGATCTTCTTTCATATCTCATCCTCCTTTAAATTTTATTGTGAAAATCCATAAACTTTCACTTGAAATGAATGACAATCCATAAGACAAAATTCTTCCTTTTTCGCAGTTTAAAAACGCATTGAATAAAAGTAGTATCAAAAATCCATGTATTATAAATTATACGAAGAAAAAAACATAGTCTTTTGTTAGAAAAAATAACTTGAAAAAATATTGTTGAATGGCTAATATGATTTATAGGTGTATTTATATATATTATACGTAGCAGATACCAAGGTATGCATTGGTAAGTGAATGTTTTCACAAAGTTTTATCTCTTAAATAAAAATAAAATTGTGGTTTTAAGTCGAATATAGTAATAGACATTATTCGATTCAATTCAACAATTTTAAAAAGAAAAGGTGGATGTATTTCGGTGAAAAAACCAAGAGTCGTTATATTAGGTGCAGGTTATGGTGGGTTAATTACAGTTACACGTTTACAAAAATTAATTAGTGTTGATGAAGCAGATATCACATTAGTGAACAAAAATGACTATCACTATGAAACAACATGGTTACATGAGGCTTCAGCTGGTACGTTACATCATGACCGTGCTCGTTACCAAATCAAAGACATTATCGATACAAATCGTGTGAAATTTGTTCAAGATACTGTTGTATCAATTGATAAGGAAGCGAAGAAAATCGTTTTAGAAAATGGTGAAGTTGAATATGACTATTTAGTTATTTCACTAGGTGCTCACCCAGAAACATTTGGCATTCAAGGTTTAAAAGAGTATGCATTCGGAATCACAAGCATTGACTCTGCTAGACAATTACGTGAGCATATTGAATATCAATTTGCTACTTATAACATGGAAGCAGAAAAGAAAGATGAGCGTTTAACAATTGTTGTTGGTGGAGCTGGCTTCACTGGAATTGAATTCTTAGGAGAGCTTGGAAACAGAATTCCAGAGCTTTGTAAAGAATATGATGTTGACTTTAAAAAAGTACGTATTATCTGTGTGGAAGCAGCACCAACAGCATTACCAGGATTTGACCCTGAGCTAGTTGAGTATGCTACGAATCACTTACAGAAAAAAGGCGTAGAATTCATGATTGGTACAGCAATTAAAGAATGTATCGAAGAAGGAATTATCGTTGCAAAAGGTGAAGAATTAGAAACAATTAAAGCAGGTACTGTTGTTTGGGCAGCTGGTGTTCGTGGTAACAGCGTTGTGGAAGAAGCTGGATTTGAAAACATGCGTGGCCGTGTAAAAGTTGATCCACAACTACGTGCACCGGGACATGAAGATGTATTCATTATTGGAGATTGTTCTTTAATCATCAATGAAGAAATTAACCGTCCATATCCACCAACAGCACAAATTGCTATGCAACAAGGTGAAACATGTGCGAAAAACCTTGCATCAGCCATTCGTGGTCGTGGAGAAATGGCATCTTTCACTCCAGATATTAAAGGATCTGTTGCATCATTAGGTGAAGACGATGCAGTTGGTGTTGTATTTGGTAAAAAATTAGTAGGTACTAAAGCTTCATTTATGAAGAAAATGATTGATAACCGTGCTTTATACATGGTTGGTGGTCCTTCATTAGTATTGAAAAAAGGAAAATTCAACATTTTATAATAGTGGTGAAAAAGAGACGAAGGCATTTGCCTTTGTCTCTTTTTAAAAGGTAAGAAGTATAAAATTTTGTACGTAGTTTTAGTGTCTAGCTCCAGCAGTCTGACTTTTTGGCAAAAAGTCAGATGCCTAGCCCCGAAGCACAGGTTGTCGCGTTTTTGACTGCCTCGAGGTCATAAGCCAATTTGGAATAGAAGGCAAAGAGAGCGCCTTCTATTCCAAATCGTCTTATGCTTGTCGGGGCTGACCAAGGCGCTTGCGCTTTTCTTATTTCTCTATGTGTTAAAATAATAAAAAAGGGGGGCTCTATAATGACTCAATCCAAAAGGGGAAATGTATGGTTGGCTGTATCGGGAATTGTTGCTAATCATGAAGGAGAATGGCTTGTTGTTAAAAAGAAATATGGTGGACTCAAGGGCAAATGGTCTTTTCCGGCTGGATTTGTTAATGAAGGAGAAACCATTGATGATGCTGTTTTACGGGAGATTAGAGAAGAAACAGGCATCTCGGCTAGTATAGTTGGAGTTGTCGGAATTCGTTCAGGGGTAATAAAAGAAGTGATTAGTGATAACATGGTCATTTTTTCATTATCGGCAGAATCAAATGAAATACAGGTACAAGAAGAGGAATTAGAGGAAGTAGCTTTTATACATCCTAAAAAGTTAGTAGAGGACAAAAACTCATCTCTCTTAATCACGAAACTAGCATCTGACGTCATTGAAGCAAAGTTAAATAAATATGATCAATTTAATCCTGGGGATCATTTTGGATATACAACATATACTATGTTTTTATAATATTCGCAAAACTATGATAAAGAGAGGATTTTAAAGAAAATCTTAAATGTATTCGCTTACACAAACTTTTTTGTCAGATTTCCTCCCTTTATAATTGTCAGAATAATTGGTATATTATTAAAAACCACTACGATCCTAAAGGGGAGACAGAAATGAACACAATAAAGGTTGAGACAAAGGAATGCCCATATTGCTCTGGAAAAGGATATTTTCAACTAATACTAGGTGGCTCTGAAACATGTAATAACTGTGATGGTACAGGGAAGAAGTCATAAAACGTTCACTGACAAAGCATTGACTGTCTATCGTTAGTTCAGTACACTTAATAGTGGTGTAATGGAGGTGATAGGCATGTTGAGCTTACCGGTTTTATTAATTTCCATGTTATTATTTTTAGTCTTATTTTTTGGTATTGGATTTTTATTGAATATGCTTTTACGCATGTCTTGGATTATGGCTATTGTGTATCCAATTGTATGCATTTTCATAGTAGATAACGTCAAATTTATAGAGTATTTTAGAAGCCCTAGTGATTCATTCTCACAATTAGGGGATAAAATAATGTCATTAGCTTTAGCTGATTTATTAATTTTATCCTGCGGACTAATCGGTGCGATTCTCTCAGGAATTATTATTAAAATGCTTCGTAAAAGAGGCTACCAGATGTTTTAATATACTTATCAACAAAAGTCTGACAATGAATTGTCAGGCTTTTTCTGTCTTTTAGGACATTAAAAACTGCAGAAATTAGTATAACGCTAGGATATCCAGCTGACGAGGCACTTTCGCTTTGTTCCTTTTGAATTCAAAAAAACAGAGCTGGTAAAATATACTTTTCTCTATTTTGAATACTTTTTTCACAATCTGGGAACGAATAGATTTGTGAGAGGAGTGTTTAGGAAACATATGATCAGTATAAAGAGAGTTAGTAGAAGATTAATCATGACATTATTATTTCTAGGAGCATTAACAACAACATATAGCGCAATTTCAGGTGTTGAGGCTAAAGATCTCTCCAGTTGGTATTATAATCATAATGAGGATTTTAATGAAAAACTAGTTCATACACACACTGAAGCTGAAGAAAATGAAACTTTCCGTTTTCTAGGACTTACCTTTAAAGCTATGAACAGTGAACCATCGATTAGAACACAGGTGTCTTCAAGTGTTGAAGCAGTTAATCAAGAGGTTTCACTGGAAGAAGCAATTGATTGGTCACAGTATCCGACTAGAAAGGTTGTGGCAACTGGTTATACGGCAGGTGTTGAGTCTACTGGAAAGCAGCCCGATCATCCTAGCTATGGAATTACCTATTCCGGAGTAAAAGTAAAAAGAGATCTATATTCAACAGTTGCTGCAGATTTAGATGTGTTTCCTATTGGTACTATACTTTTTATTCCAGGCTACGGATATGGAGTTGTGGCAGACAAGGGTGGAGCCATTAAAGGAAACAAATTAGATTTATATTATGAAACCGTTAAAGAGGTTTATAATAATTGGGGTAAAAAGCAAATAGAAGTATACGTTGTTCAAATGGGTGATGGAACATTAACGGAACAACAATTAAAAAATTTAAACGAAGATGAATCAATGCAAGTGTTTAGGCAAAAATATATAAAAAATAAGACAAAAAGCTAATGAAAAAGCATTAGCTTTTTGTCTTTTAATTAGGACGGGGATAAATATCAGGATGCAACAAATAGGCAAGTTTTTGTAAACCAAGGATAAGCCGTGGAGAGGGACGGCAAAACAATGATTCCTCTAATAAATGGAGTTGGTTCTTTTGAACGGCTTGAAGGGTTTGTGCCCTTTCCCTTTTTAGTACATGTGACAATTTCATTCTAGATTGCTTAACTCCAACCCAGCATAAACAAAAATATTCTGGGTCTCGATTCAGGACATCGTCCCATGTTGTCTGTACGCTAGCTAATTCAACATCTTCAAAAATGTTTCTTGCTCCTGCTAATCTGCTTAGCTCAGTTAACCAGTTGATTTGTCCGGGGGAAAATATTGGGTTCGGCCACCATTCAAAGAAAATGGAAGGTGGGTTTGGTATCTCATCAGAAATTTCCTTATATGTTTGAAGAGTAGCTTGAAAATTCTTTATAACATCTTCTGCTTCCTTTTGCTTTCCGGTTAATCTACTTAACGTGTGAAGATCATTGGATATATCTTGAAATGATTGAGGGTTAAAAACAATATGCGGAATTTTCCTCTTTTCCAATTCTTCAATGTTTTTTTCCATTCCAGGAACACTAAGAGAAGCTAACACTAAATCAGGGTGGTATGATTCCAACCTATCCATATTAATGGAAAGGTCTGGGCCTAAACGTGGAAGATGTGATAAATCCAGAGGCCAATCAGAGAAATCATCCAGGGCGACTAATTGCTCCTTTAAACCAAGATAAACTGCAAGCTCCGTATTGCTGGGACAGATGGATATAATCCTCATGTAAAGCCTCCTTACAGAACAAAAAGGTAGTGTAACAATAGGGCTAGAAGAATACCAGTTAATCCTCCAAAAAATACTTCAATCGGCTGATGTCCAAGTAGCTCCTTCAACTTTTTTTGTTTATCTTGTTCAGCCTTTTTAGGCCATACCTTGGCTTCCTCAACAAATCGGTTAAAGTCAAGAACAAGCTGATTAAGAACGGTTGCTTGTTCACCAGCATGACGTCTTACTCCCGTTGCATCAAACATCGTAATGATCGCAAAAATAGCAGAAATAGCAAAAATGGATGAACCAAGTCCGTGATCAAGAGCAACTCCTGTTGAAAGTGCAGTTACAGCTGCTGAATGAGAGCTTGGCATTCCCCCAGTGCTTGTAATTAGTGACCAGTCCAGCCTCTTTGAAACAAAGAAATAGATCGGTACCTTAATAAACTGTGCAAAGAAAATGGCTGCCAGTGCAGCAAGTAAAGGAAAGTTGTACAATAATTCCAAGATTAAGCTCCTTTCGTTTTTAGGTCAATTATGTAGTATAAAAACTCTTAATAGAAAGAGAATTGTTAAAAAGATTTTCTTCATTATAGCATATACATTGTCAGAATAAGGTGAAGTTTGGTAGTTGGATTTGTCATATTACACTTTTTTAAATATGTGCTATACAATAGAGATACATACATAATGGAGGTGCTATGATTGTTTAAAGTTATTCAAGCAGCAAATGCAAGTGAACTTAACGATAACGATACATTAGTTATAGGGCTATATCAAAAAACGAGCAAACTCACTGGATATGCAAAAGAACTTGACGAGAAATTAAATGGTCAAATAACAGAGTTAATGAAAGACGGAGATCTCTCAACAAAATATAAATCCGTTACTAAACTACATACCCTTGGAAAACTTGCTGTAAAACGTATCTTCTTTGTTGGTTTAGGGAAAGAAGCAGACATTACATTTTTTCGAGTAAAAAAAGCTTTTGGAGAATTATTTCAGACGATTCAACAAGCAAAGCTCCAACATATAAGTGTAGCGATAGACACGTTCATAAATGAAAGAATCAACGACGTTGAAGCAGCACATGCTCTTGCCGAAGCTTTCTCCTTATCAACTTATAAGATTTTAGATTATAAACAAAAATCAAATGAACCTGAAAAAAATATTGAAAATATTTCTGTATTGACTGAAAAGGAAGATAGCCTTGAAATGAAATCTGCACTTGAAGTTGGTTATGCTTTTGGTGAAGGAACAAATAGTGCAAGAACGCTAACTAATATGCCACCAAATCTTCTAACAGCTACAGAGCTTGCTTCTTATTCAATTGAATTAGCAAACAGATATCAATTTGAATACGAGGTTTTGGAAAAAGAGGATATGGAACGACTTGGTATGGGAGCTCTCCTAGCGGTCAATAAAGGATCAGAAGAGCCACCTAAAATGATTGTCTTAAAATATCAGGGAAAAGAAGAGTGGACAGATGTAATTGGACTTGTAGGAAAAGGAATTACCTATGATACAGGTGGCTACTCCATTAAGCCAAAGGATGGAATTGTCGGGATGAAAACGGACATGGGGGGAGCAGCATCTGTGCTTGGAGCTATGCAGATCATCGGTGAAATGAAGCCTGAACAAAATGTTGTAGCTGTAATCCCTTCTACAGATAATATGATTAGTGGTGGTGCATTTAAACCTGATGATGTGATTGTGTCATTAAGTGGAAAAACGATTGAGGTTTTGAATACTGATGCAGAAGGTCGATTGGCGCTTGCTGATGGGATTACATACGCAAAATTTCATGGAGCTAGTTATTTAGTTGACGTTGCTACATTAACAGGTGGCGTAATTATTGCGTTAGGAACAGAGACAACTGGTGCTATGACTAATAATGAGGAGTTTTTTGAACAAGTTCTTCAAGCATCACACGAATGTGATGAACCAGTCTGGCGTTTACCGATATTTGAAGGCGATAAAAAACGTGTTCGAAATAGTCAGATGGCCGACTTAAACAATTCTCCTGGTCGGGAAGGGCATGCCATTATGGCAGGAACGTTTATTGGGGAATTCGCTGAAGGCACTCCATGGGTACACCTAGATATAGCAGGAACAGCTACAACATCCAAAAAATCCGAACTTGGCCCAACAGGTGCAACTGGCGTAATGGCTAGAACATTAGCTACTTTAGTAGAGAATTTTGAAGTGAAATAAAGAAAGAGGACCGACATATGTGTATGTTGGTCCTTTTTTCGTGATTTTGTCAAAAATCAAATATATAGAGCAAAGCGGCAAATAAAAGTTCATCATTAGCAAATAAATACTAAGAATCGTCAAATAAAACTTCAAAACTAGCAAATAAATGATCAAAATCGTCAAATAAATTCTCCTTTAGCAATTGACAGGCTCGAAAAAAGTATGGTAAATTAATTTTCGTTGTTTAATTCTCTACCATATTAGTAAACTAAAGGATTTTGGGGGTTTTATTTTTGAATGCAGTCATTATTGCTGTTTTTGCTATGCTTATTTTAAGCTTATTAAGAATAAATGTTGTTTTTGCACTTGTGATAGGCGCAATAATTGGAGGACTAACAGGTGGTTTGGATTTAGCCACAACAGTAGATACCTTTACAACAGGTTTGGGAGGCAATGCAACAGTTGCGCTAAGTTACGCATTGTTAGGAGCATTTGCAGTTGCTCTAACAACTTCAGGACTACCAGATGCTATGGTATCCTCAGTTATAAAACTAGTAGGTCGAGACGGTGATACAAGAAGAAAAGCTTTATCAAAAGCACTAATTGTTTTTATGATCTTAATCATGGCTATTTTCTCACAAAATGTCATTCCTGTTCACATTGCTTTTATTCCAGTGCTTATTCCACCACTATTAAAAGTACTGAATGAGCTTCAAGTTGATCGCCGTTTAATTGCAACTGTATTAACATTTGGGTTAATTACTCCATATATGTTCTTACCTGTAGGGTTTGGGGCGATTTTCCATGAAATTATGCAAACGAATATGCAGGAAAGCGGCTTAACGGTTTCGTTATCAGATATTCCCTCTGCTATGGCAATACCTGCAATTGGGATGGTATGCGGTTTGTTAATAGCTGTTTTCTTTACATATCGTAAGAAAAGACAATATGAAACTCGTGAATTGGCTGGGCAGCAGTCAGGTCAAACTTATACAAAGAAAAGTATCACTGTAGCAGTAGTGGCGATTCTAGTTTCACTTTCTGTACAACTCTATCTTTCTCAGAAACTTGGAGTAGAAGGAATGATCTTCGGTGCATTAGCCGGTTTAAGTGTTTTATTTCTTGGTGGTGTCTTAAAACGAAACGAAGCAGATTCGATCATGACTTCAGGTATGAAGATGATGGCTTTTATTGGGTTTGTGATGATTACAGCTTCAGGGTTTGCTAGTGTTCTTAAAGAAACTGGTCATGTTGAAAAGTTAGTAGAAGACGCAGCAAATCTAATCGGGGGAAATCAAACAATTGGGGCCATCCTAATGCTGATTGTAGGCTTGCTCATTACGATGGGGATAGGCTCTTCATTTTCGACGATTCCAATCATTACAACGATATTCGTTCCATTATGCATGGAGTTAGGTTTTAGTCCAATGGCAACAATTGCTATTGTTGGGACAGCTGCAGCACTAGGAGATGCAGGATCTCCTGCTTCTGATAGTACATTAGGTCCAACATCAGGACTGGCTGCTGACGGAAATCATCATCATATTTGGGATACTTGTGTTCCAACCTTTGTTCACTATAATATCCCGTTAATTCTTTTTGGATGGATCGCAGCCATTTTACTTTAAGCTCATGAGCAGAAAAAAACTTGGTCTATTAAACCAAGTTTTTTCTGTCTATTTTTAATCTCTCCAGTAACTCCTCATCATCCCATTCTAGTATATTCTCAATTACATCGGGATTTTGTTTGATAAACTCTCTTTCAAGTTGTTCTCTTTCATTTATATCTAAAAAATATCTTTTGATGACTAAAGCCTTCATTTTTTCACACCCTCTTTGTTTACTCTACTATCTTTATAACCAAAACTAGTATTTATTATACATTCATACTAACAAATTAGTAAAAATGTTTAGATGTGATTTCTTTCGACAAAGTCTTCTCTTGTCTCTATTAAATTATCCATTGTATCATAGAACTATCCTTTTTTAGGGGGTTATTTCCATGTCATGGATGAAGGAAAACAAAATACTTGTTGCTAGTGTGATAGTAGGAGCAATATGTTTAGGGTGTTTTAGTGTCATTATGCTAGATATGGTAAATTCAAAAGCTGTATCTACTCCCCAAGCTGATAGTGAAGAAAAAACATCAAAGGAGAAGGTTGATAAGGCTTCAGAGGAAGGTAATCTAGCTGAAAATCCATTCAGAGGCAAAGAGGCTACTGAGTTAACAGAGGAAGATATACTTAATTATATGCATGGTATGTCTCATCAAAAAGTAATTGCCGAAGAAAAGTGGCTTCATTATGAAATGACAACTGAACGAATAAACTATCTTATTGCAGTTGTTGAAAATGGTCAATATGAAAATGAAGAAGTATTTTTAGATATTTTACATAGGTGGTCGGTTGATGATTTCTCAGAAGCTGACAAAGATCATAATAAAATTTGGAGAATTCAAGGAGGTACAATCGGAGAGGCGACAGGCGTAATGACGGCTGAGCAAGAACAGCTTTATCTTGAGGAAAATAAAGGTTCAATTGAATAAGGTTAACAAAAACACCAAGGCTTTATCAAATGCCTTGGTGTATTCATTTAAGCCGCTATTCTTTTTGATGTTGCTTTTGTTACTGCAAAATAAATACGAGGAGCAATAAATGCACCTAAAATTGTAAAAGCTACATCTTTTACAATAAACCAAGACATAATAGCCCAAGCAGCTCCATAGGACATAGGAGCATTAATCCAAACATTTAATGCAAGCCACATATAGGTTGTGCCGACAAGATAAATAAGTGAGATTCCAACAAATGAGGCTGTCATAAATGTAGGAAGCTTCTTTTCTTTACTGAATTCAATCACTTTACCCGCTGCATAAGCTGCTACAATATAAGATATAATAAATCCACCAGTGCTTCCAAATATCACACCAATTCCACCGCTAAATTGTGCAAAAACAGGTGCTCCTGCAATTCCTACTAGTGCATATACGATCATTGATAAAGCACCAAGTCTGCTCCCCAATAATAAACCTGCTAAAATACAAAAGAAAGGCTGCATAGATAAAGGCACACCCGCTATTTCAAGAAATGGTGCCCAAGATGTTATGTTTGCTCCAATTGCCATTAAAGCAGCAAACATTCCAACCAATGCAATATCATATGTAGTTAATTTCTTTTTCATTGTTTATCCCCCTTTTTGATATAATCCTTAAAAAAAGAATAATAGACCGACGAAACATTGTCAACCGGTTTTTATAATAGGTTAACATTAAAAATGAAGAGAGGGATTCAAATAAATGTACTTTGGTAAAAAAAGAAAAACATTTACATCGGACCGTGTACCACCAAATCAAAACGTAACAACAACCTTTCCAGTTTTACATACGGGTAATGTTCCGTACTATGAGGATATAGAGAAGTGGAATTTGCAAATTTATGGACTTGTAGAAAACCCGAAGCTATATTCACTACACGATCTAAAAACGCTTTTTCCTCAATCAAACTTAACTAACGATATTCACTGTGTAACAGGTTGGTCCAAACTTGATGCTAGCTGGCAAGGTATAAAAACCCAGGACCTTTTGAAGGACATTAAGCTTAAGCCAAAGGCAAACTTTGTGATTATACATGCTGAAGAAGGCTGGACAACAAATCTTCCATTAGAGGATTTTATGAAAGAAACAAGCTTACTTGCCTATGCCTATAATGATGAACCTTTAACACCTGAGCATGGATTTCCATTGCGGGCAGTTATTCCTCATCTTTACTTCTGGAAAAGTGCTAAGTGGGTGAGAGGGATTCAATTTACTGAGAAAAATCATCCTGGTTTTTGGGAAAGGAATGGATATCATATGCAAGGAGATCCTTGGAAAGAAGAAAGGTTTAGCTTTGATTAAGGAGTTATTATATGAAGAAGCTATCCTGATAAAATAAATACGGGCAAGACGTGGGTGTCTTGTAGTAAAAGTGAGTTAGGATGATAGTTTGGTCTAGTCTTGCCCGATACACTCATAATGACCAAACTGCTAGGTGAATATAACTAATTCTTCCTAATAGTTTTAGTGTTATTTCGACAGTTCTAAAGGAATTTGTAGCAATTCGTCGTTAAATGAAAAAGGACGGAAAAATAATTGGGGTTTTATGCAAATACAGAATAAATATTAGGTCACAATACTATTATTTAGAAATAAGTCCAGGAAATTTTATCATTCCTGGGCTTACTTCTAGCGTTTCTAAGACGATGTTTTATCCTTTTACATCAATCACATTGCCGTGAGTTGGGTGTGGAGCCTGCATAACTTTTAATAACTGCTCATTACTTTGCTGTGAAGTTTCCATTACTTTTTTTGCTAAGGCAATACTAACATTTTGACCTAAGGATGCTTGGCTCAATCCAATTGATAATGCTGCAATATCCAATACGTTCACCCCCCTTAAGTTTTGTATCGGTTAGGATAACAAAAGTTAAAGTGATGATGGAGTATAAAAAAAGAGCTATGCATAAGCTAGCTCTTAGAAGTAGAATGTATGTTGTTACACTTGCTCTAAAATATCTGCTGTTTGACCGCATTGTTGAAGAGCAGCTTCTACTGATTGTAATGAACTTTGAATTCTTTCTCGATTAGAACCTTGCTCAACTGTGTTAAGAGCATTTTGTAATGAGGATTTTGCTGTTTCTAATGCTGAACAAGAATCCTGAACATAACCTCTAGCATTTTTTTGCATGAAAATACCTCCCTTTCCAATTCATCTTAGTTTGTGAAAAAACACAAAATAATATGTGAGATATTTCTATACATAAAAAAGAGACAGAATACTCTGCCTCTCTTAACCGCTTAGTTCATTAAATGCTCTTTTTGTAATACTTCCTCAACTGTTTTGTAAGTGTAACCTAGGTCTTGGGCTACTGCTTTATAAGTGATTTCTCCTGCAATAACATTCACACCCTCTTGAAGAGCAGGGTTTTCATTAATAGCTCGATATGCACCTTTATTTGCAATTTGTAGCGCATAAGGAACAGTTACATTTGTTAATGCGATGGTTGATGTACGCGGAACAGCCCCTGGCATATTAGCAACTGCATAATGTAAAACTCCGTGTTTTTCGTACGTTGGATTGTCATGAGTTGTAATATGGTCAACAGTTTCAACAATACCACCTTGATCAATCGCAACATCAACGATTACAGAACCTGGCTTCATTGCTTGAACCATTTCTTCTGTTACAAGTGTTGGTGCTTTAGCCCCTGGAATTAAAACAGCACAGATTAACAGATCAGCTTCTGCCACAGCAGTTGCGATGTTCATTGGGTTTGACATCAATGTTTTAATTTGTGTTCCAAAAATATCATCTAATTGACGTAAGCGTTCAGCACTTAAATCAATAATTGTCACATCTGCTCCTAGGCCAATTGCCATTTTCGCAGCGTTTGTTCCGACAACTCCACCGCCAATGATTGTTACCTTTCCGCGGTTTACTCCAGGAACACCAGCTAGTAGGATTCCCTTACCACCTTTAGGTTTTTCAAGAAATTGGGCACCGATTTGTGCAGCCATACGTCCGGCTACTTCACTCATTGGAGTTAGCAAAGGAAGTGTGCGGTTAACTGTTACTGTTTCATAAGCAATAGCCGTTACTTCGCTTTTCTTTAATGCTTGAGCTAATTCAGGCTCAGCAGCCAAATGTAAATAAGTGAATAAAACTAAACCTTTTCTAAAGTAAGCATATTCAGAAGGGAGAGGTTCTTTTACTTTCATCACCATTTCAGCTTCTGCCCATACTTTTGCAGCTTCTTCTATGACTTCTGCTCCAGCGAAGACATAATCTTCATTTTCAAAACCGCTACCTACACCTGCATTATTTTCAATTAACACGCGGTGGCCAGAAGCAACTAGTTGTGTTACACCACCTGGAGTTAAAGCTACTCGGTTTTCATTGTTTTTAATTTCTTTCGGTACACCAATAATCATAAAAAACCTTCCTCCTTTAAAAGCCAATATTTAAAAGTTTCTATTTATTAACGCAAGTATAAATAAAATTCAGATAAATATCTTTGTTTAAAAATGAGAAAGGTTTTGTGCCTTTTTGTGAAAAATCACAAAGACATTCGATCAAGCTTTAAGTTTAAGTAAATTGTGATTTTTTGATTCATGTTTTTTAAGTTTAATTCTGCTATTTCAGAAATTCTTTTTAATCGATAGTTCAATGTGTTGATATGAATATTTAATGCCTTGGAAGCTTCATGAACATTGCTGTCGTGGTCAAGAAACACTTCGAGTGTTCGAACAAGGTCTGTGCCATGCTGTTTGTCGTATTCCTTTAATTTATAGAGAGGGTAATGGATATAACCGGTTTGTTTTCGTTGTTCAAATAAAATGTCTAAATATTGATAAAAGCCTAGTTCTGAAAAACTATTTAAATCGCTTGTTTCACTTGGAAATCGCTTTTTTAATGAGAGAACCGCAAGTGCCTCTTTGTAGCTTTTTTCAATAAAAGTTGAATCTGTAAAGATTCCTCCAATACTCGCTGTAACGTCTTTATAAGAATATCTCTCATGTAATTGGCTAAGTGTAGATGTAGTAAATTGCTTAATATCTGTTAAAGCTGTGTCACTTTTTCCTGATAATAAGATAATTAGCTCATCAAAATCAATTGTAAAAAGCAAAATGTTCACTTGCTGAGTTGTTTGTAATAAGTATGTTAGTTTTTTTTCAGCTTCTTCATTTAACTCCTGTGGGAACTTAAAGATAACAACCGAAAAGGGAGATGGTAACTGTAAGTTTAATTCATATAGGCCATCTGTAATTTCGTCTTCAGTAGATATATGACCAGTTAAGAGCTTCCAAAAGAACTCCTGATTTCTTTCTATCTTTTTGTTTTTTCGAACCTGAAGATTTAACATCTTGTTTTTTACAGCTTGTGCAGCCTTTTTTAATAGAAGTAAATCAGATTCTTGAAGATGTCTTTCGATTTCCAAAGCCCATATAAATCCTAGCACTTCATCATTTTTCCAAATAGAGATGGCAATTCGATTTCCAAGACCCACCTCATCAATGGTTTTCACTCTAATTGGTTCATCTGTTTTTAATAGCTTAGGGATTGTCCCATCTTTCCAAAGACTGTTAATCACTTTTTCAGGAACACGTCTGCCGATAATGGTGGAAATTCGGGCTTGATCTGTTCGGTCATCGTGTGTACTGTAAGCTAATAATCTATGATTAACATCTTCAATGGTAATCGGACATTGAAGCACTTCACTTATTTTTTCCGCCACATCCTCTAATCTTTCAAAATGGTATTTAAATGGATCGTAAGAACTTCCCGTCATTTTATCCCTACTTTATAAACAATTTATATATGTATATTCTGATTTAAGAGTAGTATTATGGTACATGTTTGTCAAAGGTCATTTGTGGGTGGGGGTCGAGATATTCTGATGAATAAGAATAGCTATGAGATACAGGGATGGATATAATTGTAATGAACGTATGAAAAAGGAGTGAAACTTGTGCACTATTACATCGTTACGGGAGCATCTAGAGGTTTAGGTGAAGCATTTGTAGAAGAAATTTTACAAAAAAATCATACAGTTATCTGTTTATCTCGATCAATAAATTCATCTCTAAAGCAGGTAGCTGAACAACGAGAATCTACAATACGTTTTGAAGCATGTGACTTATCTGACACTTCTCAGATTTTAAGCGCGATTGACAGGGTGTTGTCGACAATTAACTTTAAAGCAGCCGAACAAATTACATTAGTGAATAATGCAGGTACAATTAATCCGATTAAAAAGGGTGGGCATGCAAATGAACAGGATATTATTTCACACGTGAATGTAAATTTGCTTGCTCCTATGTTAATGAGTGAGGCACTATTAAAAGAAGCGGAGAAAAACTCAGTACATACAATTATCGTCAATATTACATCTGGAGCTGCAAATCGGCCAATTCCAGGTTGGAGTTTCTATTGTAGTACAAAAGCAGGGTTAAATATGTACACGCAAACAGTTGGTGCTGAGCTTATAGAAACAAAAGCAAATGTGATAACTATTGCATTTTCACCAGGAATTATGGATACAGAAATGCAAACAACAATTAGACAAGCAGAAGAAGAACAATTTTCTTCGCTCGAACAATTCAAGGATTTTCATGAAAAAGGGATGCTTAGATCAACAACATTTGTTGCTAAAACATTATATAACTTATTGAAGGGTCCCCTGGATAATGGAAGAGTATATGATATAAAAGAATTTATATAAACTTAAAAAGAACAAGATTTGTAAAAAAGATTCGCAAAAATTGGCAGATGATGTAATAATATCTATAGTGAAAAAAGTCGTTTTAACATAATTCTTACGTGCTAATTTTGTGAACAGAAAGTATGAATACAAACAAGCAGAGGTGATGGACATAAAAAAAATAAAACAAAAAAGGTTTAGTACCATCATCTCTTTAACCGTTATTATCCTTTTGCTTCTTACTGTTATAAATTTATATGCTGCCTATTCATACATACAACAAACTGTTGATTTATTAGGTTCATTAGTACTTGATTCCAACATCGAGACCGTAGAAAAAATGAAAAAAGAGGTTTTACAAAATAGCATCCCTTATCTTATTTTTTGTGGTCTGTTTGTTTTAATTACCTTTACTATATTCATAACTTTTCAATATTTTTATCGAAAAGAAGAAAGATCACAAGTTGGAGATGCAGAAGTAACGTATCAGGTTGAATTTCAGTCAATGTTACATACAATGCGTTCTATTCGGCATGACTTTATAAACCATATCCAAGTTATTCAGGGGTTATTAAAGATTGGTAGAGAGGATCGGGCATTTGAATATGTGAATTCTTTAACTGCAGAAGTGGAAATGCTTGAATTGCCTGTTAAAGTCAATCATCCTGCCCTTTTCATTTTGTTACAATCAAAGTGGGTAAGAGCTCAAAACGATAAGGTTGATATGCATATACATATAGATCCTCATAATAGCTTCAAAAAGATGAATTCTATTGATTTGATAAAAATTCTTTCCAACTTAATAGATAATGCATTTGACGCAACGCTGGAGGGTACAGAATCAGAAAGGTTTATCAATATTGAAGCAAGAGAAACATCTACGACATACATATTTAAAGTGGAGAACATAGGTCCTGAAATTCCTCAAAACCACCTCAGTAAAATCTTCCAAGCAGGCTTTTCCACAAAACCTGAGAAACGAGGAGTTGCAAGGGGAGATGGATTAGGAATCATTAAAAAGGTGGTTGATCAATATGGAGGTTCGATTGATGTTACATCGAATAAGCATTCCACTACATTTGAAATTAATATCCCAATCAAGTCTTAGGAAACTATTTTAATAGTTTCCTTTTCTGTTTTCTAACAGAAAAGAAAGGGAAGAGTATGGAAATAAATGTTCCAATTCCCATCTTTTTATCATATAAATATAAGAACATCACTAAAGTATAATAAGAAACTTGTAAGAAAAACTACCCTTTTACTTGAAGGGATAACATATATATGTTAGATTATTCTGAATATTAATGAAGGAGGATTACCATGCGACGAGTAAGTATCACCGATGTTTTTACACATCCTATTGCACAAAAATATTTGAATCGTTCCGGAGTTTCACACGCGATTACTGTTGCCCAATATGCTGTGCGGCTCGCCATTAAGCATGATGTAAATCCTGACATAGCAGCTAAGGCAGGATTGCTTCATGACATCGGACACTATGAATGGTACACAAATGGAGAATGGGATTATGAAGCATATCGAAAAAATGACATTCATGCCATTAAAGGAGCAGAACGGGCACATAAGCTTTTAATTAGACTCGGCGAAGACCGCAAATACGCTAAAGAAGTTGCTCTTGCTATTTTACTTCATACAGATTCTTATTTACCGGAAAACTCAATGAATAAAAACACATTACAACGCATTGTCCGAAAAGCGGATGAAATGGATGAGGAACCTTTTGGTAAACACCACTACAGAAAAATTAGCTATGAAGATGCCATAAAACAAATAGAACGACTTGATCAAGATATTGAGCAATTTATGACAGAGTATCGTAAAACAGTTTAGGTGTCTGTGGCATAGGTCTAGCTCCCCTCATATAGTGTAAATGAAAATAAGGGAGGGAGCTTTCATAATGAATTATCCTAATAACCAAATGCATAGTCATGGTGGCCCAGAAATGGTTACTCTTGTTGAGCCTTATGTTTATCAAACATTGCAAACTCTTGTAGGGAAAAATGCCGTTATTCAAACAACTCGTGACAGTTTAAGAGGAAAAGTAATGGATGTCAAACCGGATCACGTTGTCGTAAGAGTGGGAGATTCAACATTCTTTGTACGCTGTCAACAAATCGTGTCAGTTATGCCTGACTAATGATTGAAAAGCAGACCTAAACGGGTCTGTTTTTTTATGATGAAACAACCATTTACATAATGCAAACTAAAAAGGTGACATAACTAATACACTTTAAAAATAAAGATTAAAATAACAAGTATAACGTTTGACTGTACGGTTAGGAGAAGATAAGATAATTGTATCAATTGTACGAGGTGATAAGATGGGGTTTTGCTGTATAAAATTGGTGAACTAGCAAAGGAAGCTAACGTCTCAAAAAGAACGATTGATTATTATACTCAAATTGGTCTTTTGAATGTTGAAACCGTTTCAGAATCTAATTATCGTTTATATTCAGAAAAGGCTATTGAGGATATCCGGTTTATCGAAGCGTGTAAAGAACTTCACATGAGTTTACGGGATATTAAGGAACGTTTGGAGCTTAAGCGGCTGGATAAACAATCCGATGAAAAGCAAAAGCAGTGCTTAAAGCATGCTGAGATTTTGGCCTCTCATATGAAGCAACTTGAGCAAGAAATCAAAGAGCTCAAACCAATTTTTGATAAATTAAATGAAGATTCTCAAATGAAGATTTCTAATCAAATCTCTTCACAAAGCAAAGCTTTACTGAAGACATTACATTTACTATTACAATAGTTTAAAGAACACAAAAGTTGAGTTATGAAAAAGGAGGAGCGGAAACGAATGTTTTTCCACCCAATGGATTTTTTAATTTTTGCAGCATTAGGCTTATCAATATGGGCTCAATTTAAAGTGAAGGGTAATTTTAAGAAGTGGTCAGATGTTGCTGTATCATCACATAAAACGGGTGCCGAGGTAGCGAGACATATTTTAGATCAAAATGGCCTATATCAAGTTAAGGTAGAGGCAGTTAGAGGAACATTAACTGATCACTATGATCCACTTTCTCGAGTTGTTCGGTTATCGGAACCGGTATATTATGGACATTCAATTGCTTCAGTTTCAGTTGCCGCTCATGAGGTTGGGCATGCCATTCAGCATCAGCAATCATACGGTGCTTTGGTGCTGCGTCATAAAATGTTTCCGGTTGTAAACCTAACATCTGGTATTGCCCCATTTTTATTAATAGGTGGATTCTTGTTAGGGCAACTAAACTTAATTGGTTTAGGAATCATTTTGTTTTCATTTGCGGTAGCCTTCCAACTTATCACTTTACCTGTAGAGTTTAACGCAAGCTCGCGAGCAAAGAAATTAATGGTTTCGGAAGGAATTATTACAAACAATGAAGAACATGGCGTTAATAAGGTATTAGGTGCTGCTGCATTAACGTATGTAGCGGGAGCATTAATGGCATTATTTGAATTACTAAAGTTCGTTATGATCTTTGTACAAGGTGATGAAGATTAATATCGTCTAAATTTAAATCTCTAGGAGGTGAAAGGAACTGTCTATTTTTAAAAGTGTAATAGTTTGATAGATACTCACGATTGGACAGTTCCTTATTTTGGATATAGTTAACCTGATTATTGTTGCGATTTTAATTGCAATTACCGCATTTTTCGTGGCGTCAGAATTTGCGATCGTGAAACTAAGAAGCTCACGAATTGACCAGCTTATAGCAGAAGGAAATAATTCAGCACTTGCAGCAAAGAAGGTAACATCTAACCTTGATGAGTATTTGTCTGCTTGTCAATTAGGTATTACGATAACTGCGCTGGGTCTTGGGTGGCTTGGTGAACCAACGATGGAAAGTATCCTACACCCTCTTCTAGTCAGTTTTCATCTGAATGAATCAATTATAAGTGTATTAACATTCGTTATTGCCTTTTTAGTGATTACCTACTTGCATGTTGTGATAGGTGAATTGGCTCCAAAAACGGTGGCCATTCAAAAGGCTGAATTTATTACATTGCTCTTTGCGAGACCTTTGATTTTTTTCTACCGAGTCATGTTTCCGTTTATTTGGATATTAAACGGTTCTGCAAATTTACTTGTTCGAATGTTTGGACTTAAGCCAGCATCAGAACATGAAATTGCTCATACAGAAGAAGAGCTAAGAATTATTCTTTCTGAGAGCTATAAGAGTGGTGAAATCAATCAATCTGAGTTTAAATATGTGAATCGAATATTTGAGTTTGACGATCGAATTGCAAAGGAAATTATGGTTCCTAGAACTGAAATCGTAACAACATCAGTAGAGAAGTCTTTTCAGGAAAATCTTGATATTATGAGAAACGAGAAGTTTACTCGATACCCAGTAGTAAACGGAGATAAAGATCATATTCTTGGAATGGTAAATATTAAAGAAATCTTTACTGATTTATACTATTTAACACCTGAAGGCCGAAAAAATACGCTCATTCAAAAATATATTCGTCCAGTCATTCAAGTGATTGAATCGATCCCAATTCACGATCTTTTGATCAAAATGCAAAAGGAACGAGTTCATATGGCAATTTTAATGGATGAATATGGCGGAACAGCTGGCCTTGTGACGGTTGAAGATATTATTGAAGAAATTGTTGGAGATATACGTGATGAGTTTGATCAGGATGAGGTTCCTGACATTCAAAAGCGTGGAGAAAAACATTTTGTTGTCGATGGAAAGGTGCTAATCTACGAAATTAATAATATGTTAGGCTTAAGTATCGATGATGAAGATATTGATACTCTTGGAGGATGGATTCTGACTCAGAACATGGAAAGTAAGCAGGGAGATAAAATACTGTATGAAGGATTTGAATTTCATATTCTAGATATGGAAGGTCACCTGATTCGTTCTGTAGAAATCCAAATGGCCTCCCAACAAGGAGTAGAAGAAAAAACGCTTCAATTATTGGAAGCTGAAGAATAAATTCTAATACTAAAGTCAGTCCTTCACCAGGGCTGGCTTTATTTAGGTTAAAAGAAAAGATTGGTAAAGATCTAGTAAATCATGTACATTTGTAGTATATGAAAATTTGAATTATTTTGAAACAATTTCGAGGAATAGTCGTATATACTGTTAGAACAAATGTTTAATTTGCTTAAGGAAGGTTATAGATGACTATAATGAAATATAGATGAGGTCTATAGAAACTGGAGGAAGTAGAGTGTTTAGATCAAAAGTTCATTTTTGGACATTGCAAATTTTATTAATGTTATTAATTGTTTTTGTAGGAACAAGGGTTTCCTTTTTGTTTGAACCCATTATTGTTTTTGCATCAACTTTATTTTTCCCAATTCTTATTGCGGGAATTTTATTCTTCATTTTTAATCCATTAGTGAAGTTACTTGAAAAAGGAAGGGTTCCTCGTACGCTGGCTATCTTGATTCCTTACATTGTATTTGTTGGAGTTGTTTCTGGAATTGGTTCTTTTGTTGGACCAATTGTTACAGCACAGGTAACAGACTTAGTGAATAATTTCCCTACATACGTTAAACAGTTTACACAGTTTATTACTAATATGTCTCAAACACATTGGTTTACTTGGGTTATGGAGCAGGAGTATGTGTCTTTAAAGCAGATTGAAGATACATTGACTGGTTATGCGAAGAGCTTACCGGAAAATATTACAACAAGCTTCACAGCTGTGCTCGGAGTTGTAACGAACATTACCTTAACAATTATTACGGTTCCATTTATTCTTTTTTACATGTTAAAAGATGGTCATAAGCTTCCGTCAACAGCTGTAAAGGTTTTACCTTCAACATATCGTCATGAAGGATTGAAAATTTTACAAGATTTATATGAAACGTTAGCAGCTTATATTCAAGGACAGCTAATAGTGTCCATTGCTGTCGGGATTGGATGCTTCATTGGTTATTTAATTATAGGACTTGATTATGCACTTGTTCTTGGAATTGTCGTAGCAGTAGCAAATATTATCCCTTACTTAGGGCCTTTTATTGGTGCCGCTCCGGCTGTTATTATCGCTTTATTAGATTCACCGGGAAAAGCATTGCTTGCTGCTTTAGTTGTAACGATTGTTCAACAGCTTGATGGGAATTTCCTTTCTCCGTTAATTATCGGGAAACGCTTGAACACACATCCTTTAACAATTATTTTACTTTTAATAGGAGCTGGGAGTTTTGGGGGAATCATTGGAATGATTCTTGCTGTTCCAACGTATGCCGTGTTAAAAGCTGTTGTTTTAAATGTTATTCGATTAATCAAATTAAGATCTAAATATAAAGAAGAACTCAAGAATGCTGAGGTATAGGTTAGGCGAGAACCCTTTTCTCTCTTTTTCATATAATGTTGAACAATTAATTTTACATTTATGTTATAAGGAGGAAGGGTATGCCGGCATTAGTTGGACCTATCAAGCTTAATAGGATAGGAGATGCAGCTGTTTTTAAAGTAGGTGATACATTCAGTTTGTCACCTAAAAGTCAAGATGAGTCATCTGTTGGTGCAGGGGCATTAAATACAGGCGATTTTATCGAAGTTGAAAATGTGTTTGCTATCACAAATTTTGAAGATAGTGATATTGTGGATCAACCAAACACTTTTAATTTTTAAGACGTGTTAAATTATCATCTACTAGAACTGATTTAGGTGCCTACTAAATCAGTTCTTTTGTTTGTTGGATAGTGAATGCTGAAATTGAAACAAACATGAATTATAATAATGTCAGAGACTCCTGAAAGGGTGAAGAATAGTGAAAATAAGAAAAGCAAATGTGAAAAATGGAGAAGAATTAATAACAAATGTTTATATTTATGAAAATAAAAAACAAGAATTCAGCATGATTGCCATCCCTGAAATTGAGTGGTCTACGACTGTTACCTATGAAGAGGGAAGAGAAGAACTTAGTGCTCGGCTTCAATCATCTTTATCGGAAAGAGTGGAATCTGATACTGCAGGTGAGCTTGCAGGTAAAATTGGACATTGGGTAGGGGAAATGTAAAGAGGCTTTGTCTTTAAGCCTCTTCTCTGTTTTGCTCTAAAAACGTTTCAACATCACTAATGTATTCCTCACGAGGGTACCCCTGGTAAAGGGTTGATGTTAGTCTTTCAGGATCACCAAAAAAATACCGTTCGTATTGTGTTTGTCTTGTTCCAAAGCTGCTCATCGTAAGATCCCATGCCAGGCGAAAGAGTTTCGTTTTTGTTTCAGCATCACATGCATATCCCTGACAAAAATGATCAATTTCGCTAACTAAGCTAGAAGCAAAATCCTCTTCTGAAGGTATAGCTACCATTCCTCCTGCACCTATCAATTGAATGATTTCAATCATTCGAGGGTAGAGCTTTGGGAAAATATTTGATGCAACAAATAAAGAGTGAACATATGGAACCATTGTCCCCCATTCGTCTTCCTTCGCTTCAAGCTCTGAGCGATCTAAAAGAGCCTTCATTGTTTCTAACCCAATAATCATTTCACTAATTTTTTCTTGAATATGATGATACTCTGTTACGTTTAAAACAGTGACCATTTTTTGTGCAAGACCAATTAAGAACTCTGTTTTTGTAATTTGTCTAATAATAACCTGGTGCAATGCTTGTGGTGTAAAGCTACTTCTTGCAAAAAGCTGATGTGCAAGATCATTGCGGTGATAAAAAATAACTCTTTCCCAAGGCACAACTACATTATGAAAGACAATCATCGTATCCATTTCATCGAAACGAGAGGAAAGTGGATAGTTAAATTGGGAGTCGTCTTGATAAAAGGATTCACGGCAAATAAATTTAATTCCTTCTGCATCTGTGGGAATACTGAAACAAAAGGCATAATCATCGGTTTTACCCGTAGGTAAGATGAATACCTCGTCGGTCATTCCACCTTGTGTAGCTAACATCCTTGCACCGTTTACGATAAGTCCATCTGCTGTTTTTTCTGTTATTTTTGCAGCGATTGGTTGTGAAGATAGTTCCTGAAAATTTGTTGAACGATTCACTTGTGGATTGATAAAGCTGTGTGTGAAGGAAAGATCTTTTTCTCTGGCATCTTCATATATATTAAGTAGATTTTGACAAAACTCATCACCTTGTTCACGTAGAATAGTTGCTGAAGCTGCGAATGTCATTAATGCTGTATTTAAGTAATCAGGTGTACGTCCCATCATTCCTGCTGTTTTTTTTGCCCATGTTTTAATCATATATCTTCTTGCTTGTAGGTCTTCTTTCGTTCTGGGTTGCAAGAAAGATAGTCCAACACGTTCATTTGATGTAGGAGATGTAAAGGTCATTTTTTTATAAAAATCAGGGTGAACTTGAGTGTCATACAGAGATGCCTTTGATTGCATGGCACCTTTATAGACTGGGTGCTGAGAGAGCTTCCCTGAAATTTTTTCCCCCTTCATCCATACATCAGGATGTAGCTGATCCATGCGCTCCAAATATTGTTTACCATTAATTGCAGGCATTTTTTTCACTCCCTACCTATATGTCATTACTATATGAAAGGTTGGGTAGTGAGGTGAGCAGATCCATTGGATGAAAACGATGTTGGAAAATGAAGAATGATTTAGAGAGGAATGATGCTGTCTATGAATGAATAATGTAAGTAGTAATAAGAAAAATCTGACTGTAAGCGCTTACTTAAGGTTTAATAAATAATACCATGGAAAAAATAATGACTACAGATCTTTATAAAGGGTGTGAACACTATGCATGAAGACAATTTTTTTAAAGGAATGGCTTGGGCCACATTGCTGAGTGTACCATTATGGTTGTCATTTTTCGGATGGATGAAAATAACGTTAAGATTTTTGAGCCATTTATAATGGTTTTAGTCATACTATAGACCCGCAATTGTTAGTAAATAACCAAAATATGATTTATTATTAAGATAAATGTAGTAAAATAGAATAAATTGAAATTATTGGTTATTTTTTGTATCGGGGGTCAAAGCATGGAGGTTTTTGTTGCACGGCAGCCTATATTCAATATAAAAGAAGAAGTTTTTGCATATGAACTTTTATATAGAGGAAGTAAGGAAAATATATTTCCAGATATTGATGGAGACCTTGCTACAACGGAAGTCATTATTAATAGTTTTTTAAATATTGGTATTCATGATTTATCAGAAGGCAAACGTTGTTTTGTCAATTTTACAGATAGTCTGCTGAAATCCCGAGTACCAACATTTTTTAATCCCTCCTCTATTGTTATAGAGATATTAGAGAACGTTGAAATAAGTGAAGAGCTAATTCTTTCATGTAAAGAGTTAAAAGAATTAGGCTATACAATTGCGCTCGATGATTTTTATGTCCAAGAGCAATCATCCTTATTACCGAGATTATTACCTTATATTGACATGATTAAGGTTGATTTTATAAATACATCTAAAACAGAACAGAAAGCCATGGTTGAACGTTATCGTCCTTATAATATAGAACTGTTAGCAGAAAAAGTGGAAACGAGAGAAGAATTTTTATTTGCAAAAAAAACGGGATATACGTATTTTCAAGGGTATTTTTTTAGCAAGCCACATATAGTTTCAAGTTATGATGTTCCTTCTTATTTAAAAACGTATTATCATATACTTTCAGAAATAGCGAAGACAGAACCTAATATTGATAAAATTGCCTCTGAAATTGAGCATGATATATCTATGTCTTATAAGCTGTTAAAATTAATCAATTCACCGGCTTTTAGACCTGTTAATAAAATTGAATCAATCAAACAGGCAATTGTCCTACTTGGATTAAATGAACTAAAAAAATGGATTTATGTTATTTCATTAAAAAATATAAATTATCCAAAAGATATTAATATGCAAGAAGTAATTAAGTTATCCTTAGTTCGTGGGAAGTTATGTGAACAGATTGCCATTTATCTTGGGATAGGTCAGTCTGCCCCTTTCATGTTAACAGGGATGTTTTCATTAATTGATACATTGATGCATCGAAGTATCCAGGATGTGTTAGAGGACTTACCATTATCCGATGATATTCAAGATGCTTTGCTCGGGAAAGAAAACGACTTATATCAAGTGTTACTTTGGGCCGTTAGTATTGAAAAATCAACTTGGGATATAGAAGGTTTAAAAATACCAAAAGAAGAGATTAACCGCATTTATTTATCTTCTCTTGAATGGGCAACAAACCTTATGGAATTAGATGAAGGGTAGATTACGAGAACGAGTGCGGGTATCTAACCCCGCACTTTATTTTTTCTCTATATTCAATAATAATTTCAAATATTTAAAGGAAACTGTCATCAAACAGAGAATGTTAAAGATATGAGTGTACACATCCTATGACAAGTCCTCAAAATTCTCTTTATTCTAAGGAGGCTTGTAGACACGATGATGGTGCAGCCAACATTTTATTTGTTAGATGACAAAATGGTTGCGGTTTTTTCGGTATTAAAGGACAATTGCAAGGTGACAATGGAGTGTTTATATTCAAAAACAGGAATTGAGGATTACACGATAGAGTATCATGGTCCTCAAGAAATGAAATCTCAGTTAATCGAATTAGCTGTATCAGAGGCAGAAAACATTTTTACAAAGACTATATTGTCTGTTTAAGATAGGTAGAGATCTATTTGGAAATAGGTCTCTTTTTTTGGCTGTTTTGAAAAGCTTTTCATTTGGTTTTTATGAAAACGATCGTGGAGCGCAATGAAATGGACGATTTAGCTCAAAATATTAAATTAGGGCTACCATATACCCATAAAAACAAAATTACAGACGAAATGTTTATTTGTTAGGACTAAAGGCAGAAACTTAAATAAAAAAAGGTCGGTAAGACGAAGAAATATATAATTTGAACTATTGCGTTTGACTTGCGGCATCACGCATTGAGTCATAAGAATTATTTTCGGTGAAAAAATACCTTATTTAGATTAGAATTTAACTTATAGAAAGCAAACTAGGTTGGCCTTTACATTCGCTTACCAACAAATAGGGAGTGTGAAACTGTGAATCAACAAAAGATTGATGAAATGACACAGCTTTTATTAAAGATAGAACAAGAGTTAAAAGAATCGAAAGAATCGCTACAGCTTATAAATAAAAGTATCGATAAATATGACAAATTTGCATTTTTAAATGTATCTTAAGAAACTTGGGAAAAACCAAGTTTCTTTTGTTTTTTATTGACATAATTTGGCGGTTAGTTGAGAATGGAAGATGATTGAGTTATTCAATGAAAGAGATTTTAGCATGTAGTCATATAACCCTAGACAGGTGGTTGTCCAAAAGATGGTTGATAATGAACGTATTAAACAACAAATGATTCAATGTATTGCTTCACAAGTAAAAGAGAACCAATTACAGAATCTTGTTGTTTCTTTTATTAAGGAGAAAGACAACTTTCATTTTGCTCATTTGGCCATATTACATCATGATGCATTCGAGGGGAAAAGTGCAGAAATAGTGAGGCTTGCTGCTGCTATTCAATTACTAATCTTATCTTTTGATATGTTGGATGATCTTGAAGACTTAGATAATATGAAAGAGCCATGGATGAAAATTAACCCTTCCATTGCTTTAAATGCAGCAACGATGATTTATACGTTAAGTCAAAAATTGATATTATCATTATCCTCTCCATATAGAATTCAAATACTTGATGCATTTACTCAGTTTTCTCTCCAAGCAATGGAAGGGCAGCATATTGATTTGGAAAACTCAATATTGACTGAAGAGGAATGTATCAAAATGATGAAGAATAAGTCAGGGTCTTTAATTGCATTAGCATCTGTAAGTGGCATGCTTTTAGCTGGTGCAAATGAGGAAAAAGTTGAGACATATTCGTACCAAATTGGAATAGCTGCACAAATTGAAAATGACTTTAGAGATTTATTTAATCCAAATAAAAACGACATTTCAGCACAGAAAAAATCATTAGGCTTTCTTTACCTTCAAAAAAAGTGTAACGAACATGCTATGGATATTATTGAAGGCTTTAAAAGTGAAAAATCAGTCGAAGCCTACTTTGGAGGTTATAAAAAGTTTAGTAACAAACTCTTAAATTCGGGAACAGTGCATTATTTAAATGTCATGAAGCAAATAGCTGTGAATAAAGCAACAAACTTAATAAATGAATTACCAATTAAACAGGACCAAATTGAGCGATTAAAAGCTGTTCTCATAACTGGTTAAGAACAATTTTAAACGATTATTATAATAATTTATGTTGAAAGGTGTTTATAATTTAGATGCGTCTTACCTTTAATAGGATGCTCCAACTATTAGTCATAATAAGTATTATCTTTGTCCTTTATATTATAATTTTAAATTATAAATACCCCTATGTTGGAGCTAGAATAATTGAAACAAATAACGAAGAAATGCTGATTTCTGAAATTGAGCCAAAAACCTGGGCAGAAAAAGTGGGTATTCATGTTGGGGATACAATCATTGAAATAAATAACAAAGATCCACAGCTACATGACCCAGCTGTTAGCCATGGTCTCCTTGAACAGATAAACTCAGTTAAGGTACTTAGTACAAATGGAATAACTAAAGAATATATTGTTCCATCAACTTTATTTAATAATCAGGTTTTGTTCATTATAATCATACCTTTAACAGTTCTTGCTTTATGCTTGTTTAGTATTTATTTTATTAATAAATCGAACAAAGAGAAAAATCAACGGTCTGCTCATTTATTAATACTATTTTTATTAATAATAGCCATGGCTTATATTAGTGCAAGTGGTTCTTCAAGGGGAGATTTACTAAGTAGATACGTGAATATAGCATTATTTACATTAGTTCCAGTAAGCTATCTGCACTTTATCTATCAATATTTTAAAGAATTAGGAAAAGAACTTTTCAATTTTTCTTATATTATATTTGGTTATATGCTCGTATTGATCAATATATTGTCTGAAATAGTCCATAATTTTTGGGGAATGACCATAATAAGTAATAGATTGCTTACCCTATTGTCATTTCTTATTTTACTTATTTTAACTTTTAGTTTAAAGTTTTCAGGTTTAAGAAAGATTAGGTACTCAGAACAAGCATACTTAGTCAAAATATTAATTGTTACAAATGTTTTGGCTTTTACACCATTTCTTTTATTCTATGTCATTCCGTATGTAATTTTTCAAAAGTATGTATTCTCGCCAATATTTTTATCTGCTTTTTTACTTTTAATTCCCTTTTCATTAGTTTATCAATTTTTGGTAACTAAGATATACGATATTGAATTCTTGTTAGGAAGACTTAAATATTATTCAATACTAGCCATAATTCCAACTCTGATTATGGTTATGATTATGTTCACTTTAAAAGATAGCAATTCAACTTTTAATTCTGTCCAACTTTTTGTTTATATTTACTTAGCCATGGTGTTCATTTTTTATGTGAAGGAAGTTTTAGATGATCGCTTTAGGTTAAAGAGGATATCTGAAAAGTATAATTATCAGGACAGTATTTTTAAGTATACTCAAAGCATACGAAAAGCAAGTAATTTGGAACAGGTTATTGCACAATTAAAGCAAGTAATTGTAGATGTACTCCATGTTAGCAAAGCATATTTTATCGAGCTTGATAAGGTAAAGAATATTGCTTCTGTTGATCCCTTAGCAAAGGAATCAAATTATAGAGCTTATTTAAAGGAAATTAAAGAAGCTTCAAATGAAGTTGGTAAGATTGTTGAAGTAGATAAAGGTTTTGTTATTAATATAGGTGTAACTGACAACAAGAGTTACGTGTTAGTATGCTTGTCTATACTAAACACACCTAAATTAACTCGTGATGAGGTGTCATGGTTAAAAACTCTCTCGTTTTACACAAATGTTTCATTAGAAAACTTTTTGAAAATTGATGAACTAATGCAACACTTACAAAAAGTTGAGACCGAGGAAGGAAAACCAGATTGGCTGAATAAGATTTTGTTTTCTATAGAAGAAAAGCAACGATCTCATTTAGCTAAGGAAATACATGACTCTGTTCTTCAGGACTTAGTTTCTTTAAAAAGGCAATGTGAATTGGCAATGTTAGAAGAGGATGCTGATGTTCTTAAAAAACAGCTACAAAGCATAAACAGCAGTATGACGAAGGTCATTAAAGAAACAAGAGAAACATGCCAGGAACTGCGACCACAGTTGCTTTATGATTTAGGCTTAGTTAAGGCATTAAACAAGCTCATTATGCAATATCAGGACATTGTGGATTTTGATATCCGACTTAACACTGGGAATATAAATGTCGCTTTGGATATTGATACCCAATTAAACCTTTATCGAATTATACAGGAATTGCTTATAAATGCTCATAAACATTCAGAAGCAACAAATGTTATGATTATTCTTGTTTGTATAAAAGATAAGATCGTTCTCCATTACGAGGACAATGGTATTGGTTTTAACTATGAAGAAATAGCTGACCAAAAGGAAAGAACAGGCCTTTCTGGTATTAGTGAACGTGTTAAAGCTTTAAAAGGATCTTTCTTAATTGAAACATCAAGGGAAAATGGATTGAAAATAGATATTGAAATATAGACTTGGTGAATACCAAGTCTATTCTATTTCAAGTACATTTTTCGTGTTTTCTTTAATTTTACAAAATCTAAACAAATCCTCAATATAGCCATGATATTTATCCATTAAGATGTTAATTATATCCTTTTAGGAATCAGGAAAGCGTTTCCTAAATGAGGAGGTTATAATGGATATTATGGCTGTACTTCCAACATTACTCTTATTATTTGTTTATTTTATTTTTGTTGTGTTTGTTCTAAGAAAATAGTAAGCATTTTTTTGCAGGATTTTGGCTGTCACCTGTGATTGAAGTTTATTTCATCTTAGACTTCTGTAATCATTCCACTTGTATTCTTTAAAGCCATTAAGTGATGTTTTGATCTTTTATTTTTCACTTAAAGAATCTCCTTATGATAGACTATAATTACAATTGTTTATATTAAACAAGGTGTATTATTAAGAGTAATAGACTATATGAAGGGTCGGGTCATAATGGATTTTAATGTGAAAAATACATTAATGGAGACTTTAGGAATAGAAGTAACCTCTGTTACACCTGAGTGTGTGATTGCCACAATGCCAGTAGATCATCGTACACACCAACCATTTGGGTTACTTCATGGTGGAGCATCAGTTGCCCTTGCAGAAACTGTAGCAAGTATTGGCGCTTATAATCTAGTTGATCATGAAACAGAAATATGTGTAGGTCTAGAAATAAACGCAAATCATATTCGTGGGAAAAAATCAGGTGTAGTCACAGCACATGCTAAACCTGCACATCGTGGGAAAACAACAATGGTATGGGAAATAAAGATCGTAGATGAAGCTGAAGAGCTGATATGCTTGTCCAGATGCACAATGGCAATTTTGAAGAAACAAAAATGAGCAAATCTTTTATTAAACGATGATATGCTTTGAAATTATCATGCATGCGCAGGAGCAAGAGGTTATCAGTGATGTAGAGTATAAAAAAGTAGATGAGCAACGCTCATCTACTTTTTTCATGTTTTCTTGCTTTGGCTAAATCATCTTGAACACTTTTCTCCCACAATGGAACACCAATATTATATGCCGCCCTACTTATTAGATGTCCTGCAACAGGCGCTGTGATAAAGACAAAGATAATCCCTAAAAGCACTCTGGAATTTGCATGATGATCAATGAGTAAATAATACATAAATAGCCCCAGCAGTATACTAATGATTCCTAAAGTGGCACTCTTTGATGCTGCATGGTTACGAGTATATGGATCTGGCAAACGAACTACACCGATTGCCGCAATTAGGCTTAGTAACGAACCTTGGAGAATAAGAAAGCCAACAATAAATTTACTGATCTCGATCATTTTCAATGATCTCTCCTTTCTCCAGGTATTTAGAAAAGGCAACAGTACCAATAAAAGCTAATATTCCTAATAAAAGAATAACCTCAACAAATGCACTTGTATTTAGCACAACGGAGATAATCGCCGTTATTGCAATTAAGTTTATACCGATTGCATCTAGTGCAATAACACGATCAGGTGTTGATGGTCCCTTTACAAGTCGATAGACATATAAAAGAGTCGAGATTGCCACTATAATGAGTGAAATGGTCATGACTAACTTAAACATTAACGGCTCACCTCCTTGATTGCTTTTTCAAATGTATTTTTTATATCAAGTTTTGCTTGCTCGACGTCATCAATATCCATTGCATGAATATATAATGTTTTATTATCCTCAGAAACCTCCAGCACGAGAGTTCCCGGTGTTAATGTAATGAGGTTGGATAGTATCGTAATTTCCCATTCTTTTTCGAGCTCTGTCTCAAGAGCAAAAATTCCCGGTCTTAAATTAAGCTTGGGAGATAGAATGACTTTTAATACAGAGAGATTGGATTTAACAAGCTCTACTAAGAAAATATAGAGAAGCCTAATAATCGCAATCACGTTATAAAAATAAAATCTGTGTTGAAAAAAGCGTCTTAGAACAAAAAGAATTAATATCCCGAAAAAGTATCCTTTAGCAAAAGCTAAGGAAGAATAATCATTCGAAAGAAACATCCAAATGAATCCTAAAATAAAGTTAAGTAAAATTTGAAATGCCATATGATCTACTCCTTCAATACGGCTTGAATATAGATTGATGGATCAAGCAGAGTATTGGCAGCCTGTGAAATATAAGGTGAAAGTGATTCAACCCCAAAACCATAAGCAATTGACAATACAAGCAAAATGACTATTGGGAGTATTAAACCCTTTGTAGCCTCTTTATTAACAGGCGTTTTATTTGGCTCTCCCCAAAAACCATGGATGAATATCTTCATTACAGAGTAAAGCACTAACAAACTTGATAGCAGTACAACAAAAGCAATTGTGTATTCACCTGCTTCAAAGCCGCCCTGAATAATTTTTAGCTTTCCAATAAAGCCACTGAGTGGTGGAATTCCTGCTAAAGCCAAAGTGGCAATTAAGAACATCCATCCAAGAAAAGGGTGGCTAGCAATCAATCCGCTGAATTTCCGTAAATTACTAGTGCCTGTTATCGCAATAATTGTACCAACTAAGAAGAATAGTGCTCCTTTAACAATCATGTCGTGAACTAAATAATAAATAGAGCCCTCAACTGAATTTGGAGTATTTGCTGCGATTCCAAATAATATAACACCAACTGCAGTAATGATGTTATAGATGACAATCTTTTTAATATCCCAATAGGCAATTGCTCCAATGACACCAAAAACAATTGTTAGTGCTGAAAGCCAAGCGAGAATTTCGTGTGTAAAAGATGGCTCGTGATAGAAAATAACGGTATACACACGTGTAATGGAATAAACCCCAACTTTTGTTAATAATGCTCCGAATAATGCTGTAACAACAGCAGGTGGTGCCTGGTAGGAGGCAGGAAGCCAGAAGTACAACGGGAAAATCGCACCCTTTAAGCCAAAGATGACTAGAAAGAGAATGGCGATGACTGTTAATAACCCGGATTGCCCCATATCTGCTATTCTTACACTTAAGTCTGCCATATTTAATGTTCCTGTTACTGCATATAAATACGCTACCGCAATAACAAAAAGTGCCGAAGAAATAACATTCACTAAGATGTATTTAATTGACTCGCGAAGCTGATTTTTGGAGCTTCCTAATACAATTAACAAATAAGAAGACATAAGCATGACTTCAAAAAATACAAAGAGATTAAAAATATCCCCTGTTAGAAAAGCACCTGTTACACCTAAAAGTAAAAATTGAACGCCTGGATAAAAGTAAAATTTTTCTCGATCTGACGTTACAGATGAGAAAGCAAACAATAGCGATGTAAAGCCGATAATACTTGTTGTTAACACTAATAAGCTGGCATACATATCGGCAACAAGTACAATTCCATAAGGTGGTGCCCAATTTCCGATCTCTAGTGTCTGAATTCCGTTTGTATGAACGGTCTGAACGATCACAATGGAAGCAATGACACTTAAGAATGAAGCAACAGCACTTAGCCATTTTTGAACCGTAATATGTTTGTTGAAAAAGATTAAGAGTATTCCCATTAAAAATGGGATAACAATTGGCAAGATAATTAAGTTATTCATATTGATCATTTCCCCTTAGTTGATCCATATCATCAGTCCCGAGCTCTTGGTATGAACGGTAGGCAAGAACAAGGAAAAAGGATGTGACTCCAAAGCTAATAACAATCGCAGTTAAAATTAAAGCTTGTGGAAGTGGATCAACGTAGACTTCTGCATGCTCACCAAGCAACGGAGCAGCACCTTTTTTTAGGCCCCCCATCGTTAAGATGAGTAAATGTGCACCATGACTAAGCAAACCAGTACCAATAATAATTCGTAATAAACTTTTTGATAACATTAAATAAACCGCAGCCGTAATAATGATACCAACAACAATAGACATTAAAATTTCCATTATTCCGTCTCTCCAATCGTTTGAATAATGGTCATCGTTACACCGATAACAACGAGATAAACCCCTAAATCAAATAATACCGCTGTAGCTAAAGAGGTTTTTCCTAGCAGAGGTAGCTGTACATAGCTAAATGTATGTGTTAGAAACGGAACATTGAAGAAAAATGAACCTATTCCTGTTAATACAGCAATTAGTAATCCAGTTGCCGTTAATTTCAGATAATCAACCTGTAGTGTATTGACAACTGTTTTTATATCAAATGCTAATAACAGTAAGACGAGTGCCGCAGCAGTCATCAGTCCGCCAATAAAACCTCCACCTGGTGTATAGTGTCCAGAAAAGAAAAGGTGTAATGAATAGATAATGATAATAAACACAACAATCTTAGTAACGGTTTGAAAGATAATATCATTAGTTTTTATATTTTTTTTCACCCTTTTTCCTCCCTTCTGACTTTTAAGCGAATCATACTAAAAATTCCTAGTGCCGCAATCCCTAAAACAGCTATTTCAAATAATGTATCAAAGCCTCTAAAGTCTACAAGAATGACGTTAACCATATTTTTTCCACCTGCTAGCTTATAGCTGTTTTCAATGAAATAAGTAGAAATTGTTTCTGATACACGTTGGCTATTAGCAGATAGAGCAATAAGTGTAACGATTGTACCAACACCTAGAGAAATAAGCAGATTGGTTAATTTAAAGTGAAGCTTTTTTTCTTTCTTTTTAAATTCCGGTAAATGGTAGAAACAAAGTAGGAATAAAGCTACTGATACTGTTTCCACACATAATTGCGTTAAAGCTAGGTCAGGCGCCCGGAATAGGACGAAAAAGAGTGATAATGAGTATCCAACTGATCCTAGAGCAATAATTGCAGTCAAACGGGATTTAGAAAATAAAACTGTCACTGTACCAACTACCATTACAAAAGCTAAAACCGCCTCATAAACACCAATTGGAGCAGTTCCTGCCATGGAGAATGTAAATCCTCCGGTTGCAACCAATGCAGTGCCGAGAATAAGAATAAAGAAGGTAAAAATATACGCTAGATAATCACGGATAAATCCAGTCATATAAAATCTAGTTAAACGGAATGAAGATTGATCAAGTTGATGTAATGCTGCATCATATCCTTTATTTAACGTTAGCTTTTCAGGAACTAAACGATAAACAGATCTCCATTTTGTAAGAGATAAGTACCCGATAATACCTAATGCAATCACACCTATTGTCATGAATAATTCAACCGTAAACCCATGCCAAGGATAGATATGAACATGAAAATGTCCTTCATCACCTAGTAGTCCCGGAATGATCGAAGCCATCGCAGGCTCAATGATCGTGTAAGCTAATATGTTCGGGAAGAAGAAGAAAATTACGACAAGTGAAGCCAAGATAATCGGTGAAATGAGCATTCCGATTGGTGCTTCATGTGGCTTCTTCTTAAGCTTTTCAGGTTGATAGTTCCCTGTGAAGGTTTTAAATACTAATACCATGCTGTAAATGAAGGTGAATATACTACCAACCCAGGCGATAATCGGGAATAATAGACCAATTGTTTCAATATTGAAAACGTTCATTTCCATTACACGGATCATACTAGTAAAGAACATTTCCTTACTGAGAAAACCATTAAAAGGAGGCAATCCTGCCATTGAAAAAGCACCGATAATTGATATCGTAAACGTAATTGGCATCAAACTCATAAGACCGCCAAGCTTTCTGATATCACGTGTTCCTGTTTCATGGTCAATAATTCCAACCACCATAAACAAGCTTCCTTTAAAAGTAGCATGGTTTATTAGGTGGAAAATAGCAGCAAGCGTTGCAACTGTATAGTAACTATCATCAATAGAGTCAAGAGCCAGTGCAGCTGAACCAACACCGAGCATTGACATGATCATTCCTAATTGACTGACTGTTGAGAATGCTAGTATCCCTTTTAGGTCAGTCTGTTTTACTGCATTAAATGATCCCCAGAACATCGTGAAAATACCGAATGATGAAACAATCCAAAACCATTCAGGTGTCCCGGAAAATACAGGGCTGAAGCGTGCTACTAGATAAATCCCTGCTTTAACCATTGTTGCTGAATGGAGATAAGCACTAACTGGTGTTGGTGCTTCCATTGCGTCTGGTAACCAAATATAAAATGGAAACTGCGCTGATTTTGTAAAAGCTCCAAACAAAATTAAAATAAGAGCAGGTACAAAAAGTTCATGCTGTGCTATATCCGGAACTTGACCAACAATTTCTCGAATGCTGAAGGTACCGGTCATCATATAGAGCATGATAAAACCACCAAGCATGAGGAGTCCGCCAAAGATCGTGATAAGCATAGACTTTTGTGCACCGTAACGTGATTTTTCTCGGTGGTACCAATAACCGATTAACAAGAAAGATGAAAGGGATGTAAATTCCCAAAAGGTATATAGGACGATCAGGTTGTCAGATAAAACAACCCCGAGCATGGCACCCATAAACATGAGTAAATACACATAGAAGGTGTTTAATTGTTCTTTCTCTTTTGATAGGTAATAGATCGAATATAGTACAACTAATGCACCAATTCCAGAAATTAATAACGCAAATAACAGTCCAAGACCATCTATGTATGCAGTAAAGTTAATACCAAGTGAAGGTATCCAATTTGCGGTGTAACTGATTATATCACCGTGCATCGTTGAATCTAGAAATTGTATAAAATAAACAAAGAGTAGGATCGGTAATCCTAGTACAAACCAGCCTGTATGAATGTTACGAAAGTACTTATACAGGAATGGAATAAGTATGGCAAGTAAAAATGGTGATAAAATTGCCACATGTAATAATGTCATCTTTTAACCTCCTTATAGTAGTAAGAGCAAATCTGGCTCAGTATTACTGAATTATTATGTTCCAGATTGTGGAGCACTATGAAATTATATCAAATATTGCTCATTTCAAGTTCATATGAACATAAAAATGATAACAAATTTCTGCTGACTTGTATATTATAAAGACCTTAAGAACATCCTAAGGTTTGAGGTGATTCCATGCACAAAACAAAGATTTTTGTCGCAGGGTGTTTGTTTTCATCCTTGTTTAGCAGTGCTTGGTATATAAATGAAAGAGTAAAAAGAGAATATGTCGAAACGATTTCATTTGAAGACTCAGCCATTCAATTAACAAATACTGAAACACCCATTGAATCGTTAACAGAGGAAGCAAATGTATTTGAAAAGTTTCGACCGCGTGAATATGTGCGCGTTGTACTTCGTTAACAGGGTGTGAATTAGTAGGCATCCTGTTTTTTAGTAAATAGAAATATGAATTTCTATTTATTTACATAAAGCCTTGTCAAAGAGAATGCGCTAATTCATAATAGGATGGAAACTGAATTATTTAGCAAGGAAACTGATTTTATGAAAAATACATACTTTACTAGTTATTTTCCTCTAATTACAATCTTATTATTTAGTGCTTCGTTATCGATCGTTACAGTCATGATGGTAATAGACTATTTGCAGGTTTTTGGTATTTATGACGGAATGCTTGAGTTCTTCTCTAATAGTGGGATTAAGCTGGCGTTATTTATCGTTTTTTCTCTTCTTTTTTTTATGCTGTTTTCAGCATTAAAGTTAATTGCAAACACCGTTACAGAGCTTTCGCTTTTGTTTTTTTCAAAAGATGTAGCCGGTGAAAATTTGACTAAAATTAGAGGTGGTTCTTCCATTTATTTAATAGGTGGGGCACTTTCTCTTGCAGCTGTTCAGTATCCGTATGCGATTATCGGTATATTTCTTTTAGCAACATTGATTTATTTTGTTTTTATCGTTTATAAATTTAGTCAGTCATTAACCTCGTTATCTTTAATAGGATTAGTGCTATTTCATGTTCTATTTTGGTTCATCTTTTTACTTGGAACATTGTATTTATGTTTTAGGCTTTATAATAGTGTGATGGCGAGCTTGCCTGTGTAACAATAAAAAAGCTGAGATTGATGGTTGATATCAATCTCAGCTTTTTTTTATTAAAATAGTCTTATTTAAAGTCTGTATAACTTGTTCGTTTCATTGCGCTCCAGTAACTTGCTTTCCGCGGGGAGGAAGCCAAGCCTCCTCGGCTTCGCCTGCGGGGTCTTGGCCTTTCCTCTACCTCCCGCAGGAGCCAAGTTTCTTCCGCTCCATTTCACTATCATTTTTTTAAAAAGTACAAATACAACAATTTCTAACAAAAAAGTTTTTAAGGCAAAAACCTTTTTCTATCCTCAGGTTTTGGGATTGTACATTGGTCTTTTTTGCCAAACCATTTATATCGATTTCTTGCTATAAAGTTGTATATTTGGTCTCGAATTGGTCTGGGGACTATTTTGAATAGATATAAAAGTTGCCAAGTTCCGCCTAGAAGTTTACAGATTTCAAGAACAGCTGATGATTTTGTATAATAGCTACTACCCTTAATGACGACTAAACTATTAAAGTTAGTAGTTGGAAGTTGAAATTTTTTTAAGAGTTCTTGACCTGTGTTTGACTGCAGAGCAGCGAATTGAAACGTAGCTTTTTTATCGTATCGAATAATAAATTGAACAGCTTGATCACAAAAATGACACACTCCGTCAAAGAGAAGAACAGGCTGATTATTTGCATTCATATTTATTCCCCCCTTATTGAAGTAATTGTCTTATTTCATCATTTCTTTCCAAATAAGAAGATGTAAGCCTCTTTCATAAACACCCCTAATGTTAGCTGGCTGATCTTTCCCAACCCAAACGACACCAGTGTACTGATCTGTTAAACCAGCAAACCATAAGTCATGATAATCGTTGGAGGTTCCAGTTTTACCACCTACATAGCTTTTATTCATTGCAGCCTTTTTACCTGTGCCGCTTGACACAACAGCAGCAAGTAATGATCGCATCTGTTTGTTTGTCGTTTCCTTCCATACGCGAATAGGATTCTCACCCCATTCGTAAAGTGTTTTGCCTGTTTGATCGGTTACTTTAACGATAGCATGATTTTCATAATATAAACCGTTATTCGCGAAAGTAGTGTACGCATTTGTTAATTCAAGGGGAGAAATGCCATACATCATCCCACCAATGGCTGCTGGAAGGTGATAATCTTGTTTTGTGATTTTCGCAAAATCAAATGGCGCTAAGTAAGAAAAACCTTTTTCAATTCCAATTTCATGAAGCATTCGAACTGCAGCTGTGTTATAGGAGTATTTTAAAGCCGTTTCCAATGAAACCATGCCATAATTTCTTCCGCTATAATTTTTGGGACAATAGCCACCACTGCAAAATCTGCCTGCATTGATTCTGGATTTCGTAGTTGCTCCGGTTACATCTATATAAGGTGCATAATCCAATAATGGTTTAATAGAAGAGCCGGGTTGCCTATAAGCTTGAAAAGCTCGGTTAAATTCAAATTTTTTATAGTTTGTGCCTCCAGAAAGGGCGACAATTTGATGTGAGTGATGGTTAATGACTGCAGCCGCGCCTTGAATACCATCGGATTGAATGTAAGTGTTCATCGATTGAACAAGTTTATTTTGACGTTCACTTTCTAACGCCGTATAAATGATTACACCTTGACTTAAAATGTCATTTACACGTGTATTTATTTGGTTGTGATCCTTTAATCCTTCTTTTTCAGCAACCAACTGCTTTAACTCATGGTGAACATATGTTACATAATCTGGTTGAACATCTACTTTATTCTTTATTGATAGTTTTATAGGAAATTTTATTGCTGTCTCTTGCTCTTCTGCTGTAATAGCTCCGAATTCATATAGAGTTTGTAGTAATCTTTCTTGTCTTTCTTTTGTTGCTTTATAATTTTTAACTGGATCGTATTGTGTAGGATTATTTGGTATGGCACTAATAAAGATAAGTTCAGCTAGATGTAGTTCATGAATTTGTTTATTAAAATAATAATCTGCTGCCGTTCCAATTCCATATTGACCATTACCAAAATAAATGGCATTCAAGTAATATTCAAATATTTGATCTTTTGTAAAGGCTTTTTCGAGCTGATAGGAGTATAGGAGTTCGCTCAGCTTTCGATTATAAGATTGTTCGTGATTTAAATAAACATTCCTAGCCAGCTGTTGAGTAATGGTGCTTCCGCCTTGCTCCACGGATTCTGATTTTGCATTAATTAATATTGCCCGAAACATACCAGCAGCATCAAAGCCTATATGGTCAAAGAAACGCTGATCTTCTGAAACGAGATAGGTTTTCTTTACGATTTCAGGGATGTTTTCGTATTTTACATAAATCCGATTTTGTTGATTTGATGTTATCTCTGAAATAAGATTCCCCTCATGATCATATACATAACTGTTTTGTGCTAAATCAACAGATTCAATGGGGATTTTTTCATCCAATATCGTACTAAGCCCTTTAATAGCTTGAGATTCTTTACCTGCCACGAAAACACATATGATGAAGATTGGTACCATAGTGAAGATACAAGTCCAACCAAATAAATGTCGCATACTGATTCACTTTCTTTCTACATATTCTGCTCTGTAAAGACACAACAGAGACAAAACTAATAAACAATATATATATGTTATATATCGGAAAAATTCAATAAATTTCAACTGTCAATTTAAAATTATACCTAATAATGACCATTGCTGAATATATTGTAAGATAGAGTATAGATAATCATCCAATCAATTAAAAATAGTCAAGGGACAATTCATTATTTTTGGAAAAATTAAAGTTCTTTTGAATGCATCGGTGATATAATAAAGAAAACTCGTTGATTGGCGAGCCTGAAAGGCGAAGCGTGATGCGTAGTTGCCCTTACTATCTTGATTACCTACGTACAAAAACTTTTCGATGCTGCGATTTTTTCTTAACGTTTTAAATAATATAACCTAAAGGAGGAGCGAAACAGATTGGAGGGACAAGAGCAATTTTTATTTATTGATTTTGAATTTACCATGCCGGAAGGAAAAGCGAATCCAAAGGGCTTTTATCCAGAAATTATTGAAGTGGGTATTGTTTCTGTTAAGAACCAACAAATTGAAGAGCAATTCTCCTCATATGTTAAACCGAACAAATTCCCCTTATTAACTGAGCGATGTAAAACTTTTCTACAAATTTCGCAAAATAAAATTGATCAAGGAATGACTTTTTCAGAGCTTTTAGCCGTACTAAATGATTATAATAATGGATCATTTACAACTGTTATTACTTGGGGCAATATGGATATGAAGGTGCTCCGTCATAATTGCCAAATGAGTGGAGAAGAGTTTCCATTCACAGGGAAATTTAGAGATTTATCAATGGAATACAAAAAGTTTTTTGGTGATCGTAATCAAACCGGCTTATGGAAGGCTGTTGAGGAATATGGGAAAAAGGCTACCGGTAAACATCATCGTGCATTAGATGATGCCCTAACTACTTACAATTTATTTAAGTTAGTTGAAGAGGATAAAAGGTACTTACAAAAGCCATCCCCAACAACAATAGGTGATCGAATTGATCTGTCAAAGGTATTAAATAAATATGCAACATAAAGCCGAAATAATGTATATGAAAAAAGCTCAATAACAATATTTAAAGTAAAAGCTAAATATTGTTATTGAGTAAACATCTTTCAATTAATAAGGGAAATAGTCTTTCTCAAGAACTTCAACGCTTGTAAGGGATTCTTTAGCCCAATCTGTATTGATTTCTTCAAGTTCTTTCTTCATAACATCCAGTGCCTTTCTTAGCGACTGCTGATATTCTGGAACTTCGTCTTCGAATCGTTTAACCATCTGTTTTGGAACATTTGTTTGTTCATTGAAAGCCAATGCCCTTCTCTCGTGAAAAAATTGGACATCCACTTGTTTGGGATTATGTAGATCACCTTGTTGTGGGTGCTTTAGGACAGCTTTAACTTTTACTAAATAATGCATAGGCTTAATGTCAGTAATAACACCAATGTATTTACCTGTTTTATAAATTCCTGTTACAATATCACCGATTTTCATTTCTTCCATTAATCTCACCCTCAGAAATTTGATTTTATATCTTTTATAGTACCATGAAGGCTTTAAAATCGCATTTGTGACTGTTTCTTGACTATACTTTTAATACCTAGTGAATTTGTCTAAAACTTGCTATAGTTAGGAGAAAGAAAGGTAGTGAACACATGGATCAATTACTTCCTATTTTTGGATTGTTTTTATATTTTCCTGAGGATAAGTCAGAATATATACCTGCTGCCATTACTATGATCATTTTTACTATAGCAGCTTTCTTTGCTTTCCGATTTATTATGAAGTTATCTAAAAAAGAACAAGAACAAGTAGAAAAATTAATGAATCAAACGAAACAAGAACAAGACAAAGACTAAGGGAAAACAACTTTTCATTAGATGAATAAGTTTATACATTGTGACAAAAAATACCCTTTATCCAAACCATTTCATTGGAGGGTATTATGAAACGTAAAACATTTTTGTCTTTGTGCTTTGTTTTTCCTTTTATTTTGTCCGGCTGTATGGAAAAAGAAATTACCAAAATGGATGTTGAGATGTTTAATGCAAGCGGTGATTCACTTGGTACCATTAAAGTTTCTGAACAGCCAGAAGGTGTAAAGTTTGAAGTGATGTTAGAGGGGTTACCAGAAGGTGAGCATGGGATAAACATTCATGAAAAAGGTACATGTAAGGGACCTGATTTTAAAAGCGCTGGAGATCATTTGAATCCTGATGATAAAAAGCATGGGCTTTTGCATCCCGAAGGTGCTCACGCAGGGGATCTTCCCAATGTTATTTCTGAAAATGGAAAAACAGAAGCGGAATTAATGGCTCCTCAATTAACCCTAAAAAGTGGAAAGAAGAATTCTATGCTTGATCCAGATGGAGCAGCAATTGTGATAACGGAAAAAATGGATGACGGCATGACTCAGCCAGCAGGAGATTCAGGAGCTAGAATTGCCTGTGGAGAAGTGACGGAAAAAGAAGCAAACCGTGGCGATAAGAAAGAAGTTAAATCAGAGGAAGAAGAATAAATATGAAAAGGTGACAGAATCATATCTGTCACCTTTTATATCTTTTATTAACCTGATAAATTCTCGCTAAATAGGTGAGAGTGATCCGAGCTAGTATCGAAGTAAAGAGGAAGAGAAATAATAGCAACTGTTCCTTTATTAACTTCACTTATGTATTTTACAGAACCACCATGGCTTTTAACTATACTATATGTAACCGTCAATCCAAGCCCTGTGCCATCATCTTTAGAAGAATAGTATGGTTCTCCTAATCTCTCAATTTGCTCTTTAGTCATTCCGATCCCATTATCAGATATTTTAATATGTATTGTGCTTTCCAATAAACATGCATGAATGGTTACCAGCCCTTCCATATTCGGAACAGCTTCTATGGAATTTTTGATAATATTGACAAAAACCTGTTTTAGTTTAATTGGGTCTCCAAAAACATACAAATCCTTATCAATATCACATTTGAATTTTACTGTTTTATAGTTTGCATAAGATGTCATGAGCGTAGTGATATCATTTAGAGTATTGGTTAAGTTTATTTTTTCTTTAGCCATGCTTTTTTGTCCGGCCATACCTAGATAGTCAGTTATGATGGCTTGGGCTCGATCCAATTCTGTTAACACAAGATCCATGTACTCTCTTCTTTGACTATCTGTACTATTTGTTGAATTACCTATTAATTGAACAAAACCTCTGACAACAGTTAACGGGTTTCTCACTTCGTGTGCAACACTTGCTGCGAGTTCACTGACAATGGAAAGCTTCTCTGCTTTCATTAACTCCATCCTCATAACAGCATTTGCCCTTATATACTCAATTAGGTATATACATAAAATAAGTATCAAGGTAAGGGTGAAAATTGTTATGCTTGGGATTACATAATTAGCTAAATCAACATAACGAGGATATAAAACGCTTACAAAAATGATTGTACAAAGTGAAAAAATTAAAATACTTATCCCGTATATGGCAGCGTAATTTAATTTCTTTTTAAACGTGTAGGAATACCAATTGCTTCGTAGAGAAAGTGAAAGAATAATGTAAACCGTTATGCTCCCACAAAAATAAACCCAGCCCAGTTCATAAAGTTGTGAAAAATAAATAGAAGTTGTAAGAAGAGTAAGCAGACCTGGTATGGATCCCCCGTAAACGACGCTAGTAAATAAGGGAATAGGTTGAAGGGTAAAGAAAGCTCCATCAATTAGCTCAATCGGGTAAATCAAACACAAGACAGAAGAAAAAATGGAGCCACACGTAATTAATAGTTTATTGGGTTTTAAAGAGCTAAGGTTGTTTCTACTTAACCATAATAAATGATAGATAAAAATAGGGAGAACAACGAATGTAATTTGTAAGATAATATCTTTTACTAGTTCCATATAATGGTCACCTTTGATATAAGTAAGTTTCCCTAATTATACCATTAAATTGTGAGAATTGTAAAAATTATTCTGAAATAAACACATTTTAACTAATTTTTTTATAAAAACTGAATAAATGAGCTCTTAAGTTGAAAGAGCCCATTTGGAAGTTTGGGATAATTATGTTAAAGCTATTTTCAATCTTTTTAAACCATCTAACAAAGTTTCCTTTGGACAAGCAATGTTCATTCTTAGAAAGCCTTCTCCGTTTTTGCCAAACTTGGAACCTATATGTAAAGCAAGTTTTCCCTTATTAAGGAGTAGTTCCTGTAATTCTTTATCCGATTTATTTACATTTCTTGCATCAATCCACACAAGATAGGTTGATTCAGGTCGCATGATTTTTACCTGAGGAAGATGATTCATTAAATATTCTTCTATTAATAATACATTTTCCTGAAGATATTGAATTAATTCATCAAGCCAGTTGCTCCCATGTTCATACGCTGCCTGCATCGCCTCAGCTCCTAACGTGTTGATACCCATAACGCCAAACACCTGTTGAACTTCATTATAACGTCTTTTAATAGAGTCATTTGGTATTAACAAAATTGAAGCTTGTAGACCTGCCAAATTGAAAGTTTTACTAGGTGCAATACAAGTAATGGTTTGATTCGCAATGTCTTTTCGAATAGACGCAATCGGAGTATATTGATTTCCAAACAGCAACAGGTCGGAATGAATATCGTCTGATATAATCAGAACATTATGCTTAATACAAAGGTCCCCAATTCTTGTTAATTCCTCCTTACTCCAAACCCGACCACTTGGATTGTGAGGATTACATAAGATAAAAAGTGTTGTTCTTTCATCTGAAAGCTTTTCTTCCAAATCATTAAAATCAATTTCATAACGGAATTCTTCATTTAGTAATAATTGATTATATAGGACCTCGCGTTTATGCTTTTGGGCAATCTCAAAAAATGGGTAGTAGACAGGCGGTTGTACGACAATTTTGTCTTCTGAAGTAGTAAAGGCATGGATAGCCATACTAATAGCTGTGACAATTCCAGGACTGTATGTGATTGTTTTTGGATCGATCTTCCAGGAATGACGGGAATCTAACCAGTTTTTAACGCTTTCTTCCATTTTTGAACCTGACATTGTATATCCAAATATTCCGTGGTCAACTCGAGTATGTAAGGCATCAATCACTTCCTCAGGTGCTGGAAAATCCATGTCAGCCACCCACATTGGTAGTACATCTTCTACACCAAATATTCTTTTTGTATAATCCCATTTTACTGAATCTGTTTTCTTTCGGTTAATAACTTGATCAAATCGACTCAATTGCATCACCTCTTAGTAAAGATTCTTATAAAACTGTGAGCTATATTTATTATAGGATTCCTTTAACATGAGTAGTACGGTATATGAATCATATACAAAAATGGATATAGCTTCTTTCATTATCTACTTCTATCATAAGTGTGTTACAATAACAGTGCAAAAAATAAGATTAATAAAGGTGAAAAAATGGAAACACAGCAAACGAATATAAGGTTAATGGAAGTTTTATTACAGTGGGATCCGTTAGGTTATGGAGAAGATCGTTATGAAACGGAAGTAGTTGATGTGCTCCAGGCTGTTCATTTGATAGATGATAAACTAAAGTTAGCAAGAAAAATACAAGCGATTTATGAATTTTCGTTCGAGGAAATCATCCCTCTAACGGAATGTGAATTCATGTCTAAGCAGTTACTTCAAATCAAAAATAACGCAAGCTGTGAGATTTAAATGGAAATGAAAAACCACTCTTAGAGTGGTCAGGCTGTTTAGAAAGTACGTGTTTTTTTAAAAAAACACGTACTTTCTTTTAGTTTTTATCGTTCTTCTAGTAAGAAAAGGTATGGATTTTAAATGAAAAAGATCATCATACACCTTATGCAAGCCTTGCTAGGTGTGTGGCGATCTTTTTCATGTTTTGACATGCTGCGGTGAGTAATACTTGTTCACTCGCATTCTGTATTCCCCGTAACCGGCAGTAGCGAAGCCCATGCAGTTCTTTTGAATCTGCGAAGCTTCGCTCTACTTTTTCTTTTCTGAATTTGTATAGGATTTTACCCGACTTTGAAAGACGATTCAGACGAACTCGATCTTTATGATCCTCCCACACATGGCGCGTAACGACTTTCTGTGTGTTTTTTGATTTCGTGCATTCCTTTAATAATGGACAAGTTGCACATTTTTTAGGATTAGATTTATACTCTCGATACCCTTCACGTGTAGTCGTACGATAAACTAATTCCTCTTTGTTTGGACATATATAGACATCTCGTTCACGCACATAGTCAAATTTCCATTTTGGAAAAAGACCCTTGGTTGGATGGAACCTTCTATGAGCTATGACCCCAAAGATCTTGCGATCATTGATTCCTTTACATATAGCATTTGTTAGATAACCTGAATCGAGACCAACTGCTTCTACATTAAAACCAAATCTATTAATTTGACGATCTATACGAGACAGATAAGGAACAGAATCATGAACATTACCAGGAGTAACATAAGCATCAGTGATGATATTAAATTTTATATCAGTGGTACGATGGTCTAGGTAACAGAACATCTCTTGCTTATTATCACGTGACATAAACCCACAATCAGGATCAGTTGTACTTTTTCGAATTTGTTTAGTTTCATTCACCTCTTCCTTTTCCTTTAGAGGCTTTTTTCCATGATTTATCCTATCTTCTTCAATAGCTTTATTTAATTCTTCAATGTATTCTCGTGTTTCAACTTCAACATCCACACGTGTGAATTTATGTTTATTTGCATTAGCTTTAAGGTGAGTAGAATCCGTAAATAAAACCCTTCCTCCAACCATCTTATGTTGAATAGCTTGAAAGACAATTTCATCAAAGATTTCCTGGAAGATATTTGTATCTTTAAAACGGGTACGGCGATTCCAACTAATAGTTGAATGATCAGGGACTGGATCTGTGAGTTTTAAACCTAAGAACCACCTGTAAGCAATGTTTGTCTGAATCTCACGTTCTAATTGACGTTCCGAACGAATGCCATAGAAATAACCGATGAACATCATTTTGAAAAGCATAGTGGGATCAGATGGATGGCCATTGTTTTCAGAGTACAGAGGTCGGACTTTTTCATTAATAAAAGAGAAGTCTATGTATTTTTCCACTTTTCTCAAAAGATGATCTTGAGGTACTAATTCTTCAATCATGACAAATTCAACTTCATTTTGGGTTTCCCTTTTAGGTTTAAACATATCTTCCACCGTCCTAAATTTGTTTTTCTATATGTATATTATACCATATTAACGCGGTGAATAGATAAAGTGTATGAATAAAAGTAATGGCTGTCGAGGTTCCTCGACAGCCTGACCACTCTTAGAGTGGTTTCTTTCTATTGAGCCTGAAAAAGGAAGTTCACAATCTTTTCTGAAACATGTTCAGGCCTTTCTTCGGGAACTAAGTGGCCGGTATGTTTAAACGAGAAAAACGTTGAGTTTGGTAAATCATTTTTTAATCTTTCTCCGATATGAACAGGTACCACTTTGTCTTCATTTCCCCATATAAGTAAGCTTGGCTGTTCGATCTGCTTTAATTCTTCTGAACTAAGATCACCTTCATGATCACGTATCATCCGATTTAAAGCACGAAATATTTTGTCATCGAGAAAAGGCTCCATATACCCATCCATCATTTCCTGATCAATTAAGGAACGGTCATGCACCACATTGTTTAAGTTCTTTAGAATTCCTTGACTAGCTAGCCAATGCTTAATGCATAGATAAAAATAAGGAACATATGAACCAAATTTTAGTGAAGGATGTACACCTTTCATATATCCTGAGCTACATAGTAATATCACTTTCTCAAACAAATCGGGTCTTTGCTTTGCTGCATTCAAGGATACTTGCCCACCCATAGAGTGACCAACAAGGTAAGCTCTTTTTATGTTCAGTCCTTCTACTAAATGTATTACCACTTTTGCCATGTTTGTATAAGAGTGAACAAATTTGGTTGATTTCTCTGTTTTGCCGAATGGAGGAAGATCAATTGTAATGATTGTAAAATCCTCTTTTAGCAAAGGAATAATTTTTCTGTAGCAAAAACTAGAGGACAGGAATCCATGTACTAAGATCATAACAGGATTGGTTGGATGTTGGCGATAAACCTCATAGTGAACGTTTATGCCAAGAATATTCATCGTACTACAGTAGTAATGGCTTTTATTCATAAGCATTCACTCCATTTTTCCTATATATATTGCCGGATTGTATGATAAAATATGTGTTTGACTTAACACACTGAATTTGCTGCTTGTCATTTAGGAGTATAGCTTTTAAGGTAACGTAGTTTAACCTAATAGGCTGTTAAAGAAGAACAATGTTTTTTCATATTTTTTACCGGGATTTTAAAAAACACTCATGTAAAAATCTACCCTTTTTTCTTTTTGTGAAACGTATGAAAAACGAGCAATATGGTGGTATAATTATCTGAAGATTTGAAAAGTAGGAGTGGTGAAAAATGAAGTTTAGTGAAAAGGAAGTAGAGTTATTAGAAATATTACAAGATGACTGCCGCTTGACTGCAGAACAAATCGCCAAAATGATTGACTTATCAGAAGAAGAAACGAGAAAGATAATTAAAAATCTTGAAGATCAACGTATTATTGTTGATTATACAGCACAGGTGAATTGGCGTAAGGTTGATGGGCACGAAGGTGTAAAAGCCATGATTGATGTAAAAGTTCAGCCAAAAAGAGGAGTAGGCTTCGATGATATTGCAAGTCGAATTTATCGTTTTAATGAAGTAAAGTCTGTTTACTTAATGTCAGGTGCTTACGACCTTTCAGTCATAATAGAAGGAAAATCGATGTCAGCTATTGCACAATTTGTTTCTGAAAAGCTTTCAACTTTAGACTCTGTATTGTCTACAACAACTCATTTTATCTTAAAGAAATATAAACATGATGGTACTATATTTGAACAAGATGATGAGGATAAGAGAATTGTGGTATCACCATGATTGAACCAACGCATTACCTTTCAAGTACAGTCAAAGGCTTAAAACCATCAGGAATACGCAAGTTCTTTGACCTAGCAGCAAGTATGGAAGGTGTTATTTCATTAGGTGTTGGTGAACCTGATTTCGTTACACCTTGGAATGTAAGAGAAGCAAGTATCCTTTCCTTAGAGCAAGGATATACCTCCTACACAGCAAATGCAGGCCTTCTTGAGTTAAGAAAAGAAATAAGTCATTATCTTAAAGAAAAAACCAATGTGAGCTATAGTCCTTCAGAGGAATTGTTAGTAACAGTTGGGGCAAGCCAAGCTCTTGACCTTGCACTTAGAGCCATTGTAAACCCTGGTGATGAGGTTATTGTCATTGAGCCTAGCTTCGTATCTTATTCATCGCTAATATCTCTTGCTGGTGGGGTACCAGTATCCGTTCAAACGAGCGGTGAAATGGAGTTCAAGCTTCAGCCTTCAGATTTAGAAAAGGCAATCACGAATAAAACAAAAGCGATTATTTTGTGCTCACCAAATAATCCAACTGGAACACTCCTTAATAAAGAAGACTTGGAAAAAATAGCGAAAATTATTGAAAAGTATGATTTATTGGTTATTTCAGATGAAATCTATGCTGAGCTTACCTATGATGATGTGTATACAAGCTTTGTTTCGATTGATGGAATGGTAGAACGGACAATCCTTGTTTCAGGATTTTCGAAAGGATTTGCCATGACAGGCTGGCGTTTAGGTTATGTAGCTGCACAGCCTGAATTTTTAAGCGCTATGTTAAAAATTCATCAATACACAATGATGTGTGCACCTTCTATGGCTCAATATGCTGCAATCGAAGCAATTAAGAATGGCAAAGAAGATGTTTCGCATATGAAAAAAAGCTACAGGCAACGACGAAACCTTTTTGTTAATGCATTAACAGAAATGGGGCTTACTTGTCATGTACCAGGTGGTGCGTTTTACGCATTTCCTTCTATAAAGGAAACAAACCTTTCGTCAGAAGAATTTGCAGAAAAGCTTCTCATGGAAGAAAGAGTGGCTGTTGTTCCAGGTAGCGTGTTTGGGGAAAGCGGCGAAGGGTATATCCGATGCTCCTATGCCTCTTCATTAGAACAGCTTCAAGAATCATTAAGAAGAATGCAACGTTTTGTTCAAAAACAAAAAGTATGAGTGTAAGTTTAAAACTCAACTAAAAAAAGCTGACCAGTTGATCAGCTCATATAGAAACAAAAGGGGGAATACTAGAAAGCCTTATGCTTGTATTATTCCCTCTTTTTTATGTGGTTTAAACCTATAATTAGATTTTTCCTCTCTCTATAAATCCTCATTAAAGTTAATTCCCAAATGAAACAATGTCGAACATGATGGCGTTAAATAACATGAAAGAGGAGGGCAGGGACACATGACCGAAGAAGAATTAATTAAAAAGGCCAAACAGGGAAATATGTTAGCTTTTCAGCAGCTTGTTGAACTTCATTATCCTGTTGTGGAGAAGTTTGCTTATCAATTAGGGAACAGACAGGATGAGATAGAAGATATTACACAGGAAGTATTTATTCGTGTGTATCGATTTATAGATCAGTTTACTAAGGCGAAATTTTCTACTTGGCTATATAAAATAACACTTAATGTGACGAGGGACTTTGCTAGAAAACGACAATCTAATCTACGGAAGGTTTTTAAAATACAACAAGACTTTCGACAGGAGTATTACCCTGAAACAGAAGCTGAGGTTTTACGTAATGAGGAAGATCGGGTACTTCATTTAGCGATACAAAGGCTAGATGAGAAATATCGGATACCAATCGTTCTTTTTTATTTTCATGAAAAGAAGTATGAGGAAATTGCAGAAATTATGTCTATTTCATTATCTACAGTTAAAACACGAATATTACGAGGGAAAACAATGTTGAAAAAAGTCATTGAAGAACTTGATAAGAAAGAAGGTGACATACATGGATGATAAATTATTTGAAGAACGAATGAGAAACTTAAAAAACTCATACGAACAAGTGCCCTCAGTTTCCTCTGTAGATAAACTAGTGAATGAGGTAAAAAAATCGGAAAAGCCGTATAAAAAGCGCATGAAACTTCAACTACCGTATGTTGCCTCCTTTATTGGTGTACTTTTAATTGGAGGAATCCTTGGTGTACAACTTCTAAAGCAACCGGAAAACACGAATTGGAATCATCCAACAGAGGAGAATATGAACCAACAGCCCGTAACAACTTCAGACATTGAAGCGGCAACATATGAGATAAGAGGATTTTATGAAAGAAAAGTAGATGAGTTAAATGCTTCTCTCCAAACCAAAAATGTAGAACAATATCAGTTTGTCCAGGAAGCTAAAAGTGCAGTTTCAGCCTTTGAAGAGAGAAAGAGTTATAAATCGCAAACAGAGTTAAAAAACTATATGAATAATGTTAAAAAAATTATTGAATATCGAGTATCAATGCCTTTTACAGAATTTACTATGTTAAAAGATCAAAGTGATATAAGTGATGAACAAATTCTTCATTATATTGAGAAATTAGAGCTATTAAAAGAACGATATACAGATCGGTGGGAAATGAACTTTAAGGAACAGAGTATAGATGTTTCTAACGTTAAAGACTATGTTCAACAACTTAATAGTGGTAGCGTAAAAAATGGATCAGAAGACTATTTGAACTTAGTGGATGAAATGAAGGGTAACGGTTACATTTTTGTTGATGATGGTGAAGGAATGATCTCTTTTACCGTTGATTATGGCAAAATTTCAGAGACTTTTTCTGAGAAATTATCAGAAGAACTAAAACTATTTCTGGATATTCAGAAAAACAAAAGATATAAAGTAGACGCTGAATTAGTCATCAGTCGTGATGAACTTGAAACTAGATTGATTCAGCTAGAGTCAATCATAATCAAACACCCTAATTTTTCTAATATAAATGATTTGAAAATATTGTTTCAAGATCTAATGAAAAACTATTTGACAGGAACAGAAAATTCTCAGATTACAACTAATGAGGCAAGAGTTAAAGAGGAGATCATATCAGGTTTTGAGAAGTTTATTTCTGAAAACAATAATACAACGTCTTCACAAATAGTTGATGCTTTTTTAAGTGAACTTAAGGACAGTGATTTTCATCTAACGGAAGAGCTTGAGAATCAAGTAGAGTCTCTCATCCTTTTGAAATTGAAAATTATTCCAAATGGATTAAGCGTGAACCTGTTGCCTCTAACAGATCAAATGGTAGCAACATATGAGGAATACAAAAGAACTAATAACGATAAAGTGTTTGATGGACCGTTTGCGGGAACAAATACAATTGATTTAGTTGTGGCAAGAATCTATATGTATGCAGTGATAACTGGAGATTATGATATGGCTTATAACCTCTTATATAAAGGAGAAGGCACAAACATACCTGATAAAAGTCAATTTATTTCCGAGATAAGTTCTACTGACTTCCAGACTTTATCAAACGAAGTTACGATGGTTGAATTTCAGTATCAAGAAAACGGAGAGGTTATCAATCATATTTATATAAAAGGGGATGGAGAAACGGTTTCACTTGAGCTTCGTCTAGAAAATGGATACCCAAAAATTGTGTATAAGCCAATGCCTTAAAGTAACGAATTCATCGTTGCTTTTTCTTTTTTGGGTATACTAAAAAATGAGATCAAAAATATTTATTTTTGTCAAAGACGCAAAGATATGATATAATTTTTAATTGCGTATAATGGGACATATAATTATAAGGAAAATAGGAGTGTTATTATGACAGCGAAGTACGAAATAGGAAGTGTTCATACAGGAAAAGTAACAGGTATTCAGCCATATGGTGCATTTGTTGCACTAGATGAAGAAACACAAGGACTTGTTCACATCTCAGAAATTACACATGGTTTTGTTAAAGATGTTAATGAGCACTTAAACGTTAATGATGAAGTTCAAGTAAAAGTTCTTTCTATTGACGAAAAATCTGGGAAAATCAGCTTATCAATCCGTGCTACTCAAGAAGCACCTGCTGAAGAAAAGCAAGAAGCTCCAAAAAGACCTAAAAAACGTCAAGCAACTGTAAAAGCTGAAACAGAAACTCCACAAGGTTTCAACACATTAAAAGACAAGCTTGAAGAGTGGATTGAGCAATCAAAACGTGAAGAAATTAAAAAATAATGAACGAAGAAAAGATGAACACAGGGTGTTCGTCTTTTTTTATTCCCTTTAATCAAAAATAAAAAAAGAGCTAACCGAAGTTAACTCTTTTTTCTTCACTCTTATCGAGCTTCTGGGCGAGGTTCTCTTGCTACTTCTTCAGAAGGTTTGAATAACAGACCAAGATTGATTAAACCAGCAATACCAACTAAACCGTAAATGATTCGTGATAATGCTGAATCCTGGCCGCCGAAGATAGCTGCTACTAGATCAAATTGGAAAAAACCAATTAGTCCCCAGTTAATTGCTCCTATTATCGTAAGTACAAGTGCTATACGTTGAATTGCGCTCATTTTTATTTACAACCTCCTTAGTTGTTAACTACACTTATATCTTGCGAAAAAACAAAAAAACTATTCAAAGAAAATTTTAATAAAAGCACATTTCTTTACAATAAAATCAGGAAATTACATAATCTAAATATGGAGGCGATATAAATGGATAATTTTACATACTATAATCCCACTAAATTAATCTTTGGTAAGGGACAGGTAGAACAACTTGAAAATGAAGTTCCAAAGTACGGAAAAAAGGTTCTTGTTGTATATGGTGGAGGAAGTATTAAGCGCAATGGTCTCTATGACAAAGTCATTCAAATTTTAGAGAAAAATAACCTTGAAGTATATGAATTGTCTGGAGTTGAACCAAACCCTAGGTTATCAACGGTTCATCGTGGCGTTGAGATATGTAAAAAAGAGAATATTGATTTTATATTAGCAGTAGGTGGAGGAAGTGTAATCGACTGTACAAAGGCCATTTCTGTTGGGGCGAAATATGATGGTGATGCTTGGGATATTGTGACTAAGAAACATATTCCTACAGAAGCTGTGCCATTTGGTACAGTATTAACATTAGCTGCAACAGGTTCTGAGATGAACTCTGGTTCTGTTATAACGAATTGGGAAACAAAAGAAAAATATGGTTGGGGTAGTCCTTTAACATTTCCTAAATTTTCAATATTAGATCCAGTAAATACGTTCACTGTACCAAAAGATCAAACGGTATATGGCATTGTTGATATGATGTCACATGTATTTGAACAATATTTTCATCATACAAAAAATACACCTTTACAAGACCGCTTCTGTGAGGCAACATTGAAAACAGTTATTGAAGCAGCTCCTAAGCTAATAAATGATCTAGAAAATTACGAGCTTCGTGAAACGATTCTTTACTCCGGTACGATTGCATTAAATGGCCAACTTCAAATGGGGTATCGAGGAGATTGGGCAAGTCATAATATTGAACATGCTGTTTCTGCTGTTTATGATATTCCGCATGCCGGTGGATTAGCGATTCTGTTTCCTAACTGGATGAAGCATAACCTAGATCAAAATGTATCTCGTTTTGTACAAATGGCTGTTAATGTTTTTGATGTCGATCCTTCTGGTAAAGACGACCGAACAGTTGCTCTTGAAGGCATTGATAAACTTCGTGAGTTTTGGAGCAGTATTGGAGCACCTAGTCGTTTAAAAGATTATGATATTAATGATGAAAACATTGATTTAATGGCTGATAAAGCAATGATTAATGGAGAATTCGGTAATTTTAAATCTTTAAATAAAGACGATGTGGTTGCGATCTTAACAGCATCTCTATAAATTAAAAATATTCAAACACGGGGGTTACTCCGTGTTTGCTTTATTATGTAAATGAATTGTCAGAAAAGATTGAATATGTTAGCGGTTACATAAAGATCTATACTTGATTTACACATGTAGTTTAGATAAAGTTGTTATTAGCTATAAACAAATAGTAAACATTGGAGGAAAAATGTTATGACGCATGTAAGCTTTGATTATTCTAGTGCCTTAACTTTTTTTAACGAACATGAACTTACATATTTAAGGGATTTTGTGAAAGTTGCTCATCATTCTATTCATGAGCAAACAGGAGCTGGAAGTGACTACTTAGGTTGGGTGGATCTTCCTAACAATTATGATAAAGAAGAATTTGCTCGAATTCAAAAAAGTGCTGAAAAAATTAAGAACGACTCAGAAGTTCTTCTTGTCATTGGTATTGGTGGTTCTTATTTAGGAGCACGTGCTGCAATTGAAATGCTTAATCATTCTTTTTATAATTCTTTATCAAAAGAACAAAGACAAGCTCCACAAGTTATTTTTGTAGGAAATAACATCAGCTCTACATACATGAAGGATCTTCATGATTTACTTGAAGGAAAAGATTTCTCGATTAATGTTATTTCTAAATCGGGTACAACAACTGAACCAGCATTAGCATTCCGTATTTTTAGAAAGCTTCTTGAAGAAAAGTACGGAAAATCTGAAGCGAAGCAACGTATTTATGCTACAACTGATAAAGCACGTGGTGCTTTGAAAACACTTGCAACTGAGGAAGGTTACGAGTCATTCATCATTCCAGATGATGTTGGAGGTCGTTATTCAATATTAACAGCTGTTGGATTATTACCAATCGCTGTAACGGGTGTAGATATTGAAGCCATGATGAAGGGTGCTCAAGCTGCAAGCGAAGATTTCGGAAAATCCGAGCTTGAGGAAAATCCAGCATATCAATACGCAGCTGTCCGTAATGTTTTATACAACAAAGGAAAAACGATTGAAATGCTAATTAACTATGAGCCAGGACTACAGTATTTTGCTGAATGGTGGAAGCAATTATTTGGCGAAAGTGAAGGGAAAGACCAAAAAGGAATTTATCCTTCTTCAGCTAACTTCTCAACTGACTTACACTCTTTAGGACAATATGTACAGGAAGGACGTCGCGACATTTTTGAAACAGTCATCAATGTTGAGACTCCTCGCCATGAATTAACGATTGAGGCAGAAGAAAGTGATTTAGATGGTTTAAATTATCTTGCTGGTAAATCAGTAGACTTTGTTAACAAAAAGGCATTCCAAGGAACAATGTTAGCTCATACTGATGGTGGGGTACCTAACTTAGTAGTAAATATTCCAAAAATGGATGAATACACACTCGGATATTTAGTGTACTTCTTTGAAAAGGCTTGTGCAATGAGTGGTTATCTTCTAGGAGTAAATCCATTTGATCAACCAGGGGTTGAAGCATATAAAGTAAATATGTTCGCTTTACTTGGAAAGCCTGGCTTTGAAGAAAAGAAAGCAGAACTTGAAAAACGATTAGAAAAATAATTTTGAAAAAGGTCGACATTCATGTCGGCCTTTTTTCGTTTTAATGGTCATGATTTTCTTATATTAGGCAAATCTAAGGAAAAGGCGATGTTAAGCCATTTCCTTTAATAGGGTAGGCTTTGTTTTTTGAAAGAGGTCACTAAACCAGCAAGAAGAAATGTAATATTAACAGACCTAAGATAAAGGAGGATTTGCTTTGATTGAAGTTCGTTCAAGGTTAGAAGGACAAACATTTCAATTATATGACCTAGAGCAGGAGCTTAAACCTTTAGGATATACGATAGGTGGGAATTGGGATTATGATCATGGCTACTTCGATTATAAAATTGATTCTGAGGTTGGTTATCAATTCTTAAGGGTACCATTTACATCCGTTGATGGACAGCTGGATTCAAGAAATACAACAGTAGAATTAGGTACACCTTTTCTTTTATCACATAAATATCAAATTGGATTAGATGACCATGTGCATATTGGGAACTTTAGTGCTTCTTTTGATCAATTCCAGGAGCCGCAGGATAAAGATGCAACCTTCCCTGAAGAATATATTGAGTTAGGGAAGGCGCTTGTTAAGGAATTAGAGGCAGTATTGCTTGATTAATGAGTAAAAACGATTAGAGAATCATGATCTTGTATTTCAAAGGAGAGGGGCGGATTCACTTTCGTATCCTCTCCTCTTTTTATGCCAATTAAAATCGATTCTTTTTCGAGGAGTTGGTGACTTGCATCTTTGAATGTTTTGCCAATCAACTCTTTATTTACCGGAAGAACTTGAAATAAGTTACCACTTGCAGGGTTAAGCTCAGAATAGAAGCTTGATAAACCGTTTTTCGCTAAGTAACTGCTCATAATAAAGTGACTTGTTAATTTATAAGACTTAATTATTTCATTTGCTCCAGCTCTGCTAGCATTGTTCGCTTGCTGTTCTGTTAGCAATTCGATCACACAGTATAAATTTGGATTAAGTCCTTTTAGGGATAAAAGGACAAGAATTGAGTTCATATCTGCATCTTGTTCGTTTTTATGCTGATCAGCAGTAATGATGGCTGCATCAGCTTCTTGGATATTCGCTTTAAGTAAAGTTTGCTCATGGGCTGGATTTCCACGGATGAAATGAACATTTTCAATTAATGGAGATTCTTTTAGCGAGTCATCTATTAAGACAATTTGTTTATATGGCTTAACAGTTTGTAAAGAATCAATCATTTCATTTGCTTTTTCATTCCACCCAATTAAAATAACATGATTTTCACCAGAAAAAGTCACATTTCCTTCAAGGTATGAGTGTTGTCTTTTTATAGCAGCTGAAGAAACGCTAGCAAAATAGGCTGTTACAAAGCTGGCTCCAGCTAAAATCATGATCATTGCAATACCTCTTCCAACATACGTTTGTGGAACATAATCACCAAATCCAACAGTAGAGACAGTTACAAGAGCCCACCAAATTCCATCAAAAGTGGTTGGAAACTCGTTTGGTTCTACGAGAGTAATGATTTCACCAAATACTAAAATGATGAGTAGTACGATAAGGGTAATACGATAATGAATAGGCCAACGCAACCATTGTGTGATGGTTTTATTTGATTTTGCCATGTTGAGAACTCATCCTTTCTTATTTGGTATAAAAGATAAAACTTCTTTAATAATCGTATTAATTTTGGTTGTAACCTCGTCTTTTCCATATGTTTCAATGGCCTTTTCAATCGTCTCGATTGTATCCTCTGAGAATTCAATAAGTGCTTTATCTTCTTCAGAATCATTATAAAAACCAATAAAGGAGTCTAACCCTTCATTCATTTTATCAATTGCTTCACTAAGTAATTTCTTTTCTTCTTCATTTACTTTCAACAGTTTCACTTCCTAACTATTAGCATTTGGGGCTTATACACAAACCTACCAAATAAATTCTTTCACTTTATTTAAGAGTCCATTTTTTTAGTATGTACACCTTCTGTTTATAGTTTGCGGATTAAGCAAAAGAAACCATATGAAATTTTGTATGGTAGAAATCATTGTTTTGCTTAAACTATCGATAATAAAGTATCTGCTGTAGGGAGGATATCAACATGTTTTTTCATCCATTGGATTTTTTAATCATTATTGCATTTGGTCTTTCATTATGGGCGCAGTTTCGAGTTAAGGGGAATTTTGAAAAGTATGCTAAGGTGTCAGCATCTTCTCATATGACTGGGGCTGAGATTGCAAGGCAGTTACTTGACCGAAACGGGTTATCAGACGTACCTGTTGAACATGTGAGGGGTACTTTAACAGATCATTATGATCCCTTAAAAAAAGCTGTTAGATTATCGGATTCAGTCTATGGAAGTCAATCAATTGCAGCGATTTCTGTTGCAGCACACGAGGTTGGTCATGCAATTCAACATCGTGAAGCATACGGTGCACTCGTTTTACGACATAAAATGTTTCCAATTGTGAACTTTACTTCAGGTATTGCGCCATTTTTGTTATTTGGTGGCTTTTTATTAGGAAGTTTAAATTTAATTGGCTTAGGGATCATCTTTTTCTCAGCAGTTGTAGCCTTTCAGCTTATTACGTTGCCAGTAGAATTTAATGCAAGCTCAAGAGCAAAAAGATTAATGCTTTCTGAAGGAATGATTGTTAATAATGAGGAAAGAGGGGTAAGTAAAGTATTAAGTGCTGCTGCTTTAACTTATGTGGCCGCTGCCTTGCTTTCCTTGCTGCAATTAGTAAAGTTTATTGCGATCTTTTCGCAGGGGAACAGAGAATAAGTGTTTCGAAAGTCGAATCTTGTCAAAATATAAACTTTTTTCTAGAATTCCCCCCTAAAATATGGTTATATGGAGAGAAGAGATAAATGTAAATATTCGTTTTGAGTAGGAGAGGCCAATGAGTAAATATTTGCAAACATTAATTAAAAATGTACGAAAACAGCTTGAAGCTTGGTTAAATGAACAACAAGAAATTCAACATAAAGAACTTTATCGTTTCCTACACTCCATATCTGGAACTGCTGCAACCATTGGATTTTCTGAAGCAGGAGATATGGCCCAAGAATTGATGAGCCATTTAAAGGAGCATGAAGAACGAGTTTGGGACAAAGAGGAATTGCAATCTTTTTTGCTACCCCTTATTTCCATTATTTATTATGAAGAATATTCCAATGTTGATGAAATTATTGAGAACAAAAAAGAGTATGAAGATAAAAACCTTATTTTGCTCATAGACGATGATACAGCATTATTAATGTACCTTAAGGATGAATTAGAGAAAGAAGGCTGGGTGGTGATTGCTGTTGCTGACCCAGACCGTGCTATTAATTCCTATTATGACTTGAATCCTGACTGTGTTGTTATTGATGTTCATATGAAAGATAAAAATGGACTAGATGTACTGTTGCAAATAAAGGAAAAAATGAAGCAACAGTTTATTCCGACAATTATGATTAGTGTTGATAAATCAAAGGAAATCAGAATGAAAAGCTATAAGCTGGGCGCAGATGATTTCATACAAAAACCTTTGGAAATGGATGAATTTATTGTAAGAATAAACCGCCAACTTGAGCGAAAACAAGCTGTTGACGATGTAATGTTAATCGATGAGCTAACAAGGGTTTATAACAGGAAATTTTTAGCTCAAACTTATGAACGCTTGGTTAGTAATTTAAATAGAAGATATGAGCCATTTTGCTTAGTGCTTGTTGATTTAGATCATTTTAAACAAGTGAATGACACATACGGTCATATCGTAGGTGATGAGGTTTTAGCAACATTCGCTGATGTTGTTAGAAAGGGCCTAAGAGTTAATGACATCATTATTCGTTATGGTGGTGAGGAATTTATTATCCTTCTGCCTGAAACAGAAGCTAATGAGGCGAAACTTGTTATTGAGCGGATTTTAAAGGAGTTTTCCAACACTGCTTTTCGTTTTGGAGATTCAAAATTCTATAATTCGTTCTCTGCAGGAATTCATGAAGTCCACCCAACTCAGTTAGAGCTAAAAAGAAATATCGATATTGCAGATGGAGCACTTTACGAGGCGAAACAGGCTGGTAGAAATCAGGTGAAAGTGGCTGCTGTAAATAATGTTAAATATACTAAGAAACCAATTCACATTGGAATTATTGATGATGATCCAATAATTCGCACAATGCTTGAGGACTTAATCAGTAAAAGTAAGTTTACAGATGGATTTACACTTGATATTAAAACCTTTAAAGATGGTATGGAGTTTATGGAAGTAGGGTGGCATCTTAACAACAAAGATCCATATTTACTCATACTTGATGGCATGATGCCGAGAATGGATGGATTGGAAGTATTGCAGAAATTAAGAAGTCTTCAATATCAGGAAAGATTTACAGTGATGATGCTAACATCCCGAAAAAGTGAACATGACATCTCTAGAGCCTTACAGCTTGGGGCCGATGATTATATAACAAAGCCGTTTAAATTATTAGAGCTTGAAACCCGATTAGGTCACTTAATTAAGAGGATGAAGTAATATGCTTGAGATAAGTTTAGTAGTGCTTTTTATTTTATTTCTGGCAATGTTTTTTATCTTAATTAGTTTGTTTACGTATTTGGTAATTATAAAGCATTTTCATAATCAAAAAAGGAAAAAAATTGACGATCTTAAAGAAACATATCGCTTAGATATGTTTCATTTTCTACAATCGGGTGAAGAAGGGAGTTTACAACCTGATAAAACAGAAGAGAAATTTATCGCCCTAATTGAATTGCTTAATGAATATTCTAATGTACTTGATAGTGAGGATGTAAAAGGAAAAATAAGCGAATTTGCAAATAAACACTTAACAAATTATATGAAAAGTGAACTAAAGCAGCGGAGATGGAGCCTAAGAATGAACGCTCTATACTCTATTGAGGATTTTTATATGAATCACTTAGTAGGTGAGCTACATAAATTATATGCTAAAAAAAATGTAACACGTACTGAAAAATTTCAGATGTTAAATCTTTTTGCTAAATTTCATGATGATCAGATTGTTTATTATTTAAAGAATGTTGATCCAGCTATTTCAAATTTCACGCTATTATCTATTTTATCTCTCTTGAAAGAAGAGCAATTTAATGAACTAGCAGATGACTTTGGGGCATTATCAAAACAAATGCAATACATGATGATTGAAACGATCGGAAAAAAGCAATATTTACATCATATTAACCTAATTCAAAAATTACTTGAAAATAGTAATGAAGAGTTAAGAATTAGAGCTTTAAAGGCATTTGCTAACACAGGGGCACCAATAGACGAAGCTATATTAAGTAAGTTCTTTGAGTCAACAAGCTGGCTAGTTCGAATGATGGCGGCAAAAGTTGCTGGTGTTAGAAGACTAAGTCCATTTAAAGACCGGCTAGTTTCATTATTATCTGATCGTGAATATGTTGTTCGTTCTGAGGCAGCCAAAGCAATTTTACAGTTTAAGGGTGGGGTAGATCTATTACGAAAAGTCGTATCAGAATCCAATGATGGTTTTGCAAAGGATATGGCCCTTGAATGGCTTGGAAAGGAGGGCGTTGAATATTAATTGGTCTAGTTTTTTGGTAGTTGGTAGTTGGTTTATCTTTATCTACATGATCATCATTATTGTTGTGTATGGAGCAATGCTTGTTATTTCCCTACTCAATATACGTAAAAATTATGAGTTAGATGAGGTCGAACCTTATGAAGAATTGCTACAATCTGAATTTACAAAGCCTGTCTCCATTCTTGTCCCTGCCTACAATGAATCTGCGGGTATTTATGGGAGTATTCGCTCCTTAATAAGTATTGAGTACCCTGAATATGAAATTATTATTATTAACGACGGTTCAAAAGACGATACTCTTGAAAAGCTAATAGATCGTTTTAATATGGTGAAAATCAATCGAGTAATTAGAAAACAGTTGAATACAAAAGAAGTCAAAGGCGTTTACCAATCTACAATTTATCCTTATATGTATGTCATCGATAAGGAAAATGGGGGAAAAGCAGATGCGTTAAACGCAGGAATTAATCTTTCAAAATATCCTTATTTTTGCTCCTTAGATGGCGATTCCATTATTGAAAGAAATGCTTTCTTGAAGGTGTTGAAGCCAATTATTGAATCAGATGACGAGGTCATAGCCTCAGGTGGTAGTGTTAGAATCGCTAATGGTTGTGAAATACAGAATGGTGAGCTTACAAAGATAGATCTTCCAAAAAAACCACTTGTCGTTATGCAAATTGTTGAGTATTTACGAGCGTTTTTAACCGGTAGAGTAGGGTTAAGTGAAAATAATTTATTGCTCATCGTATCAGGTGCATTTGGCGTTTTTTCAAAGAAGTGGGTTATTGAAGCAGGTGGCTATGCTCACACTGTTGGAGAGGATATGGAACTTGTAGTTAGACTTCATCGATTAATTAAAGAAAAGAAAGAAAACAAAAAGATTATCTATGTACCTGACCCGGTTTGTTGGACTGAGGCTCCGGAATCCATAAAATATTTAAGACGTCAAAGAAAAAGATGGCACAAAGGCTTATTCGATAGTTTATGGAAGCATCGAAAATTAATGTTTAATCCAAAGTACGGCTCAATTGGCATGTTTTCTATGCCATATTTCTTTTTTGTTGAGTTTTTAGGTCCGTTCATTGAATTAATAGGATACATAATCCTAATACTTTCTATTTTTGCAGGAAGTATCTATTTAGAATATGCTATTATCTTCTTTCTACTCTCATTAATATACGGTTCTATCTATTCTATGGCTTCAGTTTTATTAGAGGAATGGAGTATGGAAAGATATCCTAAAGTGAAGCATTTTGTGATCTTATTTCTTGTATCTATAACAGAAACGTTTTGGTATCGCCCTTTAACAGTTATTTGGAGAGTAGAGGGAATGCTTGAAATGCTTATAGGGAAAAAAGGCTGGGGAGAAATGGTTAGAAAAGGTGTGTCAAATGAATAAAAAAAATGTACTGATTATCACAGGACCATTTTTACTACTTGTTTTATTCTCGTCTCCTTTTTGGTTATGGCAATTAAAAGCAAGTGAAAATGTTAATGTATTGATTATTGATAAAACGGTACCTGATCAATCTTATCGGGAACATAAAGGGTTAGTTTGGTTACTGAATCACTTGAAATTGATTAAGGATGGCGGTGATGAATACAAGGCACAAAATGATTATGTTGGATTTGTGCCAAGTAATGAGCCACCTAAATTTGATACGAGAGAACTTCCGGACAATTTATCTCCTTACGATGTGTTGTATTTAGCTGATGGATACGGTGTGTATAAAGATGAATATCTTGAGGGGAATCAAGAAGGGAATCGTTCAGAGTTATTGTACGGTGGGATGACAATTGAAGAGGTTAGAGCATTATCTGCGTCTCTTATTGAAAATGAGCAAACACTTATTGCTGAATTTAATACGTTTGGATCCCCAACGGAAGAGAAGGTTCGTCAGGAGTTTTATAACCTGTTAAACATAGATTGGACTGGCTGGATGGGGCGGTATTTTAATGAATTGAGCATTGCTGAAGTGCCTGGTTGGGTGAAAAAGAACTATGAAGCCCAATATGGAAAACCTTTTAAATATACGGGAAACGGTTTTGTTTTTGTAAACGAAGAAGATCAAGTGGTTGTTTTGACGAACAAAGATACATTTGATGACCATGCCTTATTTACACTTACAGATGCAGGTTTGTCTAACTTTGATATCGATAGAACCATTCAATATAACTATTGGTTTGATATAGTAAATGCGCGTAGTGAGGAAGAGGTTCAAGCTACGTTTGATTTACCATTAACACAAAGTGGTCAACAAAAGTTAAACGAATTTAATATACCAACAAAATTCCCAGCTGTTATTCACCATAATAATCAAATGTATGATAGCTATTATTTTGCAGGTGATTTTGTTGATCAGGAGAAAGTACCAAGTATTTATCAAATGAGTGGTTTGTCGATGTGGCAAAAGCTGTTTTCTTTTGAGCAAAAGGGAAGAACAGATACATTCTTTTGGAAAGCTTACGTACCAATGATGACGACCATTTTAACAGAAAAAGAGAAAGCAGCTGTTAGTCAAAATGCAAAAGTTGAACCAGAGGTTTTGACAAAAGAAGGAATGAAACTAACTGGTGCTGCTTCTAACGACTACCTACAAGTTTATCAAAACGGTGCCTGGGAAGATGTCCTAATTAAAGGTGTGAATATGGGGATCGCCAAACCGGGGACCTTCCCTGGAGAAACAGGCATAACAAAACAAGAATATGCAAGATGGTTTGATCAGATAAGTGAAATGAATGCTAATGCTTTACGTGTTTATACAATACATCCACCAGCCTTTTATCAGGCATTATATGAGCATAACATTAGCCGTGAAGATCCTCTTTATCTCTTTCACGGTGTATGGGTAAATGAAGATGTGTTTTTTGATGACGAAGCAGGAAGAACGGCGTATGATCCGGAAGTAATGGAAGATTTTAAGGCGGAAATTCAGCGAACAGTCGATATTATTCATGGAAATGCCGACATTGAAGAAAGAACAGGTCATGCTAGTGGAAAATATGTTCATGATCTATCTCCGTATCTTCTAGGGTGGATTATTGGAGTTGAGTGGGATCCTGATAGTGTAATTAGAACAAATGAAAAATATCCTACTAAATCTAGTTATAACGGAAAGTATATGATGACTGAAAATGCCTCTCCATTTGAAGTGTGGCTCGCTGAAATGATGGATTATACAGCATCATATGAAGCGGAAAACTATCAATGGCAGCATCCAATGAGTTTTGCAAACTGGGTGACAACTGATTTGCTTACACATCCTGCTGAGCCTGATGAGGATGAAGATAAGGTATCCATTAATCCAAATAAAATAAAAGCTAAGGACGAGTTTTATTCGGGTTTGTTTGCCTCTTATCATATTTACCCTTATTATCCTGAATTTCTAAATTATGAGGAGAAATATGTTAACTTTATTGATCATCGTGGGGAAAAGAATAACTATGCTGGATATTTAAATGATATGAGACAATATCATGACATGCCAGTGGTGGTTGCTGAGTATGGAATTCCGGCTTCACGAGGGTTATCTCATGAAAATGTCCATGGCTATGACCAAGGACATCATTCTGAACAAGAACAAGGTCAATTTCTATCGAGTCTATATGAAGATATTGTTGAACAAAATATGGCAGGAGGACTTGTTTTCTCATGGCAGGATGAGTGGTTTAAACGAACATGGAACACGATGGAATATGATAATTCAGATCGTCGACCATATTGGGATAATATTCAAACGAATGAGCAGCATTTTGGACTGTTAAGCTTTGAGCCTGATACGCAAGAAACACAGCTACAAATTGATGGTGACATTTCTGATTGGAAGGCTAGAAATGCAGACCCGGTTGCTCAGAGTAATGAAGAAGAGGCAATTAAAAATGTTTTCATGTCTAGTGATGAACGAGGTTTATTCATAAGAATTGATTATGATCAAACAAAATGGAATCCAGAAGAATATAATACGTCGATTTTGTTAAATACGATAAAAAACCAAGGGCAATCGACCATTCCTAATGTGAAACGTGTTAATGAAGAAGGTATTGATTTTGTTGTAGAGATAAATGGTGAGGATCAATCAAGAGTGCTAGTGGATAGCTACTATGATACATTCTATTATCAATATGGAAAAGTGCTTAATATGATTGAAACAAAAGATTATGCGAATAAAAAAAATAATGGAATCTATCACCCAATACGCTTAACACTTAACAAAGAATTGACGATAAATAAAGAAGAAGGACAAATGACCGTTCCTTTTTCATCATATGAGACAGGAAAATTAACATATGGTGTAGGCAACCCACAAAAGGAGAACTCAACTTCCCTTGCGGATTTTTATATAAAGGATGGAACTTTAGAACTTCGTCTTCCTTGGTTAATGATTAATGTGAAAGATCCAAGTCAAAAAGAAATTATGGGCGATGTATGGTCAGAAAAAGGAATAGCTAGCTCAGAAATAATCCAATCTCTTTTTGCAAAGGTTGTTGTCACAAATAAAGATCAGGAACCTGTACAGATGGTACCTACTTTAGAAGGTGATTGGATCCAATATTCTTGGGATAATTGGGATGAACCAACATATCATGAGCGCTTGAAGAAGTCTTACAATTATCTGCAGGAAACATTTAAAAAAATCAATATTAACGAATAATCAAAAATGAAAATCTCAGACCTGTGAAATTTCTACAGGTCTGAGATTTTTAAAAGAAAGCGATGTAGGGAGTTAAATAATATGTCAAAAATATTACTTGCAGAAGATGAAGAAGTATTGCGAATGCTCGTTGTTGATACTCTTGAAGATGAAGGGTATTCAATTGATGAGGCTTGTGATGGGCAAGAGGCGTACGATCTCATTAAGCAGAATGAGTATGATTTAATTCTGCTTGATTATATGATGCCTGTTTATACCGGTTTAGAATTAATTGAATTGATACGAAAGGAAAACATACAAACAAAAATCATGATGCTAAGTGCAAAGAGTCAGGCAACTGACCAGCAAAAGGTACTTGAAGCGGGAGCTAATTATTTTATGTCAAAGCCTTTTAGCCCAATACAGCTTGTTGAAAGAATTGAGGAGATATTAGGTGAAGCTAGATAAATATTTAAAAACAAGTTTGGCTAGACAATATGGTGTTTTGACTTTCACAATTATTTTTGTCTTTAGCCTTTTAGTAGCGGCTTTGATGATTTATGAAAACTCCATTTTGGATAACTTTGATAATGAAAGTAGAAAATTGGAAGTAAAAGAAACAATTGTATCAGACCTAGATTACTCTTTTAATTTAGCCATTTCAGAAATGAGAGCCTATTTCGCTTATAAAGGTGAACAAACTTATTATAATAAGGTTCAAGAACAAAGGGATATAGTTGATGAAAAAATATCAGAACTAGAAAATGTTGCTGATACAGAAGAAGATGTACTATTTATCCAACAAACAAAGGACTTTTACGACTATTATTTTGAAGATGTAATACCTCGCTCTAAGAGTCTATATGATAATAATCAGCCAGAAGAAGTTTATCAAATAGCTGTAAACCAAAATGGTTCAGATACGATTCGAACCTATCAAAATAATATTAAAAAATATACAGATAATCTTGAAGGTCTCCTTACTATTCTGAAAGATGAGCAAAGAAAAAAAATTACAATTAATCAAATATTGTTTGGTGTATTCCTATTATTATTAGTTATTGGTATGGTTGTTTTTGTTCGAAAAATGCTGAACAATATCGGTGCTCCCTTAAATAAGCTAACCCTTGCTGCAGGTCAGATAACAGATGGGGAACCTATTTTATTTACTGATTCGTCCAATAGACAAGATGAATTAGGGCTTCTCTCTTCTGCATTTGAGAAAATGACAAAGAGTATACAAGATAAGGAACAAGACCTGAGTGCACAAAATGAGGAGTTACTTGCTCAGCAGGATGAATTGCAAGCACAGCAGACAGAGCTTGAAGAAGCTTTAGAGGTTGCTCAGAATAGAGAGATGGATCTTAAGAGACGAAATGATCTTGTAAAAGGTATTGCAAATACGCTAGATAAACAAAGAGTATTGGATAGTATTGTGCAAACAATGTGCGAGGTAATAGGGGCTGATAAAGGAATTGTTGTTGTGATGAATCGCACATATCAACATGCTAGTATTGGTCTCTCATCAAAAGGTGTAGAGAAGTTTATTCATAACATAAATTCTGGTGAGATTGAGAAGTTAAAGGAGCTTAGAAAACCTTATACAATAAAACGAGAGTGTGATGAGGAAGAAACAGGATTCCATCTTGTTAAATCCTATTGTTACGACCTGTATATGCCTGTGCTATCATCTTCAGGTGAGATAGAGGCTATTATGGTCTACTCCAGATATTCTACATCCTACAAAGAGGATGAATTAGTAGAATATGATGGACTTAGCAAACAGATTGCAATTTCTCTAGATAAAATTCATATTTTTGAACAATCTGAGGAAGAACGCTTATTAACACAAGATATTTTAGATACAATTAATGAAGGAATTCAACTTATTGATGTAAAGGGTAAAGTGATACAGGTTAATCAAAAAATATGTGATATTATTGAATGTCACCGAGATACTCTTGTTGAAGATTCATATGAAAAATGGCTTTCTAAGCTAGCAAATTCGGTTGAAAATAAACAAGAATTAAAACAATTTTTTGATTCAATTCTCATAGACGGTAAAACAGATCAGTCTTCTTTTATCTATCATCAACATAGTCCTACTAATCGTGTGGTTCAAGTATATTGTGAACCGCTGACTAGAGCAGGTGAAAAATTTGGAACAGTTATTGTCCACCGTGATATCACTAAGGAATATGAAGTTGATGTGATGAAGTCTGAGTTTGTTAGCACGGTAAGCCATGAACTTAGAACACCTCTAGCAAGTGTTCTTGGCTTTACAGAACTTATGCTGAATAAGGAGTTAAAGCCTGAACGACAAAGAAAATATTTAACAACCATTTACCAAGAAGCGAAGCGATTGACAGCTTTAATTAATGATTTCTTGGATGTTCAACGAATGGAAGCCGGAAAACAAACTTATGACAAAAAGTACGATGATCTCGTTCCACTTATCATGAATATTGTTGAAACCTATCAAGTGAATAATCCTTCTCACATGATACATTGTGATATTCAGACAAGTAATACGATGGTATTAGGAGATAAAGATAAGATTGGCCAAGTGTTTAATAATCTGATAAGCAATGCGATTAAATATTCTCCAGATGGAGGAGACATCTTTATCAATGTATTTGAAGAAGGACCTAATTTAAACGTTTCTGTAAAAGATCAAGGTCTTGGTATTCCAGAAGATGCGATTCATAAATTGTTCACAAAATTTTATCGAGTAGATAATTCTGATAGAAGAAGAATCGGTGGAACAGGACTAGGTTTAGCTATTGTAAAAGAAATCATGAAAGCCCATGAAGGTGATGTTTTCGTACAATCTGTATTAAAAGAAGGTAGTACTTTTACTGTTAGCTTCCCATTAGTTATTGGGGGAAATCTTAAAGTTGATAAGCCTCATGAACCGGAAAACAAAGGCAAAGTGAATGTCATTATTGTTGAAGATGATAACAGTCTTGCAAATCTTCTTCAAACAGAATTAGAGGAAAGTCATTTTTATGTAAAAATCTACAGCAACGGGGAAGAGGCATTAGCAGCAATAAAAGAAGAAAAGCCCGATGCTATTGTCCTTGATATCATGTTAGAGGAAAAAGGGCTTGATGGTTGGGATATTATTAAGGAATTAAAAGCAATAGATGAATTTAAGTCAATTCCAATCTTTATTTCAACGGCTCTAGATGAAAAAGAAAAGGGCTTGGCTCTTGGAGCTAACGAATACCTAATAAAACCTTATCAACCAAGCAAACTGTCAAAGTTGATTCTTCAGACCTTGCTCAAAAAGGACTGGAGTGGTCAAATCCTCATTCCTAGCGAAAATGGAGATTACAATAAATAAATGAAAAAACTAGTCTATAAAATTAACGGATTCGGTTTCCTAATACAAAAACTAAATTAGCACACCAAGAAGCAGTCCTATTCGCAACTGAATAAGACTGCTTCTTTTTTGTTGATTTATATGGGTTTATTAAATGGACGGTAAATATGCTCTTAATTCGAACCACTTTTAACATGGAGACATAAAGTTTTGCCTGCAAGAAATTCTCATTGGTATTCCAATTCAATTGGTGAGCTAAAAAAGATATGTAACTACCAGGGGGGATGTCTGAGTGACGGATTAATTGAGTAACCGATAGTTTCAATAAGCGGAGTTCTTCCGGTTAAACTGAAGAATAGAACTCGGTTGAGGGATATAAGCGGAGTTTTTCCGGTTAAGTAAAGTAAAATGGTCCATTTTCATCTTTTTCGATTAAATAGGCGGAATCTTTCCGTCTATTTAATCTATTTTTTGTGCTATTTCCTCAATAAGAGGAGTTTCTAAGCTTATCTTAGTAGCTTATTTCCTGGCAATTCTTGAAGAGTTGAAAATCACTTTTATGAGTGCTTATCTTGGTATAAAAATGATTGGAGAATTGTAAAGTGTACCTTTACTTATTTACTTGCCAATTGCTTTTTAATCTTAGTGTGAATGACTATATGAAAAGCATAATTCGTATTTTTTACTTCAAAGCCGTAAACCGAACCTGTTACGATAAAATGAACTAGTTTCTTTCTTATCTATTTAAGAAACTAAAATGTTTAAGAGACTGCTTTAAACGGTATATACTAGTGTTAATAGCGATAGAAAGGAGACTTTTTATGTTAAAGAAACACACGCTAGAAACTCATAAACGGGATGAAATGATTGAAGTCACTCATTTAGTTCAATCTTTCATAAATGATCAGAATATGGACGAGGGTGCGGTTTTGGTATATTGTCCACATACAACTGCTGGCATTACGATCAATGAAAATGCCGACCCTGATGTTAAAACTGATATGTTGCGGCGCTTTGATGAAGTTTACCCATGGAAGCTTGTCAAAGATTTACACGGAGAAGGTAACACGGCAGCACATATGAAAGCGAGCACTGTTGGCAGCTCGCAAACAATAATCGTTACAAATGGAAGATTATTACTAGGAACATGGCAAGGAATTTACTTCTGTGAATTTGATGGCCCAAGACAACGTGATGTTTATTTTAAGATCATTAGATAAGTGTGAAAGTTTAATGAAATATGTTGGTAGTGGAAATAATAAGCTCCACCCTAAAATGGTTTCTTTTATTTGTTTTATGGTAAAATGAGAAAACATAAAGCACATACCGTTTGAGGTGAAGTATGGAATTTCAGCTTATCTTTTTGGTTTTCCCAGTCATCGTACTTATCATTTCAATAGTTGGTTACATTGTGACGAAAAAAACCTATGTTACACCAGCCATTTTATTTGTCCTCTTTACCTTTTTAATGCTCCTTCTATTCAATGAATCCTTTTTCATTTGGGTGCTACTATACACACTACTTTCTGTTATTGTGACAATGATTATGTACTTATTCGATAGAATAAAAAGGAAGAGAACTGAATAAATGTAAATAAAAGGCAATCGGTCGTTCCCGATTGCCTTTTATTATTAGATTAATGATAGAAAGTGGCACTGCCTAATTTACTAACGATTGTTTTTGAAGCAAGAAAAGTTGGAATCTGAGCTCTAGTATTAGAGAATTGATAAAGATACCGGTTATCTAATCTGGTAACTTGTGATAGAAGATACGCAGACTCCGTTGCATAAGCTTTTCTTCTCTTATTTAAGGATTCAATGATTCCATCTGCCGTTTTTATTCCGATACCATGACCGAAATAAAGGTCATTACCTAAATCAATTACATTTTCTCCTCGCCATTGTGGCGTTTTGGGATTAAATTGAGGATTATCAAAATACAAGCAATCTCCCGGTAAGTAATCATTTCCCCGTCTCGTATAAATTGGCAAATCATTATCTGATTGCCAGTCGCGAAGGTAAATGCCCTGATAAATACGGTTGAATTGAGCGTTATTAATGGAATCTAAAACAGCTTTATAAAAGATGATCACCATCGCAGTAGCACATTCAAATCCATACTCTACACCATTCTGGAAAATATCGTTAATGGCATCAGCCGGATTAATTCCTTGCTTTAGTTTAAATCCACCTTGCTCTGTTAAATGCCAAAAACGTTCATTACAGTGAGCACGTTCAAACGTCGTAAATTTAGCCTTACTAGCTAATAAGTCGCGAGCAGCCTGGATGGTTGCATATCGTATTTGAAGTGTGAATTGAAAATGTTGCCTATTCATAAAAGAATAGGTTTCTTGATAACGATCCATTTTGTCGATCATTTCAATTTGTTCTGCCTTAAAAGCGGAGGATTTTAATTCGTTTCCATTCACTTCTCTGTTTCCTATGATAATCATGATGTCCCCTCCTTAATTTGTCATCATTTAAGTGTATGGTGAAAATTATGAGGTTAGAAATACATTATCAAGATTTTGTCGTGAAATCTGGCCATAAAAAAACGCAATAGCAGGAAACGCTAATGCGTTATAGACATTTATTTCTTATTTTCAGGTACTTCAGTTTCAGCAAACGTATCAACAAGTTTTTTTAAATTTGTTGTTAATTCATCATCAGCTATTGGAAGACCATGGCCTGATACAGCGATAGAAGGATTAACGGACTGTAGTTTTTTTACCGATTCTTCAGCAGCTTTCCAATCTGTAGTAAAGTATGCAGGTGGACCATGCATTTCTTGTTTTTGGGTCATCACGTCGTATAAGGATTCTTGTTCAACTGTTGTAAAAGCATCTCCGACAATTAGAGCTCGATCGGATTCTCTGAACAAAGAAATGTGACCAGGCGTATGTCCAGGTGTATGGATGAACCGCCAGTCTGCTAAAGAAGGAATAAAACCCTCCTCATTTAGCAGTTCAAGATTTGAGCTAACATCTATACTATGTCTTGGAAACATCGGTGACATTTTAGCAACCAGTCCTTCAGCTTCTTGGTTTGGTGGTGGATAGTCACTTCTTCCAGACAAATAAGGTGCTTCTAAAGGATGGGCATATACCGGAACATCCCATTTATTTAACAATTCTTTTAACGCTCCTACATGGTCAAAATGTCCATGCGTTAAAACGATACTAGTAGGTTTGCAGCCCTCCCCGAATCGCTTTTCAGCTTCAGATATAATGAGCTCGTGTGATCCAGGCATTCCTGCATCAACTAAGACAAATTCATTAGACTTCTTAGGATCTCCAATAAATACGACATTTACGATTTGAACAGATAAACAAAAAACATCTGGTACTACTTCAATTCCCATTCCACTAGTAACCGAAGTCATTGGCATTTTTTTCACTTTCTAACCCCCACTGTTTCAAATTCTATGATAGTATTTCAAAAAAAAGGAGAGAGTATGATATAGAGATACAATTTTCAGTAAAAGGTAGGATAGTTTCCAGGTGAACCTATCTTCATCTATAATAGTGAAGGAAAGCATCATACACTATCTACGCGGGGAGAGAGTTTTACATGTATATTGTTCATTCAACCTTTAATGTCCCAATAGAGAAGGTGGAAGAGGTTATAGGAATATATCAGACACGTTCTAAACTTGTCGATACATATGAGGGGTTTGAATCGTTTCAGTTATTACAAAACGAAGTAAAACCTAATGAATTAACCGTTCAAATTAATTGGAAAACAAAGCAAGATTATCTAAATTGGGTAACAAGTGATGCTTACAAAAAAGTGCATGAACTTGAGAAAAATTACCCTGATCAAGAACTTGCATCTATTAAACCAATTGTTCAAAGATATGAAGTGGTGGCAGAATGAAGCAGGAAGTCATTGCCTCTATGATTGATGAGATTGTTGAAGGAATATATGAAGCCTATCCAATTTTAGAAGAAAAATATGGAGAACTAGGTAGAAAAAAATGTGTTGAAGATAATTATCATCATTTTAAGCATTTAGATACGGCCTTTTCTCTTAATGAGGAAAAGTTGTTTATTGACTATGCACTTTGGCTAAATAATATTTTAACTTCACGTGGAATGAAGGAAGATCATTTGATTGATAATTTTGAAAGAATCATCAAAGTATTACATAATGAACAAACAGAGGAAGCAGAGAAATATAAGATGTATCTAAAGTCTGCAATCGTAACATTAAAGAGTGAGAAACAGAGGAAGGGGCAATAGTTGCTCCTTCTTTTTTTATTGGACTACCTTTTTGGTGTTAAAACAATTTTCCTTTCACCTTCACCTTTACTTTTAAGCTTGTAAACAATTCCGAGAAAAAGCGGAGCAAGAGAGGTGACATATAAAAATGACCAATCCTGAAAAACAAGATAATCTACGAAATAACCAACACAAAGTAAACCAAAAATAATAAAGAAAAGCAACGAAATGTGTTGGTATTCTTTATAAATGAATCGTCTACGTCCTATGAAAGATCTCATCTATACCTCTCCTTTTATTTTACTCCTATGTTTCCCTTTATTGGTAACTATATGCTAAATATAACTTGTTAGATGTTATGAATGATTTTTTTTAGAAAGAATAAGCATTATTTATTGACAGAAGAAGATAAAAAAATTATAGTTAAACACGTTAATAGTTAAATAGTTTAATTACTTTGAAAGGGTGGCTCCTTTTATGAAGGAAAAACAAATAGAAGAATTAATTAATCGGTATCTTGCAGTAAGCTTTTCTGTTACCAAAAAGGGGGAAAGCCTTGTTAAGGATAGTATAGGGGACTTTATAACGAACGATCAGCACTATACGCTCAGATATATACATAAAGTTGGTACGTGTACCTCTACTGAGCTATCTGAGATCTTTGATGTGAAAAAAAGTGCCATTACAGCAATCATTAATCGACTAACAGAAAAGGAGTTAATTAAACGAACAAGGGATGAAAATGACCGTAGGGTTATTTATTTAACCTTAACGGAAAAGGGAACAGAATTGTTTGAAAAAACAGAAGAGAAAATTCATAGGCTAGTTGAGTCGATCATTACCAGCTTTGATGAAGATGAAATAGTCTCATTTATTGAAACATATGAGAAATTAAACACTCTGTTGGATAATTTAAAAGACTGTAAAATGGAGGAGTAGTTGTGAACGCAATTATAAAAGGCAAATGGCTTGTTATCATTGGATGGGTAGCAATCGTTGTAGGACTATTTTTAGTTGCTCCTAACATGGCGGACCTAGTAAAGGAAAAAGGTCAGGTTAGTGTGCCAGATGGTTATTCATCATCGTTAGCCGACGAAATCATGAATGAAGTCCAGGAGAAAGAAAGTGTAGGCGATGAAATTTCAGCAGCACTCGTTTTTCATAATGATAATAAATTAACGAATGAAGAAATAAAGGAAGCTGAAAAAGCGATTCACTTGTTAGAAGAAAATGAAGAATTAGATGTTACGGATATTTTAACTCATTTTAATGAGGAAGCATTAGAAGAGCAGTTAGTTTCGGAAGATGGAAAAACGATTCTTGCTAATGTGACGATTAACAGAAATGATCGTGAAGCAAAAGAGATATCTGCATTACTCTATGAAACAATTGAAGATGTAAATGTTGAACATTATTATACAAGTGGCTGGATGATTGATCAGGATGTAATGACAAGCTCACAGGAAGGTTTAAAGAAAACTGAGGGAATTACAGTTGTCTTTATTTTAGCTGTCTTACTGTTAGTTTTCCGATCAATTATTGCACCAATTATCCCTTTAATAACAGTAGGTCTTACCTATTTAGCATCACAATCAATCGTTTCTGTGCTGGTTGATGTTGTGAATTTTCCAATATCCAACTTTACACAAATTTTCTTAGTGGCTGTGTTATTTGGGATCGGGACAGATTATTGTATTCTTTTATTAAGTCGTTTTAAAGAAGAGTTATCACATAAGGAGAGTGTTACAGAGGCAATAGTTGAGACATATCGTAACGCGGGAAGAACTGTTTTCTTTAGTGGCTTAGCTGTTATGATTGGGTTTGCTGCAATTGGCTTTTCACAATTTAAATTGTATCAATCAGCATCAGCTGTTGCAGTAGGAGTTGCCATTCTTTTAATAGCTTTATTTACTGTTGTTCCATTTTTCATGGCTGTACTAGGGAACAAAATCTTCTGGCCATCAAAAGGTACATTAGAGCACAAAGATAGTAAAATTTGGGGAGTCGTTGGACGTTTTTCTCTTGCAAGACCTCTTATTGCCCTTCTTGTTGTTGCGTGTGTATCTGTGCCGTTTTTAACCTTCTACGATGGAGAATTATCATTTAATTCACTAGAGGAAATAGGTGGAGATTATAATTCGATAAAAGCTTTTAATGCTATTTCAGATAGCTTCGGACCTGGGGATTCAATGCCGACTCAAGTAGTTCTGAAGAATGATGAAGAAATGGGTTCAACTGAATACATCGCGCTCGCTGAGAAAATTACAAAGGAATTAGAAAAGGTTGATTTAGTTGACACTGTGCGATCTGTAACAAGACCGACTGGAGAAAAAATTGAAGATTTTTATGTATCAAAACAAGCAGAAAGTCTTGAAGAAGGCCTTGGAGAAGGCAATGAAGGAATCGAAAAAATCAGTGATGGTTTAGCGGAAGCAGAGAGTGAAATGGCAGGTTCTGCACCAAAGTTAAAAGAAGCGACTGATGGTATCGGTGATTTAATTACTGGAACGACAAAACTTAATTCAGGTGTAACAGAGCTTCAATCAAGCCTGGCTCAAATTGAAGATGGAATCCGTCAAACTTCAACTGGTTCTGGGGATTTAAAAGCCGGATTAGCTGAGGCAAAAGCAGGGGCAGAAGAAATTCTTGCAGGAAGCGAACAATTATTGAAGGGATACCAAGAAGCTGAAACAAATATCGGTAAACTAAATAGTGAATATGTCAAAGTCGGAACAGGTATCTCTGATTTATCAGGTGCACTAAATTCGTTGAATTCAAATTTTGAGGCTTTAGAAAATAATGAGGCATATGTGGGGCTAGCAGAAGATTCAAATTATGCTGCAATAAAGGGAACCGTTCAAAATGTTGCACAAACACAATTACCAGAATTAGCAGGTGGTATGGAGAAGCTAAATGCTGGACTTGCAGCAATACAAGGCGGAATGAACACAGCAAATAGTCAATTCCCAAAATTAATTGAAGGACAGCAGCAAATTGTAAACGGACTCCAACAACTAATTCAAGGAATTGATCAGCAACAAGCTGGCTTAAATCAGCTTGCTGATTACCAAGGTCAAGCCGTTAACGGTATTCCGCAATTTTCAAATGGTCTTTCAGAGGTAACGAAAGGACAGCAGCAACTACTTGATGGATTTGGTGATTTAGACGGTCAAATGAGTCAATTAACAGATGGATTATCACAAAGTGTTGACGGTTTGAACAAAGTGTCTGATGGTCTTGGCTCTGCTCAGGATTATTTAGCTGACTTGTCTCAATCATCTGAATCAGGGTTTTATTTACCAGAAGAAGTGTTAGAGAGTGAGGACTTCGAACAGGCATTAGACACCTATTTGTCTGACGATCGTAAAGTCATGACGCTTGATGTTATCTTCAAAGCAAATCCTTATTCAAACGAAGCAATTAATCAAGTGGATGAGTTAAATGCTGCAATTGAAAGAGCTACGAAAGATACAAAGCTTGAAAATGCAAAGGTGGCTATTGGTGGAATTACAAGTACGAATGCTGACTTAAGTACAATGTCTAACAACGATTATTCACGTACAGTTGTTTTAATGCTTGTTGGTATTTCTATTATTCTTGTTTTCTTGTTCCGCTCAATTATTATGCCAATCTATATAATTGGATCATTAATACTAACTTATTATACAGCTATGGGAATTAATGAAGTGATCTTTGTTAACATCTTGGGTTATTCGGGAATTAGCTGGGCAGTGCCGTTCTTCGGATTTGTCATATTAGTAGCTTTAGGCGTAGATTATAGCATTTTCTTAATGGATCGCTTTAATGAATATAAAGATCTTTCAGTTGGTGAAGCGATGTTGCTTGCGATGAAGAAAATGGGAACAGTTATTATTTCAGCTGTTGTCATTTTAGGTGGGACATTTGCAGCAATGATTCCATCAGGCATGTTATCTCTTATTCAAATAGCATCGATTATTCTAACAGGATTACTGTTATATGCGCTCATTGTATTACCACTATTTATTCCAGTTATGGTAAAAACATTTGGACCAGCAAATTGGTGGCCATTTAAAAGAGCTTAATAGTAAGAGGAAGGCAGTTGACATCGTGTCAACTGCCTTTTTAAATAGATATTTTTTCTGAAATAGTTTAGATTTTTTTAAAGTTTACCGATATAACAAATAGGCTATAAGATAGATGAGTCTTGTGGTTAAATTTATGGTTGAAATAAGGAGAATCTCCTATGTCACATGTTAGTTTGCGGACATTTTTTTCATTAACATTTTTAATCTTTATTATATTGTTAACAGCTGTTTTAACTATTTCTGTAGGATCTAAATCAAGTGAGGAAATGGAAGAAGAAATTGGAAACTCATTATCAAATGTTTCCTATCAGATGGCTGATAAATTAGACTTTTTTATGTGGTCCCGATATAACGAATTAAAACTGCTTAGTGAACTAAACACGATAAAAGATGAGGGGAATCTTGATGAAAAGAGAGTCCTTTTAAACGAGTTACAAAAGAACATCTCTTCTTTTTCCTGGGTCGGAATAACCGATAAAGAAGGGGAAGTAATTGTAGCAACAAATAATATGTTAGTTGGAAATAGCATTAAAGAGCGACCTGTTTATCTTGAGGCAATTAAAAAGCCATTTGTTGGTGATGTCCATGAAGCGGTATTGCTTGCAAAATTAATACCTAGTCCCAATGGAGAACCTGTGGAGTTTGTTGATATTAGCTTTCCAATCCGAAATCAGAAGGGAGAGTTTTCGGGGGTACTAGCCTCTCACCTTAGCTGGGATTGGTCAAAAGAAATACATAGATCGATTATTGAGCCGTATAAAGCACACTTAAAAAGTGCAAAACGAGTTGAAGTTTTTATCATTCGTTCAGACGATAATCGTATTCTGTTAGGTCCAGGTGATATGATTGGTACAGCTTTGCCGACATCGATTACAAATGACGATTCGGTATCTGATGAGAACTGGAATATTAGGAAATGGCCTGATGGAAAGGACTATGTAACAAGTTATTCATACAGTGATGGATATTTAAATTATCCTGGTCTAAACTGGAAGATTATTGTACGAGAGCCTGTTGACTATGCCTTTGCCTCGGTTGAAAAGCTAAAAAGCTATACATTAACAGTAGGAATGATAGCTGCGATTTTGTTTGCAGTGATTGGTTGGTTTATTGCGGGTAGAGTTGCGAATCCACTTAAGGAAATTGCTATTGCAGCCAATCAATTAAAAAGGGGAGAACGTACAGAAATGCCTTATTTCACACGAATTAAGGACTTGAATGATCTTTCCTTATCCTTAAGAGAAATGGTTGAAACCATTATGGAAACAAAATCTGAGCTTGGCAGAATGAAAAAACTTGCTCTAAAAGACAGCCTTACAGGGCTACCAAACAGAGTAGCATTATACTCTTATATTGATAAAAAGTTAGAAAACGAAGCTAATGATGAAAATTATCTCTTTTTATTTATGGATTTGGATGGCTTTAAAGATATAAATGATACTTACGGCCATCAGGCGGGTGACGATTTATTAGTGAAAGTTGCGGAAAGACTGAAGACGTTTGTTAAGGAAGGGGATTTTGCTGCTCGACTCGGTGGAGATGAATTCATTTTAATTATTCGTTGTGAAACAAATTCCAGAATTGATGAAGGTATCAAATTAGGAGAAAGCATAATTAGTTCCATCAATTCACCGATCTTGTTAGGAGATGGAGTTGAGGTTGTTATTAGATGTAGTATTGGTGGAGCTATTTGGCCTGAATGTGGCATAGAACCTGATGAGGTTATTGATTTAGCAGATCAAGCCCTTTATCAATCTAAAGATAAGGGGAAGAACCAGGTAACCTTTTATCAAGCATAAACAGGCCATTTTTGAAATGAAGATGTAACATTTTAAAATGAATGATCAGTTTTTTGAAAATGTATTAAAATAACACGAATGAAATAATGAATAATCATTCCATATAGGATTAATCCAATAAATGAGCAGGTATGTGTCCACCACTTGTGATTGGCATACATCTCAAACTTTACAAAAGCAGGTTCAATAATAAATGCGAGTACACCAGCAAAAATAATATACTTCCACATATAAGAAGTAAGTGTTGGTGAATATTGATAGATTAGCATTGAAAAAACAGGGATAACGGCAAGATCAGCCGGTAAAAGTGGTGGAATAATTGGAATAAGCTTGTCAGGATATCCCCACAATCCAAGATAAACTCCTACTTCATCTAAAAATGAAGCAAGCAAAGAACTAATAAGTCCGAATATAATAAGCTCGAGTGATCTACTCCGATCTCTTAATTTATTCCATACTATAAAAGGTCCAATTGTTGATAATAATAGAAACCACCATGTTGCAGTAAACAAATCATCGTGATACCAATGGGAAAAGCTTGTGTTATTTAGGTTTTCATTTATTTTTAAAATATCCTGGTAGGTAGGGGTATTCATTTTACCACCTCATGTAAATCAGAATCTTTATTCACTATAATGGGCATTAGTGGTAAGAAATATGTAGGTTTTTATCGAACATTTGTGGATAAAAGCTTGTTTAGTTTCTTGATTTACACAAAAATAAGTGTTAAGATTGACTTAATTATTTTTGTTCGGATAAGACTGAGAGATGGAAGTTGCTTTAAAAAGTTTTTTCCTCTTGAAGAATCGTTGTCTAGCAAGAATAGTAATACAATGTGGACTTTTTAGATACCACACAGGAGGAAAAACAATGCTACAAGGTAAAGTAAAATGGTTTAATTCAGAAAAAGGTTTCGGTTTCATCGAAGTAGAAGGACAAGACGATGTATTCGTACACTTCTCTGCAATCCAAGGTGATGGCTTCAAAACTTTAGAAGAAGGCCAAACAGTTACTTTTGAAGTAGAGCAAGGAGCTCGTGGACCACAAGCTGCTAACGTTCAAAAATAATAATGACGCTGCAACAGCAGCTCTATAAAAGACTCCAAATTGGGGTCTTTTTTTCTTGGACTTAGTAAGCGTTTTATACTATTCCAAGAATAGATTCTCAGTAGAAACCATCCGACCATTCTTTAAGGATACAGAATGAACCACTGAAATGAAAATCATTTTCATAATTTCCCACAATTCGTACATATTTATCCCACACTTTCTCTTTATAGTAAAAGCTAGTCAGTATTAACAATCGAAAGACTATAAACATAATAGGGAGTTTTACAATGGTTCAGAGGTTATTAACAAGCAAAAAAACAATAGGCATCCTTGCAGTCCTCGTCGTTGCAGCAATTGCCATTTTTATTTTTCTTTCTACAAGAAGTGAAGTTGTCGCAAAGATAGGAAATGAATCAGTAACAAAGGACGACCTATATACGTATTTTGTTAAGCAAAATGGGACAACGGCAGTAGACACATTAATCACAAAAAGCATCATTGAGCAAGAAACTGCAAAAGAAAATATCACTATAACTGATGAAGAAGTAGATGCAGAGCTTGATGAGTTAATCAGCACATATGGTGGAGAAGAAACGTTTAAACAAACATTAGCTTCTAGCGGCTTAACGATGGAAGACGTAGAAGAAGACGTAAAAGTTAACCTTCAAATTGAAAAATTACTAGAATCAAAGATTGAAATTACTGAGGAAGAAATGCGAACATACTTTGATGAAAACAAAGATACTTTTGCTCAAACTAAACAGGTAAAGGCAAGTCATATTTTAGTTGAGGATGAAGAAACTGCGAAAGAAGTGAAAGAAAAGATCGATGCTGGTGAAGACTTTACAGAGCTAGCCAAAGAATATTCAACAGATCCATCAACAGCTGAAGCTGGTGGAGACTTAGGATTCTTTGGAGAAGGAAGCATGGTAGCAGAATTCGAAGAAGCGGCATTTTCTATGAAGGTCGATCAAATAAGTGAGCCTGTAAAAACGGAATACGGCTATCATATTATTAAAGTAACCGAAATTCAAGAAGCGGCTGAAGCAAACTTTGATAACAGTAAAGAAGAAATTAAAGATATCTTATTTGATGAAAAGCTGTCAACTGAATATCCAACTTGGTTAGAAGATAAGCAAAAAGAGTATGGTGTGAAAAACTATCTTTCAGAAGAATAAACGATAAAAAGAGCCCAAAGTGGCTCTTTTTTTGATTAATAATAAGCCAAGTTATCTACTCGTGATGAATATCACAGTTTCATAACGTGGCATTCATTAAAATAAGAGATAAGAGTAGCCTACATACTCTTAGATGCTTACGGATAAAGGTGAAAGTATGAACAGTGAAATTCACGATTTACTTGATACACATATGCTTCGGCATTATGAAAAGGAGCTAGAGGAAATTTCCTCTCTTTTACATGAAGATATTGCGCAAAAGATGTATGCATTATTTAACCATTTACAATATGTACAGCAATATATTGATGACCGACAAGATAGAACTCGAAATGAAGAAATGATAAAATTAACGAAGTGTACGATCGAGGATTTAAGGTTTATCTCTCAAGATGTGCTACCTTTTTGTCATAAAGGAATAAACGGGGCAATAGAAGCTTTTTTATTAAACTATAGCAAAAAGAATGGAGTAACAGTTCAAATTCATAGTTATGGAGAAAAGAAACGACTGCCGCAAATAGTCGAAGTGTTTTTTTATCGACTACTGAAAGATATGCTAAAGGAACTAGCAGACCTTTTTACCGTTAGCCACCTAGAAGTCACTTTCTTTTGGGAAGAGCTCGTTCAAATTAAAATAGACTATAAAATTGAACTACAATCAAAGAATAAACATGAGCAGTTTTTACATCATATTCAAGAATACAATGAAAAGATGGAGTTAGTTAAAGGAACAATCTGTTTAGTAAGAATTGATGAACATCATTGTCAACTAACCATATCCATTCAGAATGAGAGGTGATATTTTTTGACAACATCCATTTTATTAGTTGATGACCATGCTGTGGTTCGCTCAGGGTTAAAATTGTTAATAAATGATATCGAAAACATGGAGGTTGTAGGGGAAGCATCTGAGGGTGACGAGGCTATCAGAATGGTGGAACAGCTTAAACCAACAGTTGTATTAATGGATTTAAGTATGCCACATGGAAAAGATGGATTATCTGCAACCGTTGAAATTAAGAAAAGGTGGCCTGAAGTTCAAATTCTTATTTTAACTATGCATGATGATGAAGAATATTTATTCCGTGTTATCCAGGCAGGTGCATCTGGCTGCATATTAAAAAGTGCACTTCATAACGAATTAATTCATGCCATCTCAGTTGTTGCTGAAGGATCAGCTTATTTGTATCCAACGGCAACAAAGAAATTAATGGAGGATTATCTAGATAAATTACAAAGTGGCGCAAACGTTGATACGTATTCCCTCTTATCAGAACGAGAAAAAGAGGTTCTAACATTAATTGCCAAAGGGTTTTCGAATAAAGAAATTGCAGAAAAGCTCATCATCAGTGTTAAAACGGTTGAAAATCATAAGGCGAGGATTATGGAAAAATTAAAGTTAAAAACAAGACCTGAGCTTGTAGAATATGCTTTAAAAAAGGGATTGTTAGGTTATGGTATTTAATGGCCATTTGGAAAGGAATTTCACATAAATGATTCAAAATGATTCTCAAGTATACATCATCATTAATGAACAAGGTACAATAGAATCTTTTAACCTCTCATCAGAAAAACTATTTGGCCATAAGCAAGAGGATGTAAAAGGTAAAAAAATAAACATGTTATTTCCATATTTCGATGTTCAATGGTTGCATGAAAACGATTGTTCTGCGTTTGAAATGTTAGGGATTTTAAAAGATCAATCTATCACAAAATTTCAGGTTAATGGTAATAAGCTTTCACTATTAGATCAAGTATATTTTGTTTTACATGTTGAAACCGCAAAGGAGCAAGAATCATCCTTCAAAAAAATGAAAGCTGAACTAAAAGCATCTCTTTCGGAATTGATGGACTTTAAATTTGCTCTTGACGAGTCATCTATTGTAGCGATAACTGATCAAAAAGGGATTATTACTTATGTGAATGAAACATTTTGTAAAATTTCAAAATATAGTACTGAAGAATTGATTGGGAAAAGTCACAAAATCATTAATTCTGGTTACCACTCTCCTGACTTTTTTCGCAACCTTTGGAAGACAATCGGAACCGGAAAGGTATGGAAGGGAGAAATTAAGAATCGAGCAAAGGATGGCACGTATTACTGGGTTGATACAACAATTGTTCCTTTTTTAAATGGAAAAGGTAAGCCTTATCAATACTTGGCGATCCGTAATGAAATTACCGGTAGAAAGCGTGCAGAAAAAGAATTACAGAGAATGATGAGTAAGCTGATCGGCATACAAGAAGAGGAGCGGAAAAAAATCTCCCGGGAGCTTCATGATGGTATTGGTCAGAACCTATATAGTCTTCTTATCATGATTAACCGATTAAGAACCGACTCGAATCAACAATTCATTGAACAAATGGAAACCGAAATATCCAACATCATTGATGAAATACGTCAAATATCATGGCAATTACGACCGTCAATTTTAGATGACCTTGGACTTATTCCGGCTATTCGATCTTTTATAAATAAGTTTAATGAGCATTACGGTCTAAAAACAAACTTTACATATAAGCTTGAAAGACGACTTGATTCTGAGGTTGAAACTAGCATCTATCGCATTGTGCAGGAGGCAATGACAAATGCAAGAAAATACGCTAAAACAAATGAGATTTCCCTGTCAATAATAGAAGGCGAAAATGAGTTAGAGGTTGTCATTGATGATCATGGAGTAGGATTTGATCAACAAGCAAAAAGGAATGGTGTTGGATTATTTAGTATGGAGGAAAGAGCCCGGTCCATTGAAGCAGATTTCCAAGTTCAATCCCAAATAAATGAGGGAACAAGAATAAAGGTAAAGGTACCTTTTAAATAAAAGAAGGAGCATAAAATTAAATGCTCCTTCTTTTTGCATATTGGGGGAATCCCGGAATGAAAATAAGGGAATTCCCTGATAACTTTCTCTACATCATTGCTTTACAATAAGGGTATAAGAAACGATGCAGGGGCGATGATGATGACAACATGTGTAAAAAAGAGAAATGAAGATATCAAAAATACAACTTTCTTTTCAAGTAACAGTTTAAATTTAGTAAAAAAGAACATGAAGATGATGACGTTTAAAAGTGGAGACCACATCTTTTTTGAGGGAGATCCTGTGAATGCTCTCTATTTTGTAGTAGAGGGAACAATTAATTTATATAAAGCAACAGAAGATGGAAAAATTCTGACATTAAATTATTTTGAAGAGGATGATCTTTTTGGTGATTATCCTCCAAATGCTAAAAATAAAGCAAGAGAGAACGCAAAAGCATTAGAAGATTCTGTTGTAGGTATGATTAATCTGCAGGATGTTGAACGGCTTCTTTGGGAACACCGTGATTTTTCAATTGAATTTACAAAATGGGTTAGTCATTCTCAACAGCTAACACAAACAAAGCTACGTGATTTAATGTTTTTTGGTAAAAACGGGGCTATGGCTTCAGTAATCATTCGAATAACAAACACATATGGCAAACAGCAGGGTGATAAATGGGAAATTACAAAAAAATTCACCCATGATGAAATGTCATGTTTAATAGGTACACCTAGAGAAACAGTGACACGTATGCTAAGTCAACTGAAAAAAGATGGATTAATAGATTATGATAAGGGCTATATCACGGTTTTTGATTTAAATGGTCTTAAGAACATTTGCCGCTGTGAGGATTGTCCTTTACAGATATGCCGCTTATAAAAAACAAAAGCTAATGTTGCTTTTGTTTTTTACTTTTAATAATTACTATGTTGCTAGATAACAAGATTAGGAATGGTTGTTTTCTCCAATATTGTACTTGAGTCATACTATAAAAACGATAGTGGAATGGAGCGGAAGACACTCGACTCCTGCGGGAGGTAGAGGAAAGGCTGAGACCCCGCAGGCGAAGGCGAGGAAACTCAGCTTCCTCCCCGCGGAAAGCGAGTGTCTGGAGCGCAATGGAACGATCCTGTTTTGTGTTTAACACATTATAAACAACAAATTATGTTAAAACATCCTTAATAATATATCATTTTTTCTCTTACAATAGAAAAGGACTCTCAAATAGTTTAGGAGAGTCCTTTTCATTATTCATTTTCTTCTTTTGTTGTAAAATCTACTAAAAGAGCCGTTAAGATCGTTGTTACAATAAGCATTGAAAAGGTAACTGTAAACATAGTATCAACCTCCTACCACGTTTTAAATCCTGAGGAGCCAGGTGGTGCATGGTGGATCATCTCAGCTAAAGGAATGGTATAAGCAAATGCAATTAAAGCGAAGGCAATACCGATCCAAATCCACCAATTCTCCAAATATTTAGGAGTTTGTTCAAGGTCGCTCTCTGCCATAGGAAATTCAACACGTTCATTCTCGGTTGCTTTAGGCGCAAAGAACAATGTTTGAAACACAATATAGATTAAGATCATAGCAGATAAAAAGAGGATCGTTCCACCAATGGCCATTGTTACATGGTTAGATAATAGTCCATTGAACCACTCTAAAGCAGACGGATCATCCATATAGCCTGCAAAAGCTGTACGTCTCGGTGCCCCTAGTAAACCTAAAATATGCTGTGAGGTACTCATGAGCAGCATACCGATTGACCAAGTAATAATCTGAATGAAAGCTAGTTTTTGAATTGACTTTGTTAGTTTTCTACCTGTTAAGTAAGGTATTAACCAAAAAGTTAGCCCCATAAATGTCATAGCAACAGGTGTTCCAACGGTAATGTGAAAATGTCCGACAACCCATAGTGTATTATGAACAACCTCGTTCAGCTGGAAACTTGCATTGATTATTCCACCAGCACCACCCGGGATAAAGAAGAACATAGCAATGAATAAAGATGTAAATCGAATATCTTTCCAAGGAAGTTTAAATAACCAACCAAATAATCCTGAAGCTCCTTTTAATCTTCCTGTTCTTTCGAATGTTCCAAACATAGAGAAGGCGGTCATTAATGAAGGGATAATGACCATAAATGTTAAAACTGTCTGTAAAAACTTCCAAAAGCTTGAGATACCTGGTTCTGTAAGCTGATGGTGAAAGCCAACAGGTATAGAAAATAAAATAAATAACACGAATGACAAACGAGCAAGTGAATCACTAAAAACCTTTCCGCCAATAATTTTTGGAACAACTACATACCATGCCATATAAGCAGGTAACAACCAGAAGTATACGAGCGGGTGCCCGAAATACCAGAAAAGTGATCGGCTTAATTCAACATTAATAGTATCAACCCAACCGAACGCCCAAGGAATAAATTGAAATAATACAGTTGCTACTACACCTAGGCAAGCAATGATCCAAAGAATAAGAGTAGATATCGTCATATAGGCAAACAAAGGGCTTAGTTTCTTTTTATGTTCTTTTTTCCATTTTACATAATGACCAATAAGGGCAAAGCTGTATATCCAGGTTCCTACTACGAATAGGGCCAAACCTACATAATACCATCCACTTGCTTGAAGTGGTGCGTAAAATGTGTAAAGAACAGAAGCTCTGCCAGCAATGATCTCCACTGTCGCAAGAATGGTTCCTGCTGTTGTTACAATAAAACCAAGCCATGAAAATGAACGGACTTTTGGTCCAAAAGCACCAAGGGAATAGCTCATTCCAGAAATAAGAAAAGCAAAGATAAAATAGGTTGTAAAAATAAGTGCTAATAAAACGCCATGTGCTGTTAATATTTGATAATAGTCAAGCCATGGTGGAAGTGTAAGTGCATCATTTCTAATAAACACCTGCATTAAACCACAAAATGTTCCTATTAAAAAAGCAATATAAGCGACAACAATATTTGTAATAGCGAGCTTTCTATCGCCTAAACTGATCTGTTTCATTACTCAACCACCTCAATTGTTGTTTTCATAAAATGATGTCCTGTGCCACAGTACTCGTTACAAATCACTAAATACTGTCCAGCCTTATCAAACGTATATTCCTTTGTATTAATTTGACCAGGCACAACCATCATGTTTACATTTGTTTTTGCAATCGAGAAGCTATGAGTAACATCAGTACTAGCTACCTTAAAAACTACTTTTTTTCCAACTGGTACTTTTATTTCCGCTGGATCGTACCCAAATGCTTTGGCAACAATAATAACTTCATATGTGTTGTCATCAATTTGATGAACACCAGGGTTGTCAAAAGGAGCTGTTTGCTCTACTTTATCAGGATCAATTGTATCCATGCCCCCTGAAGGATGATGATTGAAAGCAAACGCTGTTACACCAATAATACTTAGAAATACAACTAAAGAAATAATACCGAATCCTAACCAGATTTTTTCAAATTTATGAAAATGCATTGAAAACCCCCCTAACTATCGTGATAAATAAAAGAAATAAACACCAAACCACATGACTATAATGAAAATACCAATGGCAAAAACACTAATTAAAGTACCTTTAAGTTCATGATCTTCGTGCTTTATTTTTTTGCTCATCATAATCCCCCTTACGTTTTGCTCTTCTTAAGGTAAGGTTAAGGGATTCCAAATATAATTGATGTGATAAATCTCACTTAAAAAAAGAAAAAAGTGAACTCAAATTGAAGTTCACTTTGCTTAATAATCCTTATTGTTATGAAAGCTCAGTTATCCCCACTGTGCTCCCCATTTTTTCATTTCTTTTAACATACTATTTAGAGCATGACCTTTTTCTGTTAAAGTATATTGAACTGTCACAGGTACAGTTGCAAAGGTTTCACGAGTTAGTACTTCATGGGTTTCTAAATGACGTAGTGTATCTGTTAGTGCTTTTGGACTTATATTCGGGATTGCGCGCTGTAGTTCACCGAATCTTCTTGTTCCATCAAAGAGTTGTTTAATAACAAGAAATGACCATTTTCCACCTATAATATTTAGTGCTTTTTCAATGGAACATTCAATATGTAACTCGTTTACTTTCTCCATAGTATCCCCCTTATAGCTACTATAAAAAGTATAGTAGATAACTTGTTTTTAATTATATCAAGAATATTTCAGTACTTGTATACCATTTTGCAACTATATATAATTTACAAATGTAAACGATACCACAAATAACATGTTCATTCATTTTGTTAAAGGAGATGTTGAAATGAAATATAGACGCTTAGGCAGATCAGGATTAAAGGTGAGTGAAGTAAGCTTAGGAAGCTGGCTTACATATGGTGCTTCAACTGAAAAAGATAAAGCTGTTAAAACCATTGAAACAGCATACGATCTAGGGATTAATTCATTCGATACAGCAAATGTATATGCAACAGGGGAATCTGAAAAAGTTGTCGGAGAAGCACTTGGTGGGTACAGTCGTGATTCATATGTGCTAGCAACCAAAGTGTTTTGGCCAATGGGGGAAGGACCTAATGACCGTGGACTTTCTAGAAAGCATGTATTTGAACAGCTTCATGCTAGCTTGAAACGATTAAATACTGATTATGTGGATATTTATTATTGTCACCGTTATGATCCAGAAACACCTGTTGATGAAACATTAAGAACCATTGATGATTTAGTTCGCCAAGGAAAAATTTTATATGCAGGTGTAAGCGAATGGACAGCTCAACAAATTCAAGAAGCGGTAGGGACAGCCGAAAAATATTTATTAGATCGCATTGTGGTAAATCAACCGAACTATAACATGTTTCACCGTTACATAGAAAAAGAAGTGATCCCGGTTAGTGAACAGCATGGAATTGGTCAAATCGTATTTTCGCCATTAGCACAAGGTGTTTTAACTGGTAAATATAGTTTAAATAATCGAGCTCCAAAAGGAAGTCGTGCAACAGATCCTAATTCGAACATGTTTATGGATCAATTTTTAAATGATGAAACTCTTACTAAGGTTGAACAACTAGGAAATATAGCTAAAGAGCTAGATATTAGTTTATCTCAATTAGCGATTGCATGGATTTTACGTTTACCTAATATTGCGAGTACACTAGTTGGTGCAACTAAGCCAGAGCAAATTATTGAAAATGCAAAAGGATCTGATGTTACATTAACAGCTGATGTGATTGCGAAAATTGAAGACATTTTAAAATAAGGTGTGTGACTTTATGAAGAAAGTTGTTGTAACAGGAGGGAGCGGCCTTCTTGGATATTCTGTTATAAAAGAATTTCTTGATCATGGATATGAAGTTGTAAATGCAGATATTAAACACCCCGAGAATCCAATTTGTAAAACAGTGATAACAGATTTGCAAAACTTAGGTGAAGTTTATGGAGTATTGGCCGGTGCGGATGCTGTTGTTCATTTAGCAGCAATTCCAGTTGCCTATTCTCATCCAAATGAAGTGACATTCCAAAACAATGTGATGTCGACCTATAATATATTAGAAGCTGCTGGAACTCTAGGAATTAAAAAAGCAGTGATTTCATCTAGTGAATCATCATATGGATTAGTTTTCCCATTAAAAGAGCTGCTACCGCAATATGCGCCACTTGATGAAAATCATCCACAATTACCTGAAGATAGTTATGGGTTATCAAAAATTGTGAATGAACAAACAGCCGATATGATTCACAGGCGGACTGGTATACAGGTTGTATCAATGAGATTAGGGAACATCATTGCTCCACATATGTACGAGAACTTCCCTAGTTTTATCAATGATCCAGAACAAAGAAAAGTGATTATGTGGAGCTATATTGATGCAAGAGATGCAGCAGTTGCCTATCGCTTGGCTGTAGAAGCAGATGGCTTAGGCTCAGTTGCGTTAAATATCGCTGCGGATGAAACAAGCATGAACATTGAAAGTCAAAAGCTTATGGATACCATTTATCCGGGTGTTGAAATTCGTAAATCATTAGAAGGCTATGAAACATTATTTTCTAATGAAAAAGCTAAGAAGCTATTAAATTGGCAGCCACAGCATAAATGGCGTGACTATGTGAAGAGTGAAGAATAGTTAATGTAGGACCTAGTACAATGCTAGGTTCTTTTTTTGGGTGTTCAAGAAATGATAATTTCATTAATTATGGATAATGCTTCGACATCCAGCTCCAACAGTCTGACTTTTTGCTAAAAAAGTCAGATGCCTAGCCCCTCGAGGTCATAAGCCACAAATAAATTAAAGACAAAGAACGTCTTTTATTCATTTGCGCCTTATGCTTGTCGGGGCTGAACGAGGCGCTTGCGCTTTTGTTCAAACAATTTGCTATCTTAATACGATCTATATTAAACTGTGAATGGACGTTTTGAGCGTATTACATATAAAGAGAGGAATCAATCATGTTACACGAATTTTCAATAAATATACCTTATAAAAATGTTGAGGAAGTTACGGACTTGCTTAATGCAGCAGGCATCTACAATTTATATTATGAATCACCAATTGAAATCATTAAGGTTCAAAACGGATATGGATATGAGGAAAAAGAAGATCAGTATATAGACTTAAAAATCTATGCAAGTGATCTGGAGGTAGAAAGCCTACCAGAATCTTATTATCCACTAATTGAATCAACGCTTTCTATTTCAAGAGAAGCCATCCATTATAAAACCTATGATGAAACAAATTGGGAGCAAACCTATGAATTTGAGGATATTGATTTAGAGAATGGTTGGGTTATTCAATATCCAAACTCCAAAGAACAGTATGAAGATAAACATGTCTTAAAATTTGATCCTTTGGCAGCGTTTGGAACTGGGCTACACGAAACAACTCAAGGCTGCTTACGAATGATACTGGATAAAGATCTTACTGGGAAAAGTGTTCTTGACCTAGGTACAGGGTCTGGTATGCTTGCGATTGCAGCATCTTTAAAAGGGGCTGACAAAGTTGTGGCAGTCGATTATGAGGATGTGGCACGTGAATTTCATCATAACGCAGAATTAAACAGCCTAACAAACGATCTTCAAGTTGTTCAGGCGGATCTTATCACTGGAGATTATCAAATAAATGATCATTATGATTTTATTATCATTAATATCGGGGCAAATGAAACAATGAGTATTATTGAAAAGCATGATCTATTAAAAAATAGTAACACTTTCTTTATTTCAGGATTAGTTGAATGGCATATTGATCAATTAATTGACGTATTTGCCAAAGGTGGTTTTGCTATAGAAGAAAAAGCTCAGACAAATGAATGGGTATCAATTCATTTTAGTAGAGCATGAAATAAGGCCTGTTGAGAATTGGTTGATTCTCTACAGGCTTTTATGTTTAAGTTCGTTTCCTATCATTTTATCATATAGCGATTAATTGGCCGACCAATCCCACCGTATTCAACATGAATCGTAACAACACCTGTTTTCTCCATGTATTCTAAATAGCGTCTTGCTGTTACTCTTGCGATCCCAATTCCTTCTGCCACTTCTTCAGCTGAAACAGGCTCCTGATTATCTTTTAAAAAGTGTAGGATTTTTTGTAAAGTCACAACATTAAGTCCTTTTGGAAGCTCGGTAGGATCTTGCTTACTTTCTTGAAACAGCAGTCGATCTAATTCTTGTTGTGTAATTGATTCTTTTTCATTCACTTTTAAAAAATATGATCGATAATTCGTTAACGCCTGTTTTATTCGCTCAAACTTAAAAGGTTTCATAATATAGTCTTTTGCACCAAGCTGAAAGCAATAACGAACGGTTTCGACATCACTTGCTGCCGTAATGGCAATCACATCTGTATCAAGACCTTCAGAGCGAATTTGTTTAATTGTTGTTACTCCATCTTGATTTGGCATATAAATGTCTACTAAAACTAAATCAGGTTTGTCTTTTTTTATAAGCTCAATTCCTTCTTTTCCATTGGATGCACATCCAATAACAACAAAGCCTTCTACACGTTCAACAAATTGTTTATTAATTTCTTGTACCATCGGGTCATCTTCAATAAGAAGAACACGAGTTGCTGGATGATTCATTTGCACTCCTCCAAAATATCTATCATGACGTAAAGGAAATAATAAAGGAAGTACCATGGACAGGTGATGATTCAATTTCAATTGTACCTCCTGCCTTCTTCACAATTTCTTTTACTAAAAACAAACCAATCCCATGATTGGAACGATCTTTTGTCGAAAAACCTTCTTGAAAAATATAGGGTTTTATTTGTTCGGGAATACCTTTTCCGTTATCTTCTATTAAAATGGAAAGAAACTCTTCCTCTTGTTCAATGCTTACATGAATTTCCTTATTCTCCTCAGGAGAATCGTTAAAAGAATCAAATGCATTTTCAATTAAATTCCCAAAAATAACTACAAAATCATGTTCATCCAATGGTGGTGGAAACGAGTATAATCGACTGTGTCGATCAATGGTAACAGTAATTCCAAGTTCTTTTCCTCGACTTACTTTACTTAAAAGAAGTCCTGAGATACTTTCGTATTTTATATTTTTTGTTAAAAATTGAGAAAGCTCTTCATGCTCTTCTGTAATTTGAAAAACATACTCCAAAGCCCTTTCTTTATGTCCGAGCTGGAGCAATCCTGCAATCGTATGAAGCTTATTCATATGCTCATGATTGTGCACACGTAGGGCACTAACAAATGCCTTAACACCTGTAAGCTCTTCAGCAAGTTTCTTTACCTCCGTCCGATCTCGGAAAATTGCTACGGCTCCTACTGTTTTTCCTTTTACTTTGATAGGTATACGATTGCTGACAATATTTAAGTTTCTTACTGTTAATTCTTTATTAAAGGAAGGTTGTTGTGATGTTAGAATTTCAGGCAATCGGGTATCTGGAATAACAGATTGAATAGATTCCCCAATTACTTCTCCGTTAATTCCCATCATTACTTTAGCTTGATCATTGAAAACGGTGATTTTTTGGTCATTATCAATAGCAATAATTCCTTCATGTATGGCATTAAATGTTTCTGTTCGTTCAACAAAAAGTCTTGCAATTTCATGAGGTTCAAGGTTAAACATTTCTTTTTTTATCCGTGATGCTAAAATCCATGCCCCCCAACCACCAAATAATAAAGAAATAGCAGCAGTAAAAATAATTTCCATGCGGAGATTTTTAATTATTTCTATAAAAGTTGGCATTCGATACCCAACAACAACAACACCCACTTGATGATGTTCTTGATTGATCATAGGATAAAATCCACGAATAATCGTACCGATCTCTCCTTTTGCTTTTGTTGTGTAAGAGAGCTCAGCAAAAGCAGGTCCCTCATCAGCACCCTCCGATTTTTGTCCAATTAGTTTTGGAACGGGATGAGACAAACGGATATGATTCATATCCATCACAACAATGTAGTCGGCATGGTGAATAATACGAATCGTTTCGACTCTGTTATTAATCTCGTTTCTTTCCTCCACACTACCAGTTATGTTGGTAGTAATATCTGATGCCTCAGCAACCGTTTGTGCTGTTAATAAAGCACGTTGTTTTAATTGTTCTTCTTGTGAGTTTATAAAATTATGGATTATGACAATCCCGGCTAGAAATAAAGAGAAGCTAACAATAAAAAAGATTAACCCCATAATCTTTGTTTGAATTGTTACACGATTCATATAGTGTCCTTTCTAGATCAAAGAGTTATAATGAGTTTGAAGCAAAGAGTTGCTTTCATTTTACCATGGAATTTTATAGCATGTTACAATGTGTGAGAGATAGGGGGGAAAGAATAGGATATGAAATATTTGATTGGATCTTGTTTAGTTGTACTTGGTCTTATTTTTTCGCTTTTTTTCTATCCCTTCCAGAATGCAGATCATGATGTAAGCTATGATGATGAACAAGAAGGTCTTTCTGAGCAAATCGTCATAAAATTTAGTCATGTTGTTGCTGAAAATACACCAAAAGGGCTGGCGGCTCAAAGGTTTGCACAACTGGCAGCAGAAAAAACGAATGGGATTGTAAAAGTAGAAGTCGTACCTAATGGGGCTTTATATACAGACGAACAAGAATTAGAGGCACTAAAAAACAACGATGTTCAAATGATTGCTCCGTCATTATCGAAAATGACAAAATTGGCACCAGAATGGGGGCTATTTGACTTACCGTTTCTCTTTGAAAACGATGAAGATATAGAAGAGATTCTTTCAGGAAAGATTAGTGAACGTTTCCTCACTTTACATACGAAAGAAAATATAAAAGGGATGGCATTATGGAGCAATGGTTTTAAGCAAATGACAAGTAATGTACATGCTCTACAAGTACCTGATGATTTTCAGGGACAACGCTTTAGAACAATGCCTAGTTCAATTATCGAAGAACAATTTCAGCAATTAGGAGCACGGCCAATTTCTATACCTTTCGACCAATTATATACGTCACTTGAGCAGGACAAGTTTGACGGTCAGGAGAATACAATTTCTAACATTTATTCACGACGTTTATATGAATTTCAAACAAATATGACGATAAGTAATCATGGATTTTTAGGCTATGTTGTTTTGATGAATCAAAATTTCTGGAATAGCTTACCAAAGGATATACAAGAAAGCTTAATATCAGCTATGAAAGAAACAACAGAATGGATGTTAGATGAATCAGTTAAAATGAACAAAGAGCAGCTAAAACTAATGAAGGATGAATCGACCATTGATATACACGTCCTTACTAGTGAGGAGAGAGCTGAATGGGTAGAAAAACTACTGCCAGTCTATAAAACCTATCAACAAGGTATAACTGACGAGTTAATAAAGAATCATATAAGTGCGAGAATTGAGGAATTAGAGACACCTTTGTAGTGTCTTTTTTTTATGTTCCAAGAGTAACTAAGATTTACCGGCTATGATTTTCAAAACTTAAAAAAAGACCAAAAAGACCAAAAAGATCATTATCACCTTAAATATTAAAATTCTTAATTATCCGATAATATGGAGTCAGGTATTGAAAGCGTTAACAAGAAAGGGTGAATGATCGATGAAAATAAATTTTAAAAATCTTACAGTCCAAGTTATTATTGGTATTATTTTTGGTATTACGATAGGATTTATCTTTCCAGAATTTGGAGCGCAATTAAAGGTCTTAGCTGATATTTTTATTAAGCTGATTAAAATGGTGATTGCTCCCATTATCTTCTTTACGATTGTTATCGGAATCGGTAGTATGGGGGATTTAAAGAAGGTTGGTAGAATTGGTGGAAAAGCATTACTATATTTTGAAATTGTTACAACATTTGCATTAGCAATTGGTATTTTAGTTGTTACATTGATTCAACCTGGTAGTGGCTTTAATACAGATGGAGCAAAAGGAGCAGATGTTTCTCAATATACAGATCAAGCTGCGGAAGCTAGTCATGGATTTATGGATTTCGTGATGGGAATTGTACCGGATAATGCTGTTGCTGCTTTAGCTGGTGGAGAATTACTCCCAATCTTATTCTTTGCCGTTTTGTTTGGAATTGCGACAGCATCTTTAGGGGAAAAAGTAAAACCTGTCATTTCCTTATTTGAAAAACTAACAGATATTTTCTTCGCTATTGTAAATATGATTATGAAAATGTCACCTATTGCAGCATTTGGTGCAATGGCGTATACAATTGGTAACTTTGGAATTGGCTCTCTTGTATCTTTAGGGAAACTAATGGGATCTGTTTATATCACAATGTTTTTCTTTATTATTCTAGTTTTAGGTGGTATAGCAAAATTCTACAAGTTTAATATTTTTAGCTTTATTAAATATATTAAAGAAGAAATTTTACTTGTATTAGGAACATCTTCATCAGAATCTGCTTTACCAAAAATGATGCAAAAGCTTGAGAAATATGGTTGTTCAAAGTCAGTTGTTGGTCTTGTTGTTCCAACTGGCTATTCGTTTAACTTAGATGGTACCTCTATTTACCTATCAATGGCTGCCATTTTTATTGCTCAAGCATATGGCATTGATTTATCTTTCTGGCAGCTTGCCACTTTATTAGGTGTATTAATGCTAACATCTAAAGGAGCAGCCGGAGTAACTGGTTCAGGATTTATTACTTTAGCTGCTACATTAGCTGCGTTCCCTATGATTCCTGTTGAAGGAATGGCATTATTATTAGGTGTTGATCGCTTCATGTCAGAAGCACGTGCTATTACAAACTTAATTGGTAACGGGGTAGCAACAGTTGTTGTATCAAAATCTGAAAACGAATTCGATCCTAATGGATATGTTGAAACAGAAGAAGAAGCTGATATGGCATCAAGTCACATTAATCCTACTATTGAAGCAACTGTTAAATAAGGTTCAAAAGAGATTGACTGATTCTGGTCAGTCTCTTTTATTGTTTATAGGAATAAATTAACAAGGAAAAAAGAAAGAAAACTAGAAGATAGAAGTTAGTACAGTTCGTACATATTTAGGAGGGAAGACAATGAGCAAACGCCTTTGTGAACTAATAGGTATTGAGTTTCCACTTATACAGGCAGGTATGGCAGGTGGTGCTACAACAGTGGAATTAGTAGCAAATGTTTCAGAAGCAGGTGCACTTGGTACATTAGGGGCTGCTTATATGAAGCCTGAGGATATAAGAAAAAGTATTAGAAAGATAAAAGAAGAAACAAACAAACCATTTGCTGTTAATCTATTTTGTACTTCAATGAGAGATGACTTTACTAATTTAAAAGAAGTAGATTCTATTTTGGAGGTGTTTCGAGAAAAGCTAGGGGTCATACAAAACGTTGAGGAGTTAAGAACAGTTGATCTTTTTGAGGAACAATTTCAAGTCTTGCTTGAAGAAGAAGTACCGATTATTAGTACCGCTTTTGGTTTACTTTCTCCGGATAAAGTTGAAAAATTAAAAAGTAAGCATATAAAAATTATTTCAATGGTGACAACGGTTAATGAGGCCATTCTTGCAGAAGAAAATGGAGTGGATATTATCGTTGCTCAAGGCAGCGATGCAGGAGGGCATAGAAGTACGTTTAATATAGAGGAACACCCAAACGGAGCAAATATAGGAACATTCTCACTTATCCCTCAGGTAGTGGATTCTGTGAACATACCAGTAATAGCAGCAGGTGGAATCATGGATGGGCGTGGAATGCTTGCTGCTATGGTGCTAGGGGCACAAGGAATTCAAATGGGCACTCAATTTTTATCTTGTAAAGAATCAGGGATTCATCCTGCTTATAAAAATGCATTACATGCTAGCACCGAAGAGAGCACAGTGATCACAAAAAGCTTTTCTGGAAGGCCGGCAAGAGGAATAAAAAATGAATATATAATGGCATTTGAAAATTCAGGTGTTTCTCCTCTACCATTTCCAAGTCAAAATACAATAACATCAGGTATCCGTAAAGTGGCAGCAGAGCAGAATAATCCAGACTTTATGTCATTATGGTCCGGTCAAGCCACAAGACTTCTTAAAAACGATCAAACTGCTAGAGAAATAGTGGGAGAAGTAATAAGAGAATGGAAGGAAGCTTTGACAAAGATTGGAATGCTGTAACATTTTTGATGAAATCAATATTTTTTTCATAATTCATGGTTAAATAATCCATAGTAATTATGATATGATAGAGTATATTTTAATGTGTAAAGGAGTTCATTATGGAAAAAGTACTTGTTTTTGGTCACAAAAATCCAGATACAGATACAATCTGTTCTGCCATTGCGTATGCTGAATTAAAAAATAAAATTGGTCAAAATGCTGAGCCTATTCGTTTAGGTGAAGTAAGCGGGGAAACTCAATATGCACTTGACTACTTTAAAAAAGAAGCTCCACGTCTTGTTGAAAAAGTAGCAGGTGAAGCAAGTGGAGTTATTTTAGTTGACCACAATGAGCGTCAACAAAGTGCTGATGATATTGATTCAGTTCGCGTACTTGAGGTTATCGACCATCACCGTATTGCAAATTTTGAAACAAGTGATCCTTTGTACTATCGTGCTGAGCCGGTAGGGTGTACGGCAACAATTCTTAACAAGCTTTACAAAGAGAATGGTGTTGCAATTGAAAAAGAAACAGCAGGATTAATGCTTTCAGCGATTATTTCTGACTCTTTATTATTTAAATCACCAACTTGCACTCAAGAGGATATTGATGCTGCTAAAGAATTAGCTGAGATTGCAGGTGTTGATGCAAACACTTACGGATTAGACATGTTAAAAGCTGGAGCAGATTTAAGTGATAAATCTGTTGAGCAATTAATTTCACTTGATGCAAAAGAATTCCAAATGGGTTCTAGCAAAGTAGAAATCGCACAAGTTAATGCTGTTGATACAAATGATGTTCTTGTTCATAAAGCTGAAATTGAAGCAGCTCTTTCAAGCGTTGTTTCTGAAAAAGGCTTAGATTTATTCCTATTCGTTGTTACAGACATTTTAACAAATGATTCTGTAGCAGTTGCAATCGGTAATGAAACAAGCAAAGTTGAACAAGCATTTAACGTTACATTGGACAACAACCAAGCTACTCTTAAAGGTGTTGTTTCTCGTAAAAAGCAAATTGTTCCTGTATTAACAGAAGCATTTACAAAATAATAAATGGATAAAGCCACATTCTTAATTAGAATGTGGCTTTTAAAAATTAGACAACAACAGTCTTCCGTTTCTTTTCAGTTATACCTTTTGTTTTCTTAGGCTTTAAGATAGCTAATACCATTACAAGTAATGAGCTTAAACCAATGATTCCAAGCATACCTATCCCTTCTTCAAAAATCTCCTTCTTGAAAAATAAGAAATCCCTAAATGCTTCTACACTAAAGCGGAATGGAACCCAAGAATATAACCAATCGCGTGTTATACTTGGAAGCATTTCCGGTGCCATTGTTAGTACAGGCATTGAAAAGAAAAATAACAAAATAATAAGTGGAGCAGCTAGATAACCTACCCAATTTAGTAAAGCATTTTGTATGAAGAAAAAGCATAAACCAGTAAAGATCATTAAAAGTAACATATCGTTACTATTAGGTATTGATACATTTAACAATTTTTCAGTTAGAAGCAATATAATAATTGAGATACTAGTAACAAATAAAGCCCCCGAAAGCAATTGACTACTGATCGAAGTAAGACTCCATTTTCCTCCCGTAACTTTATTAACAATTGTAAAGAGAATCATTGAACTGAAAAAAGTTGTTAACCAGAGTAATTGAGTAAATAATGCAGGTGTATTTCCATTTGCTGAATTTTCCCCTATAGGATTAATCTTCTCTGTCGTAACTGATATTGGGTTTGCAAGTGATTTGGCAAGATCAGAACTTATAGGTGCTTTTATTTCATCAATTGTATTGAACAATTGATCCTGAACTTGCTGACTAAACTGACTAATCACGCCAGTTGTAATTTGAGATGCCACATTTGCTCCGGTCATGTTCATACCTTCATTTATATAAATATTGATATCCGGCTTTGTAGGTGTATTTGTTAACAATGAATAAACATTTTTAGACAAATCCTTTGGTAGGATTAACATTCCATATACTTCTTTGTTCTTCATTCCCTCTAGTGCATCTTTTTCTGTTTCAAATGAGATCCATTCAACAGAAGATGTTTCATTATTTTTAATTTGTTCACCAAATTTCTTACCTAAATTAAGTTCTTCTCCATTTGGTAGTTGTACACCATTATCCTCTAACACAATTCCAATTGGCAGTTCTTTTGGAATAGGGTTTACTGTAGAACCCATAAAAGCAAAGGTGAAGATACACGCTAAAAGGGATATAAGTCCTAAACCAATCCAAAGTAATTTGTTTGTAAAGTAAGTTCGAAACATCGGGAATTGTCCTCCTTTATAGACATACTGTTAATTAATTGACAAAATGTCGAGTATAATGCAATTATAAAAAATATCCTGATTAATTCAATGATCAATAAAAGTGTATTTGTTTTTTATACAACATACTTAAGGAAATAGTTAATTAAATTACAAAGTTTATATATAAGGAGAGAGGAAGATGGGGAAGAAAACGGACCTTCGTGTTTTACGAACAAAAAAGTTAATAAAAGAAGCTTTATTAAAACTCATTCAGGAAAAAGGTTTTGAAAGCATTACTATTCAAGACATTGCGGATGAAGCACTTATAAATAGAGCCACATTTTATTTACACTATCAAGACAAATACGATTTGCTAGAGCAGGTAAGCAATACCTATTTACAGGAATTAATGGATGAAATAAACCCAGATTATCATATTCAAAATGGAAGAGTGGATCTGGACAGATTTCAAATTACATTAAAAAGAGTGTTTGATAACATAGAGAAAAATCGAGATTTTTATCAGGTTATGTTTGGTCCTAATGGAGTACAAGAATTTACTGTAAAAATTGAAAAACATATTTACCATAAATTCCAACAGAAATTTCATGATATTGTTGAGAATGTAGAATCATTGGAGATTCCATCTGATTTTCTATTAAATTTCATAAGCTCTGCCTATATTGGTGTCACAAAATGGTGGGTGAAAGAAAATATGCATTACTCCACGGACTACATGGCTACGCATCTAGCAGAAGTCATTTCAAAAGGGCCTATGTATTCAATCTGGAAGAATGTAAAAGACAATCAAAAGCCTAGTTCTTCTAATTAACTGTTATTTTGCTTTAAAAGTGGATAGTGAAGAAAAGGTCCTATCCTATTGATAATTGAAAGGAAATTTAAAGATATTATTATCCATTTTTAAGCATTATATGGTAACATTTAACTAGTAAACAGCATATGGTGGAGTGTAAATCACATGAATTCTCAAATCTTTATCTATATTGTGTTTTTGGCAGTATCTGGAGTGTTAAGTTTATTCATAGGAGTATTTGCTTTTATTCGAAGAAAAAACTTTCTTGGAAGTACGATGTTTATTCTGATCTCTTTGTTCTCTTCTATTTATACATTTGGACATGCTTTTGAGCTATCTAGTCAAAGCCTGTCAATGATTGTTTTCTGGACCTACTTTCAGTATTTAGGACTTCCATATATTGCACCTCTAAGCTTGCTTTTAGTTACTCAGTATATTGGTGCAGAAAAATATATGACCAAAAAGAATGTAATAACTGCTTTTAGTATTCCAGTCTTAACAACACTAATTGTTCTGACAAATCAATTTCATCACCTTTTTTATCAAACCATTTATCTCAAACAAGGGATTGCACCATTATTGGGGTTTGTTTTAGGACCTTGGTATATCGTGCATGGTAGTTACACATTTGCTTGTTTACTAGTCGGAGGTATTTTATTACTTCATTATTGGAAGCAAACTAAGTCTACATATTGGAAACAAACATTAGTCATGCTCCTTGGCTTATATCTACCTATGATCGCTTCATTTCTTTACCTAATTGGACTTGTTCCTTTTAGTATTGACCCAGTACCGGTTGTGTTAAGTGTTACAGCAGCGTTATATATTTGGGCATTTTCATCTACTAATTTATTTGATTTAGCACCCATTGCAAGAGGTCTTATTTTTGATAGTATGCGAGATGGTGTAGTTGTATTGGATCAATCTAAGCGAATTATTGATTTTAATTATGCAGCTACGAGTTTGATAAATAAGCTAGATGATTCTATGGTAGGAAAGAAAATGGATTTATTATGGGAAGGCAACCATGATTCTTCAGCATTTCCGTTTCATTTATTAGATTCGAAGGACTACGAGTCAGAATTTGAACTAGAATGGCATGAGAGAAATCAGTATTATCAATTACGTTCTTCTCCGATTAAAAAAAGAAGTGGAGATGTTGTAGGAAATACAATCGTTATTCTAGATGTTACAGAGCAACGACGATTACAGAAAAGGTTGGAGCGTCTGGCATATATTGATCAATTAACAAACATATTAAATCGATCTGCGTTTCTTGAAGAAAGCATAAAATTAGTAAAAGAAATGAGAAACAAGGACCAAACAGTTGTTTTAATTCTGTTTGATATTGACCATTTCAAACAAATTAACGACACTTATGGACATCATATAGGAGACGAAGCAATTCGTCACGTTGTACGTATTTGTAAGCAATTGTTGCAGCCTAATGATTTATTTGGACGTTATGGTGGAGAAGAATTTGTGTTATGTTTACCTTCTATGACATTGGAAGAAGCTGGAGAGTATGCAGACATGATGAGAAAAAGCATTGAAAATGAACCACTTGTTATAAAAAATGAAACCATACATATTACAGCAAGCTTTGGGGTCACGAAGGTGATTGAAGAAAATATGATAACCGATGCACTGAACTTAGCTGATAAAGCACTTTATGCCTCCAAGCGCACTGGCAGAAATAGCGTCTATATTGAAAATGGAAAACTTATTGACTATAAAACAAGAAATGCAGCACATGTATAATATGCAAAAAAGGAAATTTTTGATTTTTAGCATGATGGTATAGGTGAGAGGGAGATAATAATATCTGAAAAGGTAAGCACTAGTGGGCTTATCTTTTTGATTTTTTAGTTGAAAAAATTGACGGAAATAAAAAGCACATTCAAAATTGACGATTTTCAAAAGACCTTATATATTAATAATGACCAACCGGTTCTGAATGGAGGGTAAGTTTTGACACGTGGGCAAGATCAGAAAGATAAAATAGTAGATGCTGCTATGCAAATATTCGGTAAAAAGGGATTTTATGATACAAAGATGCTGGATATTGCTGAGAAAGCAGGAGTGTCAAAAGGTACAATTTATTTGTATTTTTCATCAAAGGATGAATTATATATAGAAACACATGAAAGAAATTTTCAGAGGTATTTGGATATGCTTGAAGCAAAGGTAAATGCTTTTTCTTCTTTTAAAGAAAAACTGATTTGCATTGCAGAGGAACAACTTGCTGTATTTTATAGAGATAAGCATACTCCAAATAAATATTTGCAGGCATATACTAATAATCCTAAGATGATTCAATCTTTACATGATTTCTTAGATAATTATCATCAGTATGTTACATCAGTTATGGCAAAAGAAAACATTACTAATGCAAGCGACCATGCAAAAGCGTTTATTGGTATGCTTGAAAACTATAAAAGAGATATCTTTTTTAACAAAGAATTTGATTATTCAATGTTACTTAAGACTGTCTTATTTGTAGTAGATCTTTTTTTAAAAGGATGTCAAAGGAACAATTCATAATCGTTCCTTACTCTGTCTTTTCAGTACCCGTTGGTCAGTAGGGATTAGTATAAATATTTATTTAAAAGGACTTATTGTAATATTTAAGTACCCATGGGTCATAAAATGGTTGATATTTTAAAAAAGAAGGAGATTACGAATGTTCAATTCATTAATTAAGAGACCAAAAGTTACCCTTACTTTTATCGTGCTTTTTATACTAGTAGGAGCACTAACAGCCTTGCAGCTGCCAAAGCGCGAAATTCCTGAAATATCAGTAAATGTGGCTACAATCACAACAATCTATCCTGGTGCTGAGCCAGAACTTGTTGAAAGAATGGTTACGAATCCTTTAGAAGAGGAACTCGAAGGTATGAAAGGGATAGCAGAACTTTCATCTGTTTCCGGAGCGGGAGTATCCAATATTGTTCTTGAATTATCAGATAATAAAGATCGTAATCAGGTATTATCACAAGTAAGGCAGGCTGTATCAGACACTAGTCAAACATTCCCTGAAAATGTGTTGAAGTCAGAAGTTAATTCGGATATTCAAACAGGTACTCTTTCTTCTTATCATTTACTAAGTGAGGACAGAGAACTACTACAGAACCAAAGAGAATTACTACTTGGATGGCAGAAAGAATTGGAAAAAATAGAAGGAGTTCGAAAGGTATCATTTAAAGGGATTGTCGAAGATGAATATATGTTAACCCTAGATCAAGATAAGCTGAGTGATTATTCCCTTAACTTCCCTGATGTCATCAACTCCATAAATAATGAACTTGAGATTACGCCATTAGGCAGTAAAGAAATAAATGGTGAAAACAAGCAATTGTTGTTGGAGCATATGAAGACGGTTGAAGAGGTAGAAAAGATCTTTTTAAAGGTAGATGAAAAAGGTAACGACATTTTGATAGGTGATATAGGTGAACTTAAATTAGTTCCTTCAGAAAAACCTAAAATCGTTAACTATAATGACACACCAGCTGTTTCAATGACGATTCTACAGGGAGAGGGAGTGGACATTCCTTCTCTTCACGAAACGGTTGATGAAAAGGTAAAAAAACTTGCGAGTGATTTGCCAGAAAATATTACTTTGGACACTTATTACACTCAAAATACGATTGTCGGGAAAATTTTCAAGGATTTAGGTCTTTCTTTTCTCATTTCGATTGCAGTGGTTGTGCTAGTAACTCTTTTAGGGTTAAATGTTAGTTCGGCTTTTCTTGTTGCCATTGCAATCCCTGCTTCAATTGCACTTGGATTAATACCATTGCCATATATGAATGTTGATTTAAATCAAATATCGATTATTGGAATGATTATTGCACTAGGAATTCTTGTTGATGATGCCATTGTTGTTAACGACAACATAAGAAGAAGATATAAACTAGGTGATGGTCCTTTACAAGGAGCTCTACAGGGAACGAAAGAGGTGAGAGTTTCTGTTATCACTTCTACCTTAGCGATCGTTTTCACTTTCATGCCATTAACCTTTATTGGGGGATCAAATGGAGCATTTATACGCGCGTTACCTTCTGTTTTAATTACAACGATCATTGGATCAACGATTATCGCTTTAACACTCGTGCCGATCTTTTTAATGTGGAATCAGAAGCGCTTAGTTAAGAAAGCAACTGTTAAAAAGCAAAAAGATGGTTTATTAGGAAAACCACTAGAAGGTCTTGCAGCTTTTTATAGCAACAAAATCTTAAAGAAGGTTGTCAAATATCCGATGAGAATTGGATTAACCGTATTAGTGTTTTGTACATTCGTTTATGGATTAGTTCCATTTATTCCGGTTGTGTTTTTCCCTAGTGCAGATCGTGAAGAAGTAACAGTTACTGTTACATTGCCACCGGAAAAAACGATAGAACAAACAGAAGATTTTCTAAAAGAAATGCAAGAGTATATGAAAGAAGAAGATTCAGCGATTTATGAAAGTACAATATTTGCCGGTACTGGTGAACCAGGGATGTTTGGAAGTGTTATTTCTAATCCAGGTGAAAATAATGGGCAAATTGTCCTTAGAGTCGATAAAGAATCACAATCAGCAGCCGAAACGATCGATAGATGGCAGGATTCTTTAAGAAAGAGGTACCCAGAAGCAATCATTTCAATGGCGACAATTGAGGCAGGTCCACCTGTTGGCGCACCAATTGCTATTACTGTATCGGGTAGTGATATCAAAGAACTTACAGATACTGTTACAGAAATGAAAGCGGAAATCTCAAAGATTGATGGAAGTGGAGCAGTCATTGATGATGTTGGTCAACCACGTCCATCTATTATTTACGAACCAATCCGGACTAAAATGCAAGACCATGGAATTACATCTAATGAGATTAGCCAACAGATTAGATTAATAACAGACGGAGTTCCAATGGGTAGTTATGATGATGGGACAACAAGCCGTGATTTCACTATAAAGATTTCAGGTGATGGTGATGAAGGTGATATAAACCTAGAGGAAATAAAATTACCTTCCAAAACGACTTCACAGCAAGGACCACCTGATTTTGTAGCATTATCTGAGCTTTTAACGGTAGAGGAAGGTCAAGAAATTCAATCTGTTCCACATAGTAACGGAGAAAGAACCATCACCATTCGAACATATCCAGCTGACGACAAAAAATCAGATGTAGAATCTGAAATTAAGACGTTAGCGGAACAATATACGTCAGATTCAATTAATGTTTCTGTAGGTGGAGAGTCTTCGGCTCGTTCAGATTTTTTTGTGGAAGTAGGAAAGCTATTTATTATCGTTGTGTTTCTTATTTATATTTTAATGGTTGTTCAATTCAACTCACTTAGAATTCCGTTGCTGATTATGAGTTCTGTTTATCTAGCAATTTCAGGAGCTGTCATAGGTTTATTCCTTACTCAAACAGGCTTAGGCTTTATGGCGATGATGGGAATTGTCTCCTTAGCAGGAATAGTTGTTAGAAATGCAACGGTGTTTATTGAGTTTATGGAGCAAAGACTTCAAGAAGGTGCTACTTTACTGGAGGCTGTTGTTGAATCAGGTGAAGCGAGATTAAGACCTGTAGTTTTAACAGCAGTAACATCTATGGGTGCTTTATTACCAATTGCATTTAGTGGAGATGTATTATTTACTCCACTAGCCATTTCAATTATTTCTGGTATTTTCTTTTCAACCATTTTCACATTGCTTTTTGTTCCGGCTTTTTATACTGTGATTAAAAGGAAGAAAGTAAAGCAAATACAGGAATAAAAATGAAGCCTACACAGTAGTTGTGTAGGCTTTAATTTTTTATAAGGATTTAAGATGCCTGAGAAATAGTTCGTTCCATTACGCTGCAGTCACTTGCTTTCCGCGGGGAGGAAGCCAAGCCTCCTCGGCTTTGCCTGCGGGGTCTTGGCCTTTCCTCTACCTCCCGCAGGAGTCAAGTGTCTTCCGCTCCATTGCACTATTGTTATAAAATTTGTTCATACAAACAATCTTAGAATAAGCAATAATCATCCAGTAACGCTTAGTTTTAGATTCTATCCGAACAAGTGGGTAAATATTTACAAATTGTATTTCTCCTTAAGTGATTCAGGTGCCATCTTAATTAATCGTTCTAAAACGAATGTTGCGATCACAACATCGTCAACAATTCCTAAAACAGAGAGGAAGTCAGGAATTAGGTCGAATGGAAATAGTGCGTAGGCTGCGATGAATAACAGACCGGTTACTTTTTTAGTCGTTTCAACCTGTTTAGATAAAAAGAACTCTTTTAAAAAAGGGAGAAATCTCCAAAAAGTAAAGATGAATTTTATTCGTTTTATAATTTTGAACATTTAAGCTTCCTTTCTGCTTATCAATCTTATGATATTATCTGTATTATATCTTGATCTTTACTTTCTACACCTTCATTAAAAGTAAGTCTTGTTTTAAATCGATAAGAAATATGCTCACTAGATACAGGAATATTTTCTGGCAACTTAAATGTAAATGAAATTTTGTTAGCTTCTTCTGATCGGAGAAGCTTTGTTGATAAGATAGTCGCAGTATCAATCACTTTTTCAGTTTTTGTCGTAGAATCAATTAATACTAGATCACTATCAATTCTTCTTAATTGCTGTTCAATAGTTCCACCTTTAACATGAAAGTAACCATTGATAAGTTCTCCACGTTTATACGTTTCCTTAGGTAAGATAAGATCAATTATCGCAGACCCTACACCTAAAAGTGACATATATTTCCTCAATAACATTATTTATCTCCTCCTATTTGTTTGCTTTGTGATAAATACTTTTGATCAATGCGTTTCTCAATTCTATCCATTTGCGTTTTATCTTTAAGAAGTTCTTCTTTGTTTTTTCTAATCAAATCTTCCATTGATACTTTTTTTACCATTATGGTAATCTCCTTTTTTACGTTTCCTATAGGTAGTCAAATAAAAAGACCTTTACCGTAGATGGTAAAGGTCTTTAAAAAACACATAAAGACCTTTACTTAACAGTAAAGGTCTTGCTAACAACGAAAAGGTTGCCAACGAAGCCGAGAGTTCGAAACTCTGTAATGACGACTTTGTTGTAAAAGCTACTCCCCTTTAGGAGAACGTTTTTATTTACTTGATATAATAGTAAAATATTTTTTTATTATAGTCAATAGATGGTTCATAAATTTATAGGAAATTTATTTGCTAAGAGAAACAGGGGATCATTATTTAACTGATGTGGTTTGTAGGATCTTGATCATTTTAGGCATAATTGCTTCAGATTCTTCTTTATTTAGGTAGTGAATGGTGAATCTTATGAATACCCCGTCAATCTCTTTTACAACAATTGTTGTTTGGATATTCTTGTTATATCCATGTAAATAAAGCAAAGCGTCATGATAAAAAGGATGTGAAGTGGCTTTTGGATCATACTCAGTTACTTCATTTCCGTTTAAGTACATCATTGAATTAGCCTTAATTTCTTCTAAGTTTACTTTGCTATCTAAAACCTCTAATCTAGAAAAATATTCTTCTTCACTAGTAGATTGTAAGATGAATTTCCGTGGCTCTTCTTCGTCAAATGTAAATCCTTTTGTTAGTGAGACATTCACTTCCTTCTTAGACGCATCATAACTTTTTGATGAGTCTGCAGTCTTTTTAGCATATGCAACATTAAGTGTTTGACCAACTCTAATCCAGTTAGAAGTTAAGTAATTAATGGACTTCAACTCACTAACAGTTAAACCGTAATTCTTAGCAATGCTATAAAGCGTATCACCTGCTTTTACAGTAATATTTGTAGGGATAACAAGTTTTTTTCCGACAATAATGGTGTTTGATGTAAGGTGGTTAATGAATTTCAATTGTGAAACAGAGGTGTTATATTTTTTGGAGAGGCTATATAAGGTATCACCTTTTTTTATTGTAATGGTTGTGGGAATTGTTAGTTTGTCTCCCAGGTAGATCGTTGAAGAAGAAAGGTTGTTTAGTTGTTTTAATTGTGCAACTGTTAGTTCATGTTTTTTGGCAAGGCTATATAAAGTATCACCTTTTTGTATTTCATATGTTGTTGAAGCACCAGCTGAACTAGCTCCAAACACTCCGCTTATTCCTAAAGTTAATATAGCTACTTTAATGAGATTATGCTTATGTTTTTTCATGATGTTTTCCTCCCAGTAATGATATCTAACACGAAAAACGTTTCCGTATTACTACATATGACGGAATGAAAACAGAATAGTTGCGTATGGAAAAGCCTAATTTTAATTTATAAAAAAATGTACTAAGAGCCCAAGAGTTCCTATAAGACTTTTTTGTTCTAAAGGGTTATAATTGTGAATATAATAAATCTCACTATTAGAGATGGTATTATATTTTGTTTTACTTATTATTTCACTTTGTTGAAACACATGTAAAATTCGTTTCACACAAACCTATCCAATATTAAAAAACTAATATTATAGTAGAAAGGTGTGTAATAAATGGAAGCAAATATGAAAAATCCAATTTCTGTTGATTCAACAATATCTCTAAAAGGAATTGTGAAAGCTATTTTTCAAGATACAGTTCATGTTCAAATAGGTGGAAAAATTATTACAATGCCTATTAAAGATTTTCACCTTTTAAAAGGTGAAACGAATAAAAGCGAATAAATAGATGCTTTGGTTCAAGCGTACTCATTATGTGCGCCTGAGTATTAGCCGAAAAAGAGGTCACCTTTATCCTAAAATGGACCCTGTAAAATAGACAGTTTTAAAAAAGAGGCTTGCCCTTTAATTTTGAACTGACTCTGTTTTACAGGGTCTTTTTTTTGTTATATTTTAAGTATTCAAACAGGTGAGGTTGCAAAATGGGGAAAAATAAATTTTCAGAAGAACAACAAAAACAGCTAAGGTCCAATCCTTTCATCGAGAAAGTTAGTGAAACAAGTATTACTTACACAAAAGAATTTAAAGAACGTTTTTATAAGGAATATCATCTTGGAAAGGGACCATCGGCTATTCTGCGTGATATGGGAATTGATCCGACTCTTTTAGGTAAAAGGAGAAAGGACAGTTTAGTTCGAAGAGTTAATGTTTATGAAGAACGAATAGATGGCTATCAAGACATGAGAGGTAAAAATTCTGGTCGTCATTCCATTAAGGAATTATCAGATACAGATCGAATAAAACGTTTGGAACATCAAATAAGGTACCTAAAACAAGAGAATGAATTTCTAAAAAAAACAGAATTTCTAGACAGACAGGCAGAATGGAAGGTAAATCAGAAGCAACGCCAGAAGAAAAATTCAGGCTCATCGAAGAAATGACTCTGCGAGATAATAATGAGCTTAATATCAATTGGCTTTGTGAAATGGCAGGTGTGTCTAGAAGTGGTTATTACAACTGGCTTAAATCCGCAGATAAACGCAGAAATAAAGATGAGCAGGATAAAAAGGACTTTGAATTAATTTTGGAAGCTTATCAATTTCGTGGATATGACAAAGGTAGACGCGGTATATATATGCGCCTTCTGCATATGGGCATAAGGATGAATCAAAAGAAAATCAGCCGCATAATGAAAAGGTTCAATTTGTTTTGTCCAATCAGAAAAGCGAACCCCTATAGAAGAATGGCTAAAGCTTTGAAGACAGATACCATATCAGAAAATATAGTAAATCGGGAATTTGAAAAGCATGGTCCCGGGAAAATACTCCTTACAGATATAACATATCTTTATTACAATAATGGCCGTAAGGCTTATCTCTCCGTCATAAAGGATGGCTTCACAAAACAGGTGCTGGCATATGTTCCAAGTGAGTCACTTGAAGTCGATTTTGTATTAGAAACAATCAAAATCCTACTAGAAACCCACGGTGATAGCTTAAAAACCGATGCCATCGTCCATTCTGACCAAGGATGTCATTATACAAGCATCTCTTTCCGGCAACTGTTAAAAGATAAAGAACTTAGACAATCCATGTCCCGACGTGGTAACTGCTGGGACAACGCACCGCAGGAATCATTTTTCGGACATATGAAGGATGAAATCAATTTGAAAAACTGTGGTAGTTATACGGAGCTCTGTCAGGAGGTTGATAACTACATAGATTACTATAATAATGACCGGTACCAATGGAAACTAGCAAAGCTCTCCCCTAATCAATATGCAGAATATTTGAAAACAGGCGAATACCCACTTAAAATATAACAGTTTCATCATCAATGACATCAGTGGACAATTCATCTTTCAAGCTAAAATGGATTTCGAATAATTCTTTTTTCAAACGCTGTCCGTAGCGATTCCAAAGTACGGGCAACCACTCATCTTTAATTAGTGACTGCGGAATACATTCGGGATCCATAATATCTTGAAAATAAACAGCATAGGATAAATCATCAAAATCATACTTTAGGATCCATTTTAATACATAGAAAAGGTAAGTGCTGTCCGTAACAAAAGTGACAGGTTCCAACATCTGTTCATAAAACCACTGCCATTGTGAATCATCCAATTGTTTACAATACCTCTGAACGTAACACGGAACATCTTCCCCCAGCATAAATACTTTAAAGCTATCAAATGACTTTATAAAATTCTTATTCATATATACGTATAAGACACGGATAAAAATTAAGAACCAGTAACTTTCTGAGGCAGAAGAGTTACTGGTTCTTATGTCGTATCTCCTCCTTAACGGAAGAATACAATATTAATTAACATAATTTAAGGCCTCTTTTTCAAAGTGTCCTTGACATAGGGACCACTTTATCCAAAAGGAGACCTCTTTTTTATATTATTTGAACCAACCCTTTTCCTTTGATTGAGTAATGGCTTCAATTCTATTTTTCACATCAAGCTTTTCTAGTATAGTGGAAATATAGTTTCGTACCGTCCCGGTTTTAATACTAAGTTGATCGGCAATTTCTTTTGTATTCATGCCATCTGCGACTAAGCCTAGTACTTCCTTTTCGCGCTCAGTTAAGGGATTTTCTTCACTATATACGTCGTCCATTAGTTCAGGTGCATATATTCGTCTGCCTGACATTATGCTTCTTATTGAATTCGCTAACTCATCACTGGGACTATCCTTTAGAAGGTATCCTTTGACACCAGCTTTAATGGCTCTTTGAAAATAACCTGAACGGGCAAACGTTGTAAGGATGATTACTTTACAATCGCTGCTCACAAGCTTTTCTGCAGCTTCAAGACCAGTCATTTTAGGCATTTCTATATCCATTATACATATATCAGGACTGTGTTTTTGAACAAGTGCAAGGGCTTCCTCTCCATTATTAGCCTTGCCAACAACTTCCATATCGTCCTCCAAGTTAAGAAGTGAACCTAAGGCACCTAAAAGCATTTGTTGATCTTCAGCAATGACAATTCGTATCATAGCAAGCCCCTCCTAATCTATCTGTTTTACAACATTAGGTACTCTTATCGTTAAAGATGTACCTTTTTCAGTTTTTATTTCAAGATTTCCATTAACAAAATCCAGGCGTTCCCTCATCCCGGACAGGCCGTTTCCTTTTTCGAATGTAATGTCTTCACAACCGATTCCATCATCCTTAATGGTCATGATTAATTCGGTCGAATTTTGTTCGAGAGAAAGATAACAAGTAGAGGCCTTACTATGTCTCACAACATTTGTCACAGCTTCTTTTAAACACATACTTAAAATGTTTTCGGTTAACAATGGGACGTTTGATAAGACCATTTCTTGGTCACAAACTAAATTGATTTGAGCTGCTTTTAATATTTGCTTAACATGAATCATTTCCTCTTTTATTCGAATACCTCTCATTTGCGACACCATTTTTCTAACTTCGTTTAATGCTGTTCTAGCTGTTTGTTGAATTTCTTTCATTTCATTTTTTGCCTGCTCTGGATCTTTATAAATAATTTTTCGCGCTAAGTCACTTTTCAGACCAATCATGGATAACTTTTGACCTAATGTGTCATGAAGGTCCCGGGCTATTCGTTGACGTTCTTCAAGTATAACTAGTTCAGATATTCGTTTATTTGCATCTTTCAGCTTTTCTTGGAGTTGATCACGTTGTTTACGATTATAAATACTAAATGGAAGAAAAATGACACTAAGTGAGCTTATAATCACGAAGGGAGCCTGACGTAATAGCAACTGCTCATGTAAAACGATACTAAAGTTTATGGCAACAGCTGTACTGACTAAATGGATAATATATAGTGTTAAAAAGGCAGCACGGTCCTTTATATTTCCAATGAAATAAGCAATATAAAAGGAAAAATAAAAATAATTAAATAGATAAGTTGAAGTAAATGATATCCCAATCAGGATCAGTGTTAGCACATAGATTCTCCAGCTTTTAGCAAGAAAGGCGTAACGAAGTGTAATGAAAAACGATATAGTTAGGATTATGCCTGTAATAATTTCTGCTGTAGAGGATGATTGAAAAATAAAATAAAAAGGTAAAATGCTTAAAAAAGCCCAAATATAAGGGGAGATCCCATTGCTTTTTTGAAAAATGTTAACTCTTTTTTTCATGATAGAACCTACTTTAATTAAGATGAAATTACATCATATTTTAACATATATTTACTTAAAACTTTAAGAGGATGACAAAAATTAGTACGCTTCATTCCCGACAGTTTGTACTAATACGTCATCCTCTAAAGAAGAATATTACTTTTGTAGTTTTGACAAATAATTAAAGCCAACAAACCTTTTATTCTGTGCGTCCCAAAGACGGAACTTTAACGACTTCAAGCTTGTTGCTAGTGTAATTGTTGGAACGTTTTGTAATGGTTCTGTATTATTGTGTACCGCTTCTAATTTATAGTTTGGTACTCTCGGACTTAAATGGTGAACATGATGATAACCAATGTTACCGGAAAGCCATTGTAACAGTTTTGGTAGCTTATAATACGAGCTGCCTTCTACAGCTGCCATAACGTATTCCCACTCTTCATTCTTTTCAAAGTAAGAATCCTCAAACGTATGCTGTACATAAAATAGCCAGATTCCTAATGAGCCTGAAATTAAAAAGATAGGTAACTGTACTAATAAAAACGGGATCACTCCAAGCATCCAGCACAACAGTCCTGCAAATACAACAATTGCTATGTTAGTAAGGTACGTATTGTATCTTTCGTTACGTCTAGCTCCTTTTTTGTTAAAACGATTTTTAATAAGAAAAACATAGATTGGACCAAGTCCAAACATAACGATTGGATTTCGATATAAACGATATTTAATTCTTTCAAATAATGAAGAGGAAAGGTATTCATCAACTGTAAGTACCCATATATCTCCAGTTCCTCGTTTGTCTAAATTCCCGCTAGTAGCATGGTGGATGGAATGGTCATGCTGCCATTGACTGTAAGGGAATAAAGTAAGGATTCCTGTTATTGTTCCAAGTATTTTATTTGCATTTCTATTCTTAAAGAATGAGTAATGACAGCAATCATGGAAGATGATAAAAATTCGTACAAGAAAGCCACCAGCAATAATGGTAAAAGCTAATGTAAGAAGATAGGAAATCGCTAAGCTTTGATAGGCAAGAATCCATAGAATAATGAATGGACCGATTGTTGTGATAAGTTGAATGATACTATCCTTCGAGCTTGACTGTTCATAAGGAGCGACTTGCTTCCTTAAATTACGTTGTAATTGTTTACTCATTTTTTAATTCCCTTCTTTAAAAACGTTAAAAAGACAAAGTAGTCTGTAGTTAAAAAAATTGAGTGGAATGAATAGGAAGGAACGTTTTATGTTGTCTCCCATTTCAATCAAGGGTTTTCTATCCTTAACTAAATTATAAAAATAGTCTCTTGAAATTTGTAGACATAGGTGTCATAGAATGAGTATGACAAGTGTCATATAGGAGAAAGGGCAAGTGGTAATATATGGAATTTATAGATTGTAATTTGGATGTTTTTCATATTAAATAGGAGAAAAAAATTGATTCGACAAAATCCGGGTGGTGCCTGTCACTTAAACAAAATCATAGACACACGCCCATAAAATAAAGTATAATGACAAATAGACAAATCGATAGTAAAATTTCCCACCGTAAAGGGGAGTAGCGTCAGGTTTAACCTGAAATAAAGTCGTCATTACATGAACGAGGTTCATCGGCTTTATTGGCATAATGTTTGTGCTTAGCGAGACCTTTGCCACTATGGCAAAGGTCTCTTTATTTTTGTAAAAAGCAATCTTTCAATCTTTTAACTTTCAGATTGAAAACAATATCAGAAGGAGGTAATCAAGATGGAAATGGAATTTCTCACTGCACTTTTATCTATTATTGTGATTGATTTGGTTTTAGCTGGAGACAATGCCATTTTAATTGGGCTTGCGGCAAGAAATTTGCCTAAACATCAACAGAAAAAAGTTATTTTATGGGGATCTATAGGAGCAATAGCGATTCGAATTGTTGCGACTTTAGCAGTTGTTTGGTTATTAGCTATCCCTGGTCTTCATTTAGTTGGTGGACTTCTATTAGTTTTCATAGCTTATAAACTGCTTGTGGATGATAATGATCATGGTGATGTTAAAGCCGGAGATAGTTTTTGGGCAGCGATTCGTACCGTTATTATTGCGGATGCGTTAATGGGACTTGATAATGTATTAGCTGTAGCAGGTGCATCACATGGTAACATGCTACTAGTTGTTATCGGATTACTTATTTCTGTACCAGTTGTTATGTGGGGGAGTACGTTAATTCTTAAATGGATTGACAGATATCCAATCATCGTTACAATCGGCGCCGGTGTTCTTGCTTGGACAGCTTCAAAAATGATTGTTGGTGAACATTTCTTAAGTGGATTATTTGAAAATGGCTTTGTTAAGTATGGTTTTGAAATTCTTGTTGTTGCAGCAGTGATTTTAACAGCAAAATATGTTAAATCAAAATCTGTAAAACTTGAAGATGAACAAGAAGTTCTATTGAAGACAGGATCTAATTAATGTTGGAAAGAGGCAGCCCTTGTAAGAATGGGGGTTGCCTCTTTTTTTTATGTTTTGAGAATTTTAAAAATTTTTCAAAAATAATGTAAATTTTTTCTATTAAAGGGTATTTTTAATATGAATATTTTCTTGTAACCTTTTATAATATAAGTACGACTAATGTTTATTAGGCTAAAAAAAATTAAGTGTTTACTCGATAAAATAGGAAATATATGATTATATATTTTCGTAAAATAACAGTTGATATTCTTTTATTAGAATCCTATAATACATAGGTGGAAGATCATTCAGAATATGGAAAATATTATTAGGTTGAGTGATCAGGTTATCTATACATATGCTAGTAATTAATTGGAGGGGAAATCGATGAAAAAGTTTTGGTTTTTAATTTCAGTGTTAATGTTGTCTATTGGATTAGCGGCATGTTCTGAAGAATCAGAGGGAACAACGAAAGAGCAAGATAAAGCAGCAGGTGAGGAAGCAACTGAAGGTGCTGACAAAGAACAAAACGCAAAAAGTGCAATGATGCAATTTTACATGACCGTTTCAAAAGCAATTAATGAAAATGATGCAGATTTAAATGCGTATGAAGCAGAAGAAGAGCCAACTGCAGAAATGAAAACAGCAGCTGAAGCTTCTGCAGCAGCAGTCGTAGAAGGACTTAATGGTGTAGAGGTACCGGAGGAATTGGCAGATCATAAAGCTGACTTAGAAGCAGCGATTAAAGATTTATCTGATTCTTATCAAGCAAAAGCAGATGAGTTGAAGAAGGATGCACCTTCATTAGATGCTGCGAATGAAACATTCACACAAGGTGATGAAAAATTCGGTAAAGTATTTGAAGCAGTTGGATTAAATCCGTCTAGCTTAGGTACAGAGGTAAATGGGTAATGAATATAGTAGCCAGTCTCAGATTGAGGCTGGTTTTTTCGTTCAAGAAGACAAAAAACATGACTGTTTTTGCTTTTGAAAAGTGATAACCTTCCTTTTAAAGAGATACACTAAATTAAAACATCATTTCTAAGAAAGAGGTGACATGTAATGGAAGGGATTTTTTTTCCACAAACAGATCATGCCTTTACATTATTTTCACCTGTTCATTTAGGAACTCTCTTTATCTTTATTCTACTTATTGTTTTCATTTATTTAGTAAGAGATGTTCTAAGACAAGAACCTTATAATAAAATTGCGCGTATGACTTTATTTTTTATTATGTTATTTTCAGAAATCAGCCTACATATATGGCTATACTGGTTTGATTCTTGGACATATACTCATTCTTTGCCTTTGCACCTTAGTAGCATTACGATTCTATTATCTGCTGTTATGTTGTTGACCAAATCATATTCATTATTTGAGTTCACATTCTTCGCTGGTGTTGGTAGTGCGATACAAGCTATGATTACACCTGATATTAGTCATTACACATTTCCTCATTTTCGATATGTCCATTTTTTTGTATCACACGGAAGTACTGTTCTTGCAAATTTATTTATGGTGTTTGTTAGTGGATTCCGTCCTGAATTTAAATCAATTTGGAAGGCCTTTATATGGTTAAATGTTTATGCAGCGTTCATCTTTGTCTTGAATCTAATTCTTGGTGGTAATTATATGTACATTTCTAGAAAGCCTGTTAATCCATCTATGATTGATTATTTTGGACAATGGCCGTGGTATATCATTCCTTTAGAGTTTGTGGCACTAGGAACATTTTTTCTGTTATTTCTCCCTTTTTGGCTTGTAAAATTGACTTCTAAAATCAAGTGATTTTTTATGCATTATGGAATAATTCCATAGAAAAAGAGCCTGGGTAATGGCTCTCTTAATAAGTATGACTCAAAAGTTAATTTACGAACGTTGGATACCTGATGTTGAGAAGCTTTTAATTAGTTTTTGAAGATTTCGGTGTCCTTCACGTAATTTAATTGTTTCTTCAATAATATGCTGGAAGCCTTCTAAATCTTTATCTGATGCATTAAGAAGTGATTTTGGAATTCCTTCTGCTAGTTGTTGTAAGGTCAAATCGTCTCTCACGAAAAATGACCACCTTTCCTTTAGTTTCTTTATCCGCTATGTTAAAACTCATTATTCATTTTGCTCCTTCCTTTGAATAAAGGAGGATGAAAATGAACAGATAAGAGTAACAAAGCTCTTTTATAAATAAGTTTTAGAAAAGTGGAAGATTTCCTGCAAATATTTATCTACATTTCTCTGCACAATCTATTAAAATATGGCGGATAAACTAGATTTCTTTCAATTAACGACAGTAAAAGCTAAAATTTGGTATAAGACACTATAAAAAAAGGTTATTGAATAGATTTTAAGAACAAGTGAATTTAATCTGTCATTATTGTGCAAGCAATGACAGGTAAATTAGGTTACTTCTTTGTTATTGTATGGATGAGGGGGAGCATATGGAGAGCTTACAGAAAATAAATGATTCTATTGCATTTATTGAAAACAATTTAGCTTCACATTTGACTATTGAAGAAGCAGCAAAAATTGCCTGTATGTCTAGGTTTCATTTTCAAAGAATGTTTCAAATACTTACCGGATTTACTGTGGCCGAGTATATTCGAAAAAGAAGGTTAACATTAGCAGCACAAGAACTAATTCATTCAAATGTAAGAGTATTGGACATTGCTTTAAAGTATGGCTATGAAAGTCCTGAATCCTTTTCGAAAGCATTTCGAAAAGCACATGGAATTAGTCCAATTGAAGTGAGGCACTCAGGCAAAACCGTCAAAGCCTTTCCTAAGCTTTCCTTTCAAATCCAACTAAAAGGAGAAGAAGAAATGAATTATAAGATCATTCAAAAAGAAGCATTTCATGTTGTTGGTAAAGGGATCCGGGTCTCAATGGAGAATAATAATGAAAAAATTCCATTATTTTGGAAAGAATCAAATGAGAATGGGTTTACTGAGAAGCTTGCACAACAAGCTGGAGAAATGGGAATATTAGGAGTCTGTGCGGAAGGTAATCAGCAAAAAAATGAATTTACCTATTATATTGCGGTTGAAAAAACGACTGATAAGATATCCCCAGATTTAGAGGTCAAAGAAATACCTGCTTCTACGTGGGCTGTTTTTGAGTCTGTTGGTCCTATGCCTCACGCTATTCAGCATGTTTGGAAACGAATTTTTTCTGAGTGGTTTCCTGCGACAGGGTACGAGCATGCTCCTGCACCGGAAATAGAGGTTTACCCTGAAGGAGATGCTTATTCAGAAGATTATCGAGCAGAGATATGGATTCCGGTTATTAAAAAATAGTAAAACTACACCCCCTTGGTACTCTTACTCACCAAAGGGGTGTAATTGTTTATTCTTCTATAATTTTCACTTCTACTTGCTGTTTTCCCCATTGTAGAGCATCTGATTCTGAGGGGATAAAAACATCAATCTTATTTCCCTTAATAGCTCCACCGGTATCTGCCGCAATCGCTGTCCCATAACCTTCAACCTCTACAGTTGATCCTAATGGAATCACATCAGGGTCGACAGCTATTACCTTTTTATCAGGATTGGCATGGAGATCAATTCCCATCTTAGTTGTACCAGAGCAGCCTTCACAATTTGCTGTATAGGCTGTAGCAGTAACAGTTAATTCTTTACTATATTCCTTATTTGATTCGGTTTCTTTATCTTCAGAAGACGTTTGTGCCTTTTCGGTTTCTTTAATGATTAACTCGCCTCCTGGTTTAATGATGTGTGAATCAATTTCGTTCCAGGCTTCAATTTCTTCAACCTCAACATCATATTCTTCAGCAATATCCCATAATGTTTCTCCTGTTGATACTTCATGTGATTCATGGAGTTTTAATTGATCTTCTGGTTGAATCATATCACCAGGAAGCTTATTCCAATCTATTATATTCTCTACTTCTACTTCATTTAACTTTGCGATTTCCCATAAAGTGTCACCTTCTTTTACAGTCACCTCTTCTGCAGCTGCATGTGCTGAAAATCCAGCTGTTAGTGATACGAAGGTAATTAACGATAGAATCTTATTTTTCATGTTGTATAACCTCCTTGTTAGCACCTGAGCTAATCAATGAGTTCATCTTACCACGAAAAAAAGAGTTTAAAAGAACAAGCACTTAACAGTTTGTTTACGTTATTACAATAAGATGATAGGAACGTTACAAACCTTCCATATCATTCTAGTCTATCTAATAATTTCCTAGTAAGGAAAAATCAAAAAAACGAGGGTCATGTTTGCTCTCTTAAACATGACTCTCGTTTACTTCTGTTTCACTTACTTTTTGAATTTTATCAACAAACATTTGATATACTTTTCGTTTTTCTTCCAAAACTCGTATGTATTGCTTCAATTGTTCGTATTTTTCAACAAAGGGTACTTGATAAGTTGATTTGATCGTTTCAATAATTTCATCATTTATTGTTGATTGAATAACTTGTTTTGTAATACCTGACTTATAAGAATAGATTTGTAATTCACTTTTGATTTTTTCGTATTCTTCATCTAAATCAAGCTTTTGTTTTAACATTTCCTCTTTCCACTCATCTAGTGCATCTTTAACATAAGATTCCACTCTAACCCCTCCTATGTTTATACTATTCATTCTCGCTATTTATTTAATGGGGGGAGTAGGTGTGATTTAGAGAAGGTTATTCTAAAGAGTCATTTCTCATGTTTTTGAATAAGATGAAATAACTTAAAAAATGGGAGTGAAAATAATGGACGTCCTTTCAGCTATTGCAACTAGAAGGAGTATTGGAAAAGTAAAAGAAGATCCTGTCCCTAGTGAGTTGATTCATCAAATTGTTCAAGCAGGAACCTGGGCACCTTCACATTTCCGAACAGAGCCATGGAGATTTTTTGTATTAACAGGTGATGCGAGAAAAGCACTTGGTAAAACACTCGCATCTCTTGTGGAGAAAACACTAGAAGATCCAAATAGTGAAGAAAGTCAAAAGCGATTAGAAAGAGAAGAAAATAAACCTTTGCGAGCACCCGTTATAATTGCCGTTGCTGTAGAATCAACAAAAGCAAATAAACGTGTCATGATGAAGGAGGAAGCGGCAGCTGTCTGTGCTTCTGTTCAAAATATGCTGCTCGCAGCCCATGCCCTTGGATTGGGTGCCATTTGGAGAACAGGTGAAAGCTGTTATTCAAACGAGGTAAAGAAATTGTTTAAGTTATCTTCTGAATCTGAGATGGTTGGATTATTATACATTGGTTACCCTGATATGAAAGAAATAAAGGGGAAAAGAAAGGCAATCTCAGATGTAACAACTTGGTTTAAAAATGAAGAGGATTTTGCTTGATTTTTAATATTGAATGCTGTCCAATAAATTGAAATTGGGCTATTTTTGAATGGAGTTACAATTGTCGTTCATCGCGGGAATGAACGACAAAACGATCGAGAAAAACAAGGGAAGTGTCGTTCATTGCGGGGATGAACGACAAAACGATGGAGAAAAGCAAGGGAAGTGTCGTTCATCGCGGGAATGAACGACAAAACGATGGAGAAAAACAAGAGAAGTGTCGTTCATCGCGGGAATGAACGACAAAACGATGGAGAAAAGCAAGGGAAGTGTCGTTCATCGCGAGTATGAACGACAAAACGATCGAGAAAAACAAGGGAAGTGTCGTTCATCGCGGGAATGAACGACAAAACGATGGAGAAAAGCAAGGGAAGTGTCGTTCATCGCGGGAATGAACGACAAAACGATGGAGAAAAGCAAGGGAAGTGTCGTTCATCGCGGGAATGAACGACAAAACGATCGAGAAAAACAAGGGAAGTGTCGTTCATCGCGGGAATGAACGACAAAACGATCGAGAAAAGCAAGAGAAGTGTCGTTCATCGCGGGAATGAACGACAAAACGATGGAGAAAAGCAAGGGAAGTGTCGTTCATCACGGGAATGAACGACAAAACGATGGAGAAAAGCAAGGGAAGTGTCATTCATCGCGGGAATGAATAAAAATCGGAGAGAACACAAATAAAATTGGTATTTCTCACCTTTGTAAACTATCAATTTGCATTTTCATAGAAAATTTGTTTAAATAAGATGTTACATTTTATAAACAAGTAAAATGTAAAAGCAAGTAACCATCTCTGTATGTATATCTTGCAAATATAATATAGAAGGTGAAAAATATATGTCAAAAGAATATCGCGTTTTACTATACTATCACTATGTTCATATTGATAACCCTGAAGAGTATGCTCAAGAGCATTTAGAGTTTTGTAAAAACCTTGGGCTAAAAGGTAGAATTTTAATAGCTTCTGAAGGAATTAATGGAACGGTTTCAGGAACTGTTGAGCAAACGGATCAATACATGGCTCACATGAAAGAAGATCCACGCTTTGCTGAAATGGTTTATAAAATAGATGAAGAAGATGAGCATGCCTTCAAAAAAATGAAGGTTCGTCATCGTCCAGAGCTTGTGACGCTTCGTTTAGAAGAGGATGTTAACCCGTTAGAGCTAACAGGTAAATATTACAGCCCTAAAGAATTTATGGAAGCAATGAAACAAGAAGATACAGTTATTATTGATGCTAGAAATGACTATGAGTATGCTGTTGGTCATTTCAAAAATGCTATTTTACCTGATATTAATACGTTTAAAGAGTTACCAGATTGGATTCGTCAAAACAAAGAAAAGTTTGAAGGGAAAAAGATCTTAACGTATTGCACAGGTGGTATTCGTTGTGAAAAATTCTCAGGTTGGCTTCGTCAAGAGGGATTTGAGGATGTGGCACAGCTTCACGGCGGGATTGTTACTTATGGTAAAGATCCTGAAGTACAAGGGAAGGATTGGGACGGTCAGTGTTATGTATTTGATGAGCGTCTAATCGTACCTGTTAACCAAGTAGAACCAACTGTTATTGGAAAAGATCATTTTACTGGTGAACCTTGTGAACGCTTTGTTAACTGTGGTAATCCTGAATGTAATAAAAAAATTCTTTGCTCTGAGGAAAATGAGCATAAATACTTGCGCGCATGTAGTCATGAGTGCCGAGTACATGAACGTAATCGCTATGTTTCGGAAAATGGATTAACAGAAGAGCAGGTAACAGAAAGATTAGCTGCTTTAGTATAAAAAGTTGAAGTGCAATGACTGCTAATTCTTAGCTTTCATTGCACTTTTTTATTTGCCACCAGTTGACATTGATAAGAGAAATATGATATTTAAATAATAGTTTAGCACTCTAGAGCATAGAGTGCTAAACTAAAAGAAGGAGTGTCCATAGAACACCTAATCATTTTCTATTTTACTACATAATAAAGTAGGATAAATTTTTGAAGAGGAGAGGTTGTAAATTGGAAAAAAAGCAATTTAAAGCAGAATCCAAAAGATTGTTGGAAATGATGATTAACTCTATTTACTCACAACGAGAGGTGTTTTTAAGAGAGTTAATTTCAAATGCTAGTGATGCGATTGATAAAATCTACTACAAAGCTCTAACAGATGATTCATTAAGCTTTGAAAAGGACAGTTATTTTATCAAACTTACACCAAATAAAGAGAATAGAACACTTACTATTTTAGATACAGGAATTGGCATGACAAAGGAAGAGCTTGAAAACAACCTTGGTGTTATTGCCAAAAGTGGTTCCTTAGCATTCAAAAAGGAAAATGAATCAAAGGATGGCCATGATATTATTGGTCAGTTTGGAGTTGGGTTTTACGCTGCATTTATGGTAGCTGATGTTGTTACTGTTATCAGTAAAGCGCTTGGAAGTGATGAAGCTTACAAATGGGAATCACAAGGTGCTGAAGGCTACTCTATTGAACCATATGAAAAAGAAACAGTTGGTACAGAAATTATTTTAAAGATAAAAGAAAATGAAGAAGAAGAAAACTATGATGAGTTTTTAGAAGAATATAAATTAAAATCAATCATTAAAAAATACTCTGATTTTATTCGCTATCCAATCAAAATGGATGTTAAAGGCCAACGAGCTAAAGAAGGCAGCGATAATGAGTTAGAAGAATACGAAGAAGAACAAATTATTAACAGCATGGTACCAATCTGGAGAAAAAACAAAAATGAATTAACAGATGATGACTATGTAGCCTTTTACAATGAAAAGCATTACGGATTTGATAAGCCAATTAAGCATATCCATATTAATGTTGACGGTACAGTAAGATACAATGCAATTCTTTATATCCCTGAAAACATGCCATTTGATTACTATTCAAAGGAATATGAAAAGGGCTTAGAGCTATATTCAAACGGCGTACTAATCATGAATAAATGTCCGGAACTCCTTCCAGATTATTTTAGCTTTGTTAAAGGAATGGTTGATTCTGAGGATTTATCACTTAATATTTCAAGGGAAATTTTACAGCAAGATCGTCAGTTAAAGTTCATTTCAAAAAACATTAGCAAAAAGATTAAAAATGAATTGAAAAGTCTCATGAAAAATGATCGTGAAAATTATGAGAAGTTTTACAAATCCTTTGGTAGACAGCTAAAATATGGAGTGTACAGTGACTTTGGAAGCAACAAAGAAGTGTTACAGGACTTATTAATGTTTTATTCTTCAAAAGAGAAAAAGCTTGTTTCACTTGATGAGTATGTTTCAAGAATGGCTGAAGATCAAAAGTATATTTACTATGCTTCTGGTGAGTCGATCGAGAGAATTGAAAAATTACCACAAACAGAATTAGTTTCTGAAAAAGGCTATGAAATTCTTTTCTTTACAGAAGATATTGATGAGTTTGCGATCAAAATGCTCATGAACTATAACGAAAAAGAATTCAAATCGGTTTCTAGCGGTGACTTAGGAATTGAGTCAGAAGAAGATCAAAAGCAAACAGAATCCGAGCAAACTGAAAATAAAGAGCTCTTTGAGTTCATGAAAAATATTCTATCAAATAAAGTGAAGGATGTTAGATTATCTAAGCGTCTAAAATCTCATCCTGTTTGTTTAACAACAGAAGGTGAAGTAACAATTGAAATGGAAAAAATTCTAAGTGCTATGCCTGATAATCAAAATGTAAAGGCAGAAAAAATCTTAGAAATCAACAGCAACCACGAAGTGTTTCAATCTCTAAAAAATGCATTTGATAGTGACAAAGAAAAAGTAACACTCTATACAAACCTTCTTTACAACCAAGCATTGTTAATTGAAGGCTTACCAATTCAAGATCCTGTTGAGTTTACAAATGATATGTGTAAGGTAATGGTATAATGAGAAATCCACCAGTTTTGAAAGCTGGTGGATTTTTTTATAAGATGTTTATGGGGTTAATCGGCTTCTTTTACCAATCCAAATAACAATATTTCTCCTACCGTTGTAAATGCTTCTGTTAGGTTAATATTATGCTTAATTAAATAGTTTTGATCAAAGAACCAATGTGTACCATTAGAGATTAACTTCATGACAATATTAAAATTAAATTCTTTAATAACTCCTTCTTCTACACCCTTTTCTAAAAGGGATCTTAAGTTATTCCACGTGTTATTTAAACCGAACATGACTTTTTCCCATTGTTCCGGATAATATTTTTTCATTTGATCAAGGATTTGCTGATCATATAGATCAAAAAAAGTAGGGACAATAATTAGTACTTCTTTTATTTTCTGTATAGTGGAAATGTCTTGTTTATCAAGAATAATTTTCTCCTTTTCTTCTATATCATGAAAGGATTTAATGATAATTTCATCTAAAATATCTTTCTTAGATGAATAATGCTCATAAATTGTTCTTTTACTAACACCTAAATTTTCTGCTAACTCATCCATTGTGAATTTTATTCCTTTTCTTTGAACTTCTTCTATAAATGCCACCATAATTCTTTCTTTCATTTTATCCACCCTTTTCAATTTTCAGTGTAGTGGAAGCAAAAACTATATAAACAAAAAATGTTTATATAGTTTCCATCGTAAAAAAAGGTAAGGTGAAAGTCAATGAAAATTCAGGAATCTAACTTATATTTTCAGATTATTCAAAAAATACGTCATAGAATCTTCCAAGCTTATAGTCAGTGCATGATACCTGTGATTTAATGGGACTAAGTTAAAAATTAGAAAAGAAAATATTCTCCTAGAAGATAGCGAAGTAACCTCAATTATTGAGGTTTAAGTTTTAAGAAAACTGAAAAAACGAAAGGAGTTTTATTATGTACAGACCAGAAACTAGTAGAGAGATGCCAATTTTTTCGGGGATTAGAACTTTCATGCACTTACCACATTCCAAAACAAAGGAGAACATTGATTTTGCTATTTTAGGTCATCCCTTTGATACAGGGGTCACGTTTGCCACTGGAACGAGATTTGGTCCTGAGGCCATTCGTTCCCGATCAACTCGATTACATACGTATAATCCGGGGTTGGATATTGATGTGTTTGATTATCTTTCTGGTGTAGATAGTGGGGATATGCAGACGGTACCAGGATATACAGAAGAAACTTATGACATGATTCAAAAACAACTTGTTCCATATTTTCAGAGAGGAATTGTTCCAATCATTTTAGGTGGTGATCATGGAATTTCACTCCCACATTTACGTGCAGCTGCAGAAGTATTTGGTCCTGTTAGTTTACTTCATTTTGATGCACATAGTGATACATGGGACACATCTTATGGAGGAAAAAAATATACACATGCAACCATGTTTAGAAGAGCGGTTGAAGAAGGAATTGTAGATACGTCAAAATCGATACAAATTGGGATGAGATTGTATTCTAAGCAAGATCTAGAAGAACAAAAAGGTCTAGGCTACGAAGTAATAACTGGGCTAGAGCTACACGAAATTGGTACGAAGGAAGTGATAAAAAGAGCACGCCAGCGTATTGGAAACAGTCCAACTTTCTTAACGTTTGATATTGATTTCTTAGATCCTGCATATGCACCTGGAACCGGTACACCTGAGGTTGGAGGGTTTACAATTGCACAAGCATTGGAACTTTTAAGGGGTGTGGCTGGTTCGAATTTTATTGGCTTTGATTTAGTTGAGGTGTTACCTGATCGTGATCCGACAGGGGTTACTGCTTTAAATGCCGCGCATATTGCCTTTGAATTTTTATCATTACTTGCATATAAGAAAAGAGCAAACGAACTAGTGACTGTACATGAAGAATCGTTGAAATGAATGGAAGAGAGGATGGAGTAAATATGAATCACTTAAAGAAACGAGTGTTATCTATCTTTTTGTTAATCTCTTTATTAGTCCTTACAGCCTGCGGTAATTCTGAAAGCACATCATCCGCTTCTGAGTCAGAGAAGGAGACAACGAAGATCCGAATAGGAACAGTGACATGGATCGGTTATTCCGGACTATGGCTTGCACAAGACTTAGGATATTTTGAGGAAGAAGGTTTGGAAGTTGATTATTCAACCATAGAAGATACTGCTCAAATTAAAAGCTCACTTGCATCAAATAAAATTGACGCAATGGCAACGACAATTGATAGCCTTCCAAGAAGCTTAACAGAAGGATTAGCTCTAAAAGCAGTCTTTGGTCTTGATCAATCACAAGGAGCAGATGGAATTATTGCAAAGAAGGAGATAGAAGACGTTAGTGATTTAAAAGGGAAAGAAGTTGCAGTAGAAGTTGGATCTGTTAGTGAATGGTTTCTTGCTAATGTTCTATCAGATCATGGATTATCGTTAGATGATGTGAAGGTGAAAGAAATGACATCTTCTGAAGCTGGTGCAGCCTTTTCTTCTGGGAAAGTTGATGCTGCTGTTACATGGGAGCCATGGTTAAGTAATGCGGAGGCATCAGATTTTGGAAAGGTTCTTGTTAGTTCTGCTGATTATCCTGATCTAATCGTTGATGTATTTGCTTTTGGTGAAAAGTTTATCGAAGACAATCCGGAAGCAGTGAAGGCTTTCGCAAAAGCTTACGATCGGGCTGTTACTTATTTAAACGAAAATCCGGAAGAAGCTTATAAAGTACTTGGAAAGAGAATTAATGGATCAGCAGATGATGCAAAGGCTCAGCTTGAGGGCTTGCATATCATGACAATTGATGATTCAAAAGAATTCTTTGGTACAACATCAGATCCAGGAAGTGCGCTTGAATTAGCAGAAACAGCGGCAGGCTTATGGTTTGAGAAGGGTGTTATGAAAGAAGAAGCTGACCCCGAAAAAGTAAAAGGGGCGATAGATCCTTCGTTTATTTCAGAAAATTAATCTTTCAGGGAGGTATGTTCAATGGAGAAAAGCACCTCACATACGAATGAATTAAAAACCATACCAATTTCAGAACATGAAATGGAAAAGGAAGGTAGGTTTAAGGAGATTCTTTCTCGGTACTTTACACCAAAAGAATCAATTTCAAAAACGGAATCAAAGATTTTGGCTACCTTACCATTTGTGTTGCTTCTCATTTTTTGGTCAGCACTAACATATTCTGGAATTCTCCCAACTGTTTTCTTACCAACTCCAACTGCAGTGCTAGCCACAGTCTGGGAACTATTTGCAGAGCAACAATTTATTGTGGATATAGGTACTAGTTTCTTTAGGATTCTTGTTGGATATGTATTAGCTGCTGTTTTAGCTGTCCCACTTGGAATTTTAATGGGGTCTTACAGTGGACCGAGAAGTTTTTTTGAACCTATCATTGGAATAGCTAGGTATCTCCCGGTTACTGCTCTCATTCCATTGTTTATTCTTTGGATGGGAATCGGAGAAACTGAAAAAATTGCGGTCATCTTCTTTGGTACATTTTTCCCTTTAGTTTTCTTAATAATGGATGTGTCTTCAAATGTTTCGAAAGATTTATTAAATGTTTCTTATACATTAGGAGCAAATAGAAGGAAGCTCTTTACAAGTGTATTAGTTCCAGCTTGTATGCCTGGAGTAGTGGATAATCTTCGTTCTGTACTAGGTTGGACCTGGACCTATTTAATCGTTGCTGAGTTAGTTGCAGCAGAAACAGGAATTGGTCATGTGATCATGACGGCTCAACGCTACTTAAATACAGGGCAAATAATTGGTGGAGTTATTATTATTGGGCTGTTGGGCTTTTTTAGTGATTTTCTATTCGCAAAACTTTATCGTAAACTATTTCCTTATGTAAAAAGGTAAGAAACTTAAATAAAGGGTGTGAAGGCATGATAACGATTAGATCTCTTAGTAAACAGTTTCCAGCAGAGCCTAAACCAGTAACAGCACTTGAAGAAGTAAACATGGATATTCAAGATGGTCAATTTACTTGTATTGTAGGTGCATCTGGTTGCGGAAAATCAACCTTATTAAAAATAGTGGGAGGACTAGAGAAACCATCAACAGGATTTGTAAAGGTTAATGAAAAAACAAACCCAAAACCTGATAAAAGCAGAGGGATGATGTTTCAAAGTTACACTCTTTATCCGTGGTTAACAGTTCGGCAAAATATTGAGTTTGGTCTTAAAATTCAAAATGTCCCACAAGCTGAAAGAGAGAAAGTCTCAGAAATGCTCATTGATCAAATAAAGCTAAGGGGATTTGAACATCTATATCCATCTTCGTTATCCGGAGGAATGCAACAAAGGGTTGCAATAGCAAGAATGTTAGCCAATGATCCAGAAATCCTTTTAATGGATGAACCATTTGGGGCTTTAGATGCCCAAACAAGGACACTTATGCAAAGTCTATTAATTGATTTATGGGAAAAAAATCATAAAACAGTTTTATTTGTTACACATGATATCGATGAAGCCATTATTTTAGGAGATGTTGTCTATGTTATGTCCTCTCATCCGGGAAAGGTGAAAAAGAGAATTGAAATTCCACTCGAACGTCCAAGAAGTCATGATAGTTTCTTAGAACCGGAATACAGGGAAATAAAGCAGGAAATTACTGAATTACTATATGATGAAAATCAAAAAAGCTTAAGAGCTCCAGTATTAAATTAACTATTTATGGGAGGATGAAAAATGCTAGAGGTAAAACAACAAAATCATATTGATGAGTTAATAGAACATGATAAGAAGTATTTCCTCCATCCATCATCATCAATTAAGTCTCAGCAGGAAAAAGGGCCGGAGTTTATTTTCACTAAAGGGGAAGGAGTGTATTTAGAAGATATTGAAGGGAAGAAAGTGATAGATGGCTTATCTTCTCTATGGAATGTGAATGTTGGGCATGGAAGAACTGAATTAGCCACTGTTGCGATGGAACAAATGAGTAAGCTTGGATACAGCACTGCGTTTGGAACGGTCAGTCATGAACCAGCCATTCAGCTGGCAAAAAAACTATCAGAAATTTCACCTGGTAATCTGAGAGCCACCTTTTTTACTTCAGGTGGTTCTGAAGCAACAGACACGGCCTTCAAGCTGGTTCGCCATTATTGGAAGGTAAAAGGAAAACCTGATAAAACAAAGATCATTGCAAGAAAAAATGCTTACCACGGGCTCACAATCGGTTCTACAAGTGCCACGGGTATCGAACATTTTCAAAGGTTTATAGGTTCTAAAGCACCGGATTTTCTACATGTTGAAGCATTTTCACATCATGCACTTCGTGAAGCCATATTAGCACAAGGTCCGGAAACAGTAGCTGCATTCATTGCTGAGCCTGTTCAAGGCGCTGGTGGGGTGCATGTTCCTCCCCCTGAATATTTTATTGAAATTAGAAAGATATGTGATGAATTTGATATCTTATTCATTGCAGATGAAGTTATTACTGGATTTGGAAGGACAGGAAAGATGTTTGCGATGGAGCATTGGAATGTTACCCCAGATATGATGTGCTTTGCTAAAGGGGTTACAAGTGGTTATTTTCCTTTAGGAGGAGTTATGCTTTCAGAGAGGATGCATCAAGAATTAATCATGTATTCCAATGATGCTCTTTTTCATGGGTTTACTTATAGTGGTCATCCGGTTGCATGTGCTGTTGCTTTAAAAAATATTGATATTCTAGAAAAAGAAGGTATTTTAACCAATGTTAGCAATATGGGCGAGAAACTATATATTGGTTTGAAGAAATTAGTCCAAACAACAAATAGTGTTAGTGATGTAAGAGGACTTGGATTAATGGCCGCCATTGAGTTTGAAAATGAGAAAACAACTGAAAAGTTATCTATAAAAGTAAGCAAGGAAGCTATTAAAAGAGGTTTAATTTGTAGGAACATCGAGCATGCAGGACAAGATTCATTAGTATTTGCTCCCCCATTAATTATTTCCAATGATGAAGTAGATAAACTGCTCAACATTGTGTATGACGCTATCATGGAGGTTGAAAATACAATTCACAAGTGTGTGTAAACTTAAAAAACTAATTTAGTTTTATGTGAAATTATATCATAAAAGAGGTGTAGGAAATGAGTAAAAAACACGATTTTTTGGCTTATGCTGGTGCGGTAACTTTTTGTAGATGCAAACAAACAACAGATTTAGAAGGGGTGGATGTTGCAGTAATGGGTGTTCCATTTGATTGTGGTGTGTCTAACCGCTCAGGTACAAGATTGGGTCCCCGTTCTATTAGGGAAACATCAATGTTTGTTGGAACCTTTCATTATCCATGGGATTATGAAGTAACAGAAAAATATAACATCATTGATTATGGTGATGTTGGATATTCAATAGGAAATGATACAACACATTTCATGATTGAAGATTCTTATGAACATGCAAAAAAAATCTTAGACTCAGGTGCAAAACTTCTCACTCTTGGTGGAGATCACACAATTCCATATGGATTAATTAGAGCTGCAAGTGAAAAGTACGGAAAATTGGCTTTATTACATTTTGATAGCCATGAAGATACATTTCCTGGAGTAAGCACGGGCGAGATTTTCCATGGCTCCTTTGCCTATGATTTACAAGAAGAAGGATGTATTGATCCAGGTAAATCGGCTCAAGTTTATATTCGAACAAATATGAATGAGTGTGGATACAACATCATTTATGCAAATGAAGCTCTGGCGATGGGTCCAGAAGCTCTTGCTAGTAGAATTAAAGAAATTATTGGTGATACGCCAGTCTATTTAACATTTGATATCGATTCATTAGACCCTTCGTATGCTCCTGGAACGGGAACCCCGGTGGTTGGGGGGCCGTCGACGCAAGAGATGCGTTCAGTTTTGCAACAACTTAAAGGATTAAATATCGTAGCAGCGGACCTTGTAGAGGTAGCACCAATCTATGACCCTACTGAAGCAACAAGACTAGCAGCTGCAACAATTGCAAGAGACTTACTATATTTATTGGTAGATTAATATAATAAAAGGAGAATAGTATGGGACTTTGGTTTACTGAAAAACAAACTGACCATTTTGGAATAACTGTAAAAGTAAAAGAAACATTGCATTCTGAACAAACAAATTTCCAAAAGCTTGAGGTTGTTAAAACAGAAGAATTTGGTAATATGCTGTTGCTTGATGGTTTAGTCATGACGACAGAAAGAGATGAATTTACGTACCATGAAATGATCACTCACCCTGCATTATTTACTCATCCTAATCCTAGACATGTTTTAGTGGTTGGTGGAGGAGATGGGGGGACTGTTCGTGAAGTATTAAAGCATCCGTTAGTAGAAAAAGTGACTCAAGTCGAAATTGATCAAAAAGTCATTGAGTATTCAAAGAAATTTCTTCCCTCTATCTCTATTGGATATGAAGACCCTTTAGTTGATGTCATTGTGGGTGATGGATTTTTGCATATACATGAAAATAAAGCTAAATATGATGTTATATTAGTGGATTCTACTGAACCAATCGGTCCTTCTGCAAAGCTGTTTGAGCTAGGGTTTTTTCAAGGAATTTACGAATCATTAAAAGAAGATGGAATCTTTGTTGCCCAATCTGATAATCCTTGGTTTAAGCCTGATTTAATCAAAACGGTTTTTCAAGACGTTTTTGAAATATTTCCAATAACACGTTTGTATACGGCCAATATTCCAACATATCCAAGCGGACTGTGGTCCTTTACATTAGGGTCAAAGGAATACGATCCGTTACAGGTTGAAGTTGAAATACCTCAAGATATGGAGTTATTCTATTATACTGCAAACATACATTATGCAGCTTTTCAATTGCCGAGGTTTATGCAAGAACTGATTAAAATCAGGACTCTGAAAAGAGTGTGAAAAAATCTTACTAGAAACCACCTATTTTTTTCTAATAGGTGGTTTCTATTTTTGTATGTGCTCCTCCTCCAACCTCTGTGCAACCTCTACAAACTGCTTCATTCCATCCTTTAACTTTTTTTCATTTTCGTACGAAAAGCTTAGACGTATCCGACGAGATTCCTGTTTTAATGGATCACATACTACACCTGGTACAAATGAGATAGAGTGTTGAAGGCTTTTTGACAGCAATGATTCAATTGATAAATTATCGGGCAGTTGTACCCATAAACTTAAACCGCCTTGTGGACTGCTCCATTTCCAGTTTGTTTTCGCTAATTCCTCTTCCATCATTTCCTTCCTAATCTGTAAGGCGATTCTTAGCTTTTCTAAATGTTGATGTAATCGTAAGGACGAAAAATAATGGAGAAAAATCTTCTGATTAAGAAGAGGTGATCCATTATCAATTAACGATTTTGACGTGAGTAACATCGGCATAATAGAAGGCTGACAAACAATCACAGCAACCCTTAATCCTGGCGAGATATATTTGCAAAAGCTTCGAACATAAATGACGGTCCCAGCTGTATCGTACGTATAAATCGGTAGAGGTGGGGGCTGTTTATAGTAAATATCATGATAAGCATCATCTTCTATAATTAAACAACGATACTGTTCTGCTAATTCTACTACTCTTTTTCTTTGTTCTACTGAAATGGTATAGCCAGTTGGATTGTGAAAGGTTGGATTTGTGTAAAATAGTCGTGGCTTGTATTGCTTTAGCATGCTTTCTAGCTTTTCTAAGTCATATCCATTTTCGGATATATCAACAGTCAGAATTCGTGCTCCTTGCGCTTGAAATATATCAATTGCAGCACTATAACTTGGTCTCTCAAAAAGGACAATATCTCCGGGTTTAATAAAAGCTTCTGAGATCAAATGAATGGCCTGTTGTGATCCAGAAGTAATCAATAGGTGATCTTTCGTGAGATGTGTTTTAAATTGTTTTACAAAGTATTCAGCAAGAACCTCCCGCAGTTCTTCATCTCCTTGAACAGTTGAATAGGTAGCAAGGACTTTAGGATACAGATCGAACACTTTTTTCACATAGTCTGAAAAAAATGATTTGGTAAAAGATTCGGGTCGATTAATGCTTGAGAAAAATTATAGGTAACAGGTGCTCTATGAATTTCTGATAGGTGATTTTTTTGTGTATAAGCAGCAATGATAGGATTTTCACTATATTCATAGTCTTTAGTTATTTGTGGTTGCACATAATAACCTGACTTATCCTTAACATATATTTTCGCTTCATTTTTTAGTAATTGATAGGCTTTTAATACTGTGAGTCTGTGAACGTTGAATTCAGTGGCTAGGCTGCGGACGGAGGGAAGTTTGTCGTGCGTTTTCCATTCTTTCCGCTCTATTTGATTCACTACATAGTGATAGATCTGTTTATATAATAATTGTTCATTTTGCACAGCTTTTGCCAACTCCATTTCCTCTTTATGTAATGATTTTATCATGTTTCCTTTCTAACTGTTCTATTGTGTTTAATCTGTTCTATAGTGCTAATCGTATGATCAACATAAAGGAGGAGTATAGAATGGTTATTATTAATTATGTTTTTATGTGTATGATTTTTGGAACGACTTTTTTAGCGATAAAAATAGGAGTAGATTCAGGGTTACCCCCTTTTTTATCGGGGGGAATTCGCTTTTTTATTGCAGGCTTCCTATTGTTTTTGATTATGGCTGTTAAAGAGAAGAACATCATGCGTTTATTAGTCAGAAAGGAACTTTTTTTATCAGGGGTAGGTTTGACATTTGGGACATTTGCAACATTATATTGGGCAGAACAGTATGTAACATCCGGAATAGCGGCGGTTTTATCAGCGACCGGTCCGATGTTGATCATTGTGATTCAAAGCATCATCTTAAGACACAAAGTTAGAAGAACATCGATTGTTGGATGTGTGATCGGTGTAATAGGAGTTTTTTTTCTTATATTGCCAAGTTTTTCACTTGAGGTGAATTCCTATTGGATCATTGGTTGTTTTGCCATTATTCTTGGAGAGGTTTTTTATGCTTCAGGTACAATCTATACAAAGAGTGTGTCGAAAAACTTTGAAGGAATTCATCCAGTTGTTTTGAATGCGGTTCAGATGATGTATGGGGGAATTTTATTATTTATTTTGGGATTATTAACAGAGGAAATTTCTGTGCAAACAATCATACAACCAGCCTCACTTTTTTCTCTTTTTTATTTAATTGTAATCGGCTCAATGGTTGGTCATAGTTTATTTTATTGGCTGGTAGTTAAGACAGATCCGGTTTTCCCGTCAACCTGGCTTTATATTTCACCTTTTATTGCGGTTGTTGTAGGAGTTCTTTTTTATGATGAGTTTTTTTCTTGGTTAACAGGAGTAGGGGCTGTCACTATTTGTATAGGGATGATTCTTATCAATTATGAAACTTTAAAAGAGCGAGTGATTGCACAAAGGAACAAATATATTAAGGTTTAGTATGATTTGAGAGGGAAGAGAGAATACTAACGGGTTCAGTTTTACGAATTAACGTTGCTTTTTCTTATGGTTATTCGCACTAGGATTAAAATGCATTTTTTAAACCATGATTAGCACCCGATTAAGCGAATTCCCAATCTTGATGAATCGCCAGGAAATAAGCTACTAAAAAATAAGCGGAGAAATTCCTCCTAATGAGGAAATAGCACGAAAAATTGATTAAATAGACGGAAAGATTCCGCCTATTTAATCGAAAAAGATGAAAATGGAGGATTTTCCTATGCTTAACCGGAAAAATTCCGCTTATATCACCAAACCGAGTTCCATTCTTCAATCTAACCGGAAAAACTCCGCTTATTTATACATTTTTCCAGAATCCGTTAAGAGAATTGACTTTGCCTTTTACTTTAGCTGATTTAATACATCGCTCGTTTTAACAATAGTTGCAAATTCCTTATGTAAGGTTGCCAGTTCTGTTTGATGAATATCTTCGGGAGTATAATATGTACCATTATGATCGGTAACTTCATATGCTGCCGTAGCATCTGAAACAAGAAAGGTTGTAAATCCGAGGTTTCCGCTCATACGTGTTGTTGTTGAAACGCAATGTTGTGTAGATAAACCGGTGATCACAACCGTTTTGATTTGATTTGTCTTTAAATAGGTTTCTAACTGTGTACCAATAAAGGCACTGTTAACATTTTTTTGCATAATTACTTCACCTGATAAAGGCTTAGTGCTGTCTTTAAACTCTGTTCCCTCGGGATTTTTATAATGAAAAGGAGATTGTGGCTCCAATGATAAGTGTTGCGAATAGATGACTGTCCAGTTACGTTTTCTCCACTCTGTTAACAGCGTTAAAATATTGTTTTCAGCTTCTAGGTTGTTTCGTTTACCCCAATAAGGATCATCAAATCCTTTTTGTACATCTAGTACAAGAAGTGCTGGTTGATTTTCAATGATGTTCATTCCTTCGCCTACCTTCTTCTTTAATGTAAGAACACCTATAGTGTAGGTAAGAAAAGAAAGATCCATTCTAAAAGAAAAAATTAGCCCCCATTTTTTAGGAATGGGAGCATAGGAATCCAGCTATTTTTCCCTCTTCTTAAGTATTCGGTGAAAGGGGCATTTGGATAAAGCTGAATCATCATCATGGAGATAATACTGCTTCCATTCAAAATTATCTTCTTTACCATAGCTGTTTAAGTCAGGGTGGATTGAAATAGAATCGTAATTTGTCATTCTTTCTCTAATATTATTTTTTATTTTTTGTGCCAGCTTAGGGGAAGAATTAAATTTCTCAAGTACCCACCTTGGCGTAATAGCAAGCATAAAATACGGAAAATATCGACTTTGGCGATTTTGATGGGCTGGAGTAGCGCAATACATAAAGTACTTTTCACCATGAAAACAAAATTCCCATGCTGAATCATGTGGATCAACAGGAATAGTTTCCGGCCATTCAATGGAATCAAACTCACTTGCCCAACTTAATTGCTTCCAAAATATTTGCTCAAATTGTTCAACACTAGTTTCGGATAAATCGGCTGGCGTTTCATAAAAGATAATGAGAGATGTATATTTACCATAATTTTTTGATTGATTGGTATAAGCTGATAGCAAGCTAGCGAGTTCTTCAGAAGATGAAACGTCTCTAGGATCTCCTACAAAGCCGTATCGTAAATGATTTAATGAATGACCTTGAGTTGCCGGTATACACGGGAACTTTTTTTCTTTATCCACCATTTTTGCCTCAAACTTTTCCAACGCGTCTTTCTTCCAAGGCTGTAGATCATCTATATTCAATGATTTCTTTTCAATTAGTTCCATGTAATCATTAACCTCCTATCACATGTACCATATTCAAAACATTGGGTGTAGGTGAATGACTTAACAGTAAAAAGTTGCGTAGGGGCAAAAAAAGGCACGTAATAATGAGGAATAGTTATTTTCTTCCAAGATCATACTGAAAGAGAGAAATGATAACTTCTTATCATATAAAGTCAAAGGAGCTATGATGAATGATACATACTAAGCAAATTCGGGAGAAGGTTGTCGAGCTGCCGACAACTGCCAGACCGTTGTTGAATCCAGATGATGTCTGGGTACCTGAGGGTTATAAAGTTGAGGTCGTGGCAGCGGGCTTATCTTTTCCGACTGGGATGGGATTTGCAGATGATGGAACACTTTATATTTTAGAAGGTGGAAGTACATGGCCAACACGTCCAGCGTTACCACCTAGAATTCTTAGTTTAACACCCTCTGGAGAGCTAGATGTATTTGCTGTAGAAACATTAGGTGGACCAAGAGGAGTTACCTATCACGAAGGTTATATCTATGTAACATGTAAAGGTGGATACCTTGCAAGAGTAGTCCGTTATGATGTGAAAACAAAGAAAAGAGAAGTGTTAATTGAAAAGATACCTAGTGGTGGTTGGCACGAACCAGGCGGACCCGTATTTAGTCCTAAGGACGGTTTAATGTACTTTGCCAATGGCTCTGTTTCACAAAATGGCGTATGTTTGCCGGCTGGATTTACAGTGGACCTAGCAAAGCATCCAGAGGCTCATGATATACCTGGGGATGACATTACTCTTACTGGTCATAACGTAACGTCTAGAAACCCACTCATGCCATTTCCTTTTTTAACAGAAACGGGAGCATTTAAACCGTTTGGAACACCTGCAAAAAAGGGTGAAAAAATTAAGGGAGAACTTTGGTGTTCAACCGGACTTTGGCGATCAAAGCCGGATGGAAGCGAGCCTGAACTATTAGCATGGGGATTAAGGAATCCTTATGGTTTAGCATTTAATGAAGAGGGTGAGCTGTACGCATCTGATAACTGTTTAGAGGAAAAAGGAGAAAGAGCTATTGCAGGTGATCCTGATCGAATTTGGCATATTCGCAATGCTATGACTTCCCATGGATCTGTAAAAAAACCGGATTGGTATGGATTCCCTGATATGAGAGCAGATGGAGTTCCTGTATGGGATGAAAAATGTAAACCTACGAAGGGGAAAGCGGCAGAGCAATTAATTGAAAATTCGCCTGAATGGGCTGGTCCTCCTGTTTATCTTGAGAAACCCCATTCTGCAATGACGAAGATGGATTTTAGCCGTTCAGACGATTTTGGGTATCGCGGAGAACTATTTGTAACCGAATGGGGTACATATGCACCGTTAAATTCACCTCACGAGAAAGATCTTAACAACGGTTTTCAAGTTGTAAGGGTTGATGTTAAAACGGGAACATCAGAAGTCTTTATGAAAAATAAGCAACTTGGTGCAGCATCAGCACATCAATCAGGTGGAATAGAGCGACCTGTTGATTGTAAATTTCATCCAGACGGAAAGAGTTTATATATTTTAGATTTTGGTCACTCTCCTGTTACAGAAGGATATATCCATGCCTATGGTCATACAGGTGCGTTGTGGAAAATTACAAAAGAAGAATAAGAAAGGAAAAAAGATGAAAACAGAAAATCCCGTATTATTAATTGAGCTAGATGAAGAGATAAGGAATCAGCAATTAAACGAAGTAGAGAAATGGTTTGAACATGTACTAACTGCTCAAATGGCATTTGAAGTTGTGATACAAAAAACAATCCCAAAAATTCAAGAGCCTCACATAAAGGAAGCCATTGAAAAGATAGAGGGTGCTACAAAGGAACATCAGAAAATAGCAAAACAACTATTTCATTTAATTAATCGTAATCCAGATATTGTGATGGACCGCATACTTGGAACAACGATTTCTAAGCTAGAGGAAGGACTGCTCACATTTCAAGATTTGATGGCGGGAGCAGTAGGGTCATGGCAAGGAATGCACCAACTACTTCTTCTCAATCAACAGGCAATGGGTGCCTTTGCGGTTGCTGAACAACTAGGTTTGTCTTTAGGAATAAAAGAAATTGTAAAAGCTACCTTTAAAGTTGTTCATGAAAAAACAATGCACCAACTTTTAATACAAGAATACATGTTGGAAATGGCACCAATTTCTATCCTTTATAAACAAAATGTTTAATTGAAGAATAGTGAAAGATTTCAGTTGGTCTTGCCCGTGGAGTCTTTCACTGCTAAAAAAGGACAGGTATTACGGAACGAAACTGGTCTAAATAGGCTTTCAGCAGCATTTAACTAATAGGGGGTGTGAAAATGAGAACATTTATAAGTAGGGGAATACGAGCACTATTTCACAATAAAATGAATGATGTACCAACAATGGATCATTATTCACAACTTAGCAAAATAGCAATGGGAGCTATAATGGCAGCTTTGGCAGTCATATTTCAATCTGCGGGTATATTTATTGGATTTGGATATGTGTTGAGTATGTTAGCTACATGGCCAATGATTATTGCCGCATCGATCTCATTCCAAATAGGGATCTTGGCCTATGTAACAACAATTTTCTTACTGGCGATTGTTCAACCGAGTGAGGTATTAGTGTTCGCATTTACAACGGGTCTGCTAGGAATAAGTATAGGATACGGATTAAGAAAAATGAAAAATGTATTTAAAGTCATGCTTTTTGCTGGTGCAACAATGTTACTTGGAATTATTGTCTTAATTACTTTATTTCAATTTCCCATCTTGGGTCCATCGGCAAACTCATTAGGATTTGGAATGCTAGGCAGCATATTCTTATTTTCATTATTGTACAGTTGGATTTGGATTAAAGTTAGTCTGATTGGAATGAAGGTTTTACAGAAAGCAATACCTGAAAGAAAACCATCTTTATATGACCGCGAAGGTTGAGAACATAAGAGAGCCTCTATAAAAGAAGCTCCTTTTTTTACGATTTAAATAGAGTTTTTTACATAATGAAGTAGTAAGCTCCAATATAGATAAGACAAAAGGTAAAAGGATCTCTTATACTTGAAGAATTTTTTAGTTTGTTGGACTTCTTATTTAGGAGTATCTATAATTAATAGAATAATAGCTATGCTTTACAAAAGGTGGGTTTATAGTGGGAAATGAAAACATAAATATAAACGGACTTCAGTTTGAGTGGGATGTACAAAAAGGGACTTTTCAATTTGAAGGTCAGGAAGCCGTTCTTTTTTGGATATCTACAGCTATGAAGTCTTTTTTTGATACAATCGAAGAAATTTCCGGTGCGGAAGCATCTAGCTTAGTTTTTGAAACTTCTGGATTTAGGCAAGGGTTGGTCGTTGGTGAGTACTTTGAAAAAATGAAAGATTTAAGTGTAGAAGAGGCAGCAAAATCCATCACATCTACGTATGCTTCAGCAGGGTGGGGGCAAATAGAGGTCAAAAATCTTTGCTACGAAACCAAGACATTAACTGCTTATCTGAAAAATACGTGGGAATATAAAATTAATGTCGCTCAGGATAAACAGCAGGAAGGTAAGTTTCTTCCTGCACATTTTGCAGGTATCTTTTCTGGGTTGTTCGGAACAAATATTTGGTATGAAGTTGTTCAACAACAGCTTGAAGGCCATGAATACAGTATTATTAACTATTATCCATCAGAAATAAGTATTACACAAAATATTCATCAATTAGCCCGGAAAAAAGAGTCGGAACAAATACAGCAACTAGAAAAACTGGTTGAAGAAAAGACAAAAGAACTAAAAGATCTCGTCAAGCAGCTTTCTTCACCAATTATTCCTGTACTTGAAGGAATTGTGGTCGTTCCGTTAATTGGAAAATATGAGGTGGATCGCGCTGAAGAACTGATTACAAATACTTTAAATAATCTACCTTCACACAAAGCTAGTTACCTTATTTTAGATTTAACTGGTCTTGATAAAGATATTAGCGAGCATACAGCAAGCTTAATAGAAAAGATCGGCTCTGCTTCGTCGTTAATTGGTTCTAAAACAATATTAGTTGGAATTAATCCAGAATTAAGTTTGATCATCTCTCAGTCAGGAATGAATTTCTCACAGTTTGATTGCTTTCAATCATTACAACATGGGATACATTTTGCGCTAGGGCAAATGGGGAGAAGGATTCTATAAAGGTTCTAAGGGGGCATGCTGCTGCATGCTTCTTTTTAATGATTTTAAAAATGGATCTTAATGTATATAACGACAAAACTCAGAGTGGCGGAGTCGAAATATCGTTCATCGGGAGTATGAACGACAAAACACAGAGTGGCCGGGATCAAAATGTCGTTCATCCACTTATGAACAGAAATTCCATAGCTAAACTGTTCCGACCTAATCTTTATTTAAAAAAGAGTGGAAAAAAAATAAAAATTAGCCGATATAACAAATAGACTACTAAATCTTATTAAGAGGTATGAATATGTTCTATTTACCTAACTCAGACAACGTGTATTTACTTGAAGGGGAATATTCATCATTAATTGTTCTTTTATCTATTGTCATTGCATGTCTAGCAGCTTATACTGCACTTTCGATGAATGAGAGAATTCAACAAACTAGTTTTTTTAACCGAAATGTGTGGCTTACTTTGGCATCTATTGCTATGGGGTTAGGTATTTGGTCTATGCATTTTATAGGAATGAGTGCACTAAAACTTCCTGTTTCAATGGAATATGACCTTGTCACAACAATTATTTCTATTTTTCCTGCTGGCTTTGCATCATACCTTGCGTTTTACATTGCTAATAAGAAAAAAATAAAGAGTCAATGGTCTTATATCATTTCAGGTATTATTATGGGGCTCGGTATTTCCTCCATGCATTATGTGGGGATGTCTGCAATGAAAATGGAAGCTCAATACATTTACAGACCATGGGTTTTTACTGCGTCAATAGTAGTAGCTATCGTAGTATCTTACGTGGCACTTTATATTTTCTCAACGATGCAAAGATTAATTAAGAATCAGATAGTTAAGATTCTAACGTCTATTATTATGGGATTAGCAGTGGCAAGTATGCATTATACTGGTATGGCGGCAGTAATCTTTTATACAGATGTGCCAATACATTCTTCTCATATGCACCAGATGGATTTTACGCTCCTAATTGTTTGTATAACTGCTGGAATTGTAATCACTCTTGCCTTTTCTGGACTATCAAGTCTATTAGATCGATATGTTGAATATCGACTAAATTACTTTGACGCATTAACCATATTACCAAATAGACGACAATTTGAAAAAAAACTAAATACCTCCATTTCAAACGGGAGTTTAGCTATTATCCATCTTCATGGACTTGAAAAATGGAATAGTGGTTATGGGTATTCCTTTGGAGACCGAATTATCAGAGATGTTAGTGAGACAATTATTGGATTAAAGCCTGAAATGGCGGAGTTATATCGAATTGAAGGGAATCGCTTTGCAATTTTAACCCTAACGCAAAGCTATAAAGATTTTGCGGCAAGTATTGAAAAATTAACTTCTGCTTTAATGAATCCAGTTGTTATTGAAAATCAACAGCTTGTTGTTGAGGTAGTTTGCTCGCTTTCAACATGTTCTGATGAAAAAGAAGCAAAACAATTATTTGCAAATGCAATGGCAGTATTGCAACACTCTTCAATAGAGTATAAACATCAGGTAATTGAATATGATCCTTCCATTCATAAATATTCTTTTGAAAAAGGTATCATCCAAGATATTGAAAAAGCAATGGAACAGGATGAACTTTATATTGTTTATCAACCAAAGGTAGAATCAGATAAGGAAAGATTAGGTGCTGAGGCATTGTTACGTTGGAATCATCCTGTTCATGGATTTATATCTCCTGGATTGTTCATACCATTACTTGAAGAGAATGGGAAAATTATAGATGTAACAGATTGGATTATTGAAAAAGTCTGCGAGCAAATGTCTCATTGGATTTCAGAAGGCCATCCTATTAAGGAAGTTTCAATTAATATTCCAGGACAATATATTACATCTCAACGATTAATGGATGTATTAAAAGAAAGTGTTGCTAAGTATGGAATAGACAGTCACCAACTTGAGTTAGAAATTACAGAAACGAGTGTGATCAATAATATTGAAAATGCGATCATTTCGATAGGAGAATTTCGGAAGTTCGGTTTTAATATTGCCCTTGATGACTTTGGGACAGGTTTATCTTCATTGTCTTATTTAAAAAGACTACCCATTACAACAGTGAAAATTGACAAATCGTTTGTAGATGGAGTACCAGAATCTGAGAAGGATTCTGCGATTATAAAAGCGATTATTGTTTTATGTCATAGTTTAAATATGAAAGTGGTTATTGAAGGTGTTGAAACGGAAGAACAAATTACCTTTTTAACATGTATGCCGGAGAAACCGGGAATTCAAGGATATTATTATTCACCCCCATTAAAAAAAGATGACCTTGTTAAATGGATGCAAGAATTTTATCAGAGAAAGAAAGCTGTGAATTGAATTTTATTAATGTATAAGCCCCTAAATTTAGGGGTTTTTTCTATTACATTTAGAAAAATAATAAATAAAACTAGTAAAATGCGTGTCCTTTATCCAAACTTTTCGATCTTTAAGAGAATAGATTAATAGCAAAGAGAGAAAGACAAACAAAACAATGCTAGCATGAAGGATAAAACATCAGTTTTTCTCTCTTTACTATACGAAAAGGGAGATGATTCTTTTGGGTAAGAAGAAAAACATGGAATATGGTAAATGCTACTGCTGGGGTTACAAAAAATACGATGTGGAATTAGACTTTAAAAAAGATGTTAAGAAAGATTACGATTATAAGAAGTACGATAAGAAAGATTATGATGATAAAAAGTATCATAAGTATGACAAAAAGAAACATCATCATGATCGAAAATGTGATTATGGTTATAAGCATGATAAAAAGGATCACAAAAAGCACTGGGATTATAAAAAGTATGACAAGAGATGTAAATGCTGTAGCGGATGGTATTAAAGGATAAGTAGGAATTAGTAAATATAAATAAAATGTAAGCGTGTTATATAAGAGAGAGAAAGAAAAGTTCAACAGATATGCTTTTTAATCTGTTGAACTTTTTTATTTCTATTCAAAATTATTCATCTCTCTCTATAAGAAGCTAAAGGCCCTTCAAACCAAATCACCTGTGAAAGGCGTATATGTAATGAGCGATCATCTAAATTAATTTGAACATGATCAACTGCCACACCGGCTACTTCACCTTCAACTCGTCCAGCTGTAGTTACTAATGCAACTTTTTGACCTTGATGTCTACTAATGTGCTGAACAAAAACTGGATCTAAGTTCGTGGAATAATTAGTTGGTTGAGGTATACCTGTTATCGGATAAATCGGCGAATGGGATGCTGGTTGATGATGAACATAGCCAGGTTGATCAATAGGGTTTTGAATATATGGGACTTTATCGTGTGAATGATTTACGGACATAAAAACACTCCTTAAGGGGGATTTGTCCTTAATTAATATGAAATGATTCGGAAATCTATTCCGGGTTGTTTCATTACAGATATAGTTTGAAAATACTTTCTGATATACTTTCCTTTTATAAATGACGTTTACAAGGGTATGACCCTACCTGATATTTATAACAAAATAGGGTTCTTTACAATGTAAACAACTTGTATACAAAAAAAGCAGACCATTATGATCTGCTTTTCTATAAAATATTGTGTGGGAACGTTTATTCTACCTTATGCTCAACAATGTAAGTAAGCATTGTTGTAATATCAGTTCGATCATCTTCGCTCATTAATTTATCTGGATAGTTCTCAATTCGATCATTTAAACGTTTTAGAGCATCATAGGCTTGATAATCAAATAACCAAGACAAGAAACTAAATTTGTTTTCTCTTTTTCTTTCTAAGTTACGTTCTGCAATTTCTAATTGTGCTAGAATTGAAACTTTGATACCTTTCTTAGCATCAGAATCCTGAACTAGCTTTTTCGTATGATCAATTGTTGCAGCTTGAACTAGTATTTCTGCTACTTTGGTTTCTTCAATGTTTCCTGCATTGTCTGTTGAACGGTATGAAAGCTTATGTTCACCAGCTTGAAGAGTAACAGCTTCAACATATGGAACCCACTCAGTATCATTTAGGTTATATTCAATTGATACAACCTCAGATTCCGCATCAGTAGCAGATAATTCGATTGTAACCTCTTCTAAGTAAGAACCATTTGTAAAGTCTGCCTCTGGTATTTGCATTTCTGTTACTGGAGCTGTTGTATCTGTTGGTGCAACAACTTCAGAAATACGACCTTCTGCAGCATAGGAAATAGGCTGGTCATCAAAGCTTTTTACAAAGTTAACTGTTGCTTGGAGATCTTCTGGACCTTGTACTGGATTTTCACCTAACTTAGCTAACAAATATTTGTCACTGCTGTGTGGGTACATATAGTTGTTTACTGTGACAGTGTAAGTTTCATTAGGATTAATTTTTTCACCACTAGGTAAGAATAAATCAACAACTTGTCCATATTTTCCTAATGAGCTGTCCCATGTATAGCGGAACCCACTGATACTTACATCTGGACCATAACTGCTAAATTGCGAATTGATAATTTGTCTTAAATCATCTCCTGTTATTTCAAGTTTTACTAGTGTGTTTCCGAAAGGTTGAATATTAAATAACTCATTCCATGTGATATCACCTGAATTAAGGTCATCACGTATACCGCCGCCGTTCATTAAAGCGAAATCACTATCCATTGCATATGCCATACCATCCGCAATTAAATTTCCAAGAGCATTATCACCAATTTCACCTTTTGTTGCATAGCCACCTGTTAATTCAGTACCAGCTTGTCCAATAACTTCATTTAGCTTTGGCCCTATTTGATCAAGATATTTTTCTATAATGGCACTTACTTCTGCATCGGGCTTAATGTTATCTTGAATAACCTCAACAATTTCCGCTGATTTTTTTATAATATCTCCTGTAGTTGGATCAATTTCTAAATCAACATCTACAAAGGCTTTCCCATATTCCCATGCTTGGACAATCAATTTGTTATCAACAACTGCATTTAGCTTTACATGGTTATGAGCTGCGAAGATAACATCGACCGCATCATTTACATTGTTTGCTATGTTTGCGATATCACCTGTTGCACTATCGCCAGATTGATTTCCAGGAACATGAGAAAGGATGACTATTGCCTCAACACCTTGCTCTTGTAGTTCAGGAACATATTTATTAATTGCTTCAACTTCATCTGTAAATTCAATATTTTCGTTTCCGTTTGCAATAATCATATTTGGTGTATCGGTTGTTGCAACACCAATAAATCCAATCTTTACTCCTTCAACTTCTTCGATTGCGTATGGAGGGAGAACTAGTTCGTGTGTATCCTTATATGATACGTTAGCAGCAACCATAGGGAAATCAATTCCATCATAGTTTGCCGTACCATTCGGATGTTGCCCGCCGTTAGTGAGGCGAAGCATCTCACTTACACCCTCGTCAAATTCATGATTTCCGACAGTTCCAACATCAAAGCCAATAGATTCCATAATTTCAACTGTAGGCTCGTCCTGTAATAAAGCCGATACTGGAGAACTTCCTCCAACCATATCACCTGGGTGTACGATTAACGTATTAGGATTTGTTGCTTCACGCTGGCGCAAATAGGCAGCAAGGTAATCTGCTCTTCCGTAATTCACTCCATTAACAGTACCAGTTACATCAATTTTTCCGTGTAAATCATTTACACCTAATAATTGAATTTTAACATTTTCGTTCGGTTCACTATCAGTACTGGCTGTATAACCGTTTGCTTCTGCTTCTTCTGGGCTAGCAAAGAAAATCCTTTTTTCTACAGGTACGTCTGCCCAGTTCTCAGGAGAAACGTATTCTTTGTTATCAGAATTTCCAACATAGCGTAACAAGCCTTTTCCTTGTTCTCTTGCACGGAACACGAATGGTAGTTCCATTAATGGATTCTCGGGATTCCAGATTCCTAGTCCTTCATCTTTTGCTGCTTTTACAGCTGCTTGGAAAGCATTGTAATCTTCTTCAGAACCAATCGGCCAAATAAAGTAAGATGAAGCATAGCCTTTACGCACCATTTCTAAGTTGGTGTTCATGTTATCACTTTTACGAATAACTTGAGCGAGAAGACGACCATATGCGTCAGTTGGTTCGTCACCAATTTTTAATACAATTTCATCACCAGCTTTTAATAACGTGTTCATGTATGCTTTAGCAGTATTTCCGAAGTCTAATTGATTTTGATCTGCCTCAGTTACAACTTTTTGGTAAGTCTCAGGTGTATCCATATTCACATAACGTACTTTTGTCGAACCTAATACAGGATTTGTAATATGAATCGTATCTCCATCTACAACACTTTCTACAACTGCTGAATATTCGCCAGCTGCAGTTGGTGGTTCAGGTTGCGTAGCTGATAATGTGAAATCTCCTTGCTTTCTCGGTATTAGCTGATAAGAATCATACTGACTTAAAATAGCCGTGATTTCATACCATTTACCTTCTTCTATATTCTCAATTCCAACCTCTTCCATTACACGAAGAGTAGTAGAATGATAGTTTTCGTCCACTAGCGATATATTATAACCACCGCCAGCAGGAGATGAAGGGATCGATTGAACATAACCACTTACTTTTACTAACTGCCCTTCAAGTGGTTCTGCTATTGTTGCGTCTTGTAAGTCTGCTAGAGTAATAGATTGTGCTGCAGGAACTGAACTGCTTTCTTCAATTAATTCAATAGAGGTTGGTGCAATTTCCGTTAAGCCTCTATATTGAGTAATTGACCCTGTTACACGGACTTTTTTACCTTCTGTAAGCTCAAAAAAGCTAGCTGCATTTGATGCATAGATATTAATACCTGCTGTTTCATCTTGAATAAAGGTAGATAATTTTCCGCCACCAATAGCAGAGTTATCAGCTGTAACTATTCCTTCAATTGTTACAGCTTGGTTTGTTTTTTGCTTTGCAGCAGCGATAGATAATACTCCTGTTTCAGGTTGTCCTGGGTCAGAAGTATCTCCATCACCTGGATCTGTAGGTGCTATACCGTCCATTGTGTGAGAGCCTAAGTATGTGAATGTGTCTTTAGGGTATGTTGACCATTGGTCTGGTGCGTATGTTGTTGTCCCAGAGTGGATATTAGGATTTCTGATAATTGTTTTATCAGTAGAAAAATCTTCTCGAACTCCAATTGTTCCTATTACATCTATTAATTGATCAGCCTTTTTCAAAGCAAAAGCATCATCACCATTAAAATTTATAACAGCATCTTGAATATCTGCTTTAGACAAAATATCATTATTAGCACTACTATGAGCTAAAACATAAACTTCACCATTTTCGAGTGTTCCTGTTAAAGATAGGCTTTGACTAACAGTAGCAGAACCATTCGAATAAAGCTCAACCTTATACTGTGACAAATCAACTGTCTGGCCTGTCCCATTATAAATTTCTATTGCTTTGTTAAAGGAACTCCCTTCTATATACTCCGAAATAAATAAATCTGTTGCTAAAGAAGTCTCTGCTTTAACACTTTTTGAAAACACTGGTAAAAACGTTGAAAGAATTAATGCTAAAACTAACAAACTACTAAACATCTTTTTAACCAATTGCCGCTTCATACTATTCCTCCTTATTATTTGTTAACAACGCTTCTACTATAAGGAGGAAATATGAATACAGTGTTAAGTAATTGTTAAGGTATAAAAATGAGTCATACTACCTGTTAGGATATTCATGAGAAAAGCTGGTTTATGTCGAAAATTTATAGAAAATATCATATTATTGGACTATTTACTGTCGGGATAATCAATTTTATGGGTGAAAATGTAAAAGGGGTTTCTACAAATGTTAGATAGGTTTAAAGGGATTTTAAAAGTTACATATTATTAAAGAGGATAAATCAAACTCCACCGTGTCATTAGAAGCAATAAGAAAAAACCCTTGAATACAAGGGTTAATAAATGATGGAGCATAGGGGGCTCGAACCCCTGACCTCTACGCTGCCAGCGTAGCGCTCTCCCAGCTGAGCTAATGCCCCGTTATGAAATTGTGTTTATAGCAGATATTGTACACGGCTTCATGAAATTTGACAAGAAAAAAATAACGGCTTTAATGAGAGGAAAGCCGTTATTGATTGTAGGGTTAACTCCCTGTATTTTTCATTTTCTCAATCGTTCCATCCTGCCTATGAATGACCAATTGAGCGTCTTTCTTTTTCATATAATCTTGTCCTCTATCAAGTGCTTTCGCTTTTGTTGGGAAAACCTCAGTCACTTTTTCGGCATGTTCTTTTTTTATTGCCCACTCACCATCGTGAGGGACAATATGATATTTGAGGTCACTTGAATTTGTATTCATCATTTTCTCGGCCTGAGATATTCCGATAGAGATTGCTCTTCCTTCTTCGTAACCATCATCAACTAATGCATTGGCTATTTCGATCGCTTTAATTCTAGTAGATTTCTTTAAGTTTTTCATTGATTCAGGATAATCATTTTTTGTCCAAACCATTAAGAATGACACACCTTTCTAATTGGGTTGAATTTCTCATTTACTAGTTTTACAGATTCTATTCCCAGAGTGATTTCCACTAAACATGAGTCATTTTATTTTCAATTGAAATGCCATCGGGTTTGTAGTGTAGCTTCATATTTGTTAGTACTTCTGTTGCGCCCATGTGAATTCCTACTTGTTGTAGTGTTTTAATTAAGAGCATTATTTCATCAAAGTTTCCTTCTACAACTGTCTCCATTGGTCCGATTTCGTATTTTAGACCTGATTCTTTTACGACTTCGACCATCTTTGGGATAACCCCGTCAGTGTTCATATCTTTACCATTAGGAAGAACTTGAAATCCTGCAGTTACTGTTGACATCATCATTCTCCTTTCTAGCTTTATTATTTCTATACCTTATTCATAGTTGATATAAACATCGGACCTGAATTAGTAAAAGTTTATATCTAAACATTTCATTAAGTTAACTATAATCGCTATAATAGTATGAAGAATAAAAAATAAAAGAAATGAGGTGAGGAAATGATTGAAATGCTAAAATACCTCAAACCTTATCGAGTGAAGCTAGCTTTTGTTATTTTGTTTTCAATGGCTGCGATATTATTTGAGTTATATTTGCCAACCTTAATGGCTGAAATAGTAGACGTTGGGATTGTTAATCGTGATGTAACGTTTATCCTGCAAACAGGTGCTTTGATGCTGGGATGTTCGCTAATGGCTATTTTATTAATGGTTGGAGTTAGTTACTTTGCTTCTAAAGTTTCGCTCGGTTTTGGAAGGGATATGCGTAGAACGATGTTTGTGCATACTGAGCACTTTTCTCTTGATGAATATGAAAAGTTTGGCTCAGCTTCTTTAATTACAAGAACGACAAATGATGTAAAGGTTGTTCAAGATGTAATTAATATGATGCAGAGAATGATGACCAGAGCACCACTAATGTTGATTGGTGGAGTTATTCTTGCCGTGTCCCGGGATAAGTATTTGTCACTCGTTTTTCTAGCTGCTCTACCAGTTTTAGCTTTGATTATTTTTCTGGTGGCGAGAAGGGCCATACCGTTGTTTTCAGCTTTACAGAATAAAACAGATCGGCTAACACTTATTTTAAGGGAGGCTTTAACAGGGGTAAGAGTTGTTAGAGCGTTTAATCGAGGAGCTCATGAACGAAAACGCTTTAATATTGCCAATGAAGATTTTCAAGACACAGGAATAAAGGTTGGCAAGTTAATGGCTTTTATGTTTCCGATTATGTTAATTATTATGAATTTTACCAATATCGCCATCGTTTGGTTTGGTGCTATTCGAATAGATAACGGAGATATGCAGGTTGGTAATCTATTAGCGTTCATTCAATACGCTGCGATGATTTTAATGTCGTTGATTATGCTTTCGATGGCTTTTATTATGATTCCGCGCGCTCAAGTATCAGCTAAACGTTTAACCGAGGTATTATCAACTAAACCAACGATAAAAGATCCTTTACGAGAAGAAAAAAGCTTTCCAACCAAAGGAATCGTTGAATTTAAGAATGTAACATTTCGTTATGAAGGAGCGGAAAGGCCTGTTCTTGAAGGAATCACTTTTACAGCAAAACCTGGAGAAACAACTGCAATTATTGGAAGCACAGGTGCAGGTAAAACAACGTTGCTGCAGCTAATCCCTCGTTTTTATGATGTGGAAAGTGGAGAAATTCTCATAGATGGAGAAAATATTCAATTATTAAAGCAAAGTACACTTCGTAAACAGATTGGCTATGTTCCACAAAAAGCTACGCTGTTTAGTGGGACGATTGCGGAAAATTTATCGTTTGGTAAAGAAGATGCATCAGAAGAAGAGATGTACGCTGCTTTAAAAACAGCTCAAGCGATTGATTTTGTTGAAAAAAGAGATCAAGGGATACATAGTAAATTAGAACAAGCAGGTGTAAACCTTTCTGGAGGACAAAAACAGCGACTATCTATTGCTAGGTCACTAGTGAGGAAGCCTAAAATTTATTTATTTGATGACAGCTTCTCGGCATTAGATTATAAAACAGATCGTTTGCTTCGACATGAATTAAAGAAGGAAACAGGGGATGCAACGATGATAATTGTGGCTCAACGTGTTAACACAGTAAAGGATGCTGAAAAAATCATCGTTCTAAATGATGGGAAGATTGTCGGAGTTGGCACTCATCAAGAGTTACTACAAGAAAATAAAATTTATCAAGAAATTGTAGCTTCTCAAGAGGATGGGGAGGTGAGTGCATGAGTGATAATAAGCGAAGAGGCGGACCTGTAGGTGGAGGTATGAGACACGGCCACGGAATGGTTGTCGAGAAACCAAAGAACTTCAAGAAAACGTTTAAAAGACTAGTGGGTTATTTAAAGCCTTGGAAGAATCGAATGATTCTTGTTGCGATTGCTGCTATTTTTTCTACATTGTTTAATGTAATTAGTCCAAAATTATTGGGAGATGCCACTTCTTCTATTTTTGATAGTTTTACATCAGGTTCTGCTGTGGACTTTGATTTTATTTCAAGGATTTTATTACTTTTAATTGGTTTATACCTTTTATCTTCTATTTTTTCTTATGCACAACAATATATTATGGCTTCTGTTTCACAGCGAACGGTGGCTCAGCTTCGAAGGGAAGTAAATGAGAAATTATCACGGTTGCCCCTTAAGTATTTTGACAAGCACTCTCATGGTGATTTGTTAAGCAGAGCGGTAAATGATATTGATAACATTAATACATCCCTACAACAGGCACTAACACAAGTAATCAACTCTTTTATCTCCATTATTGGGATTATTATCATGATGCTTGTTATTAGTCCTCTTTTGACATTAGTAGTAGTAGTTACCATTCCACTTAGTTTAACGGTTGCGCGTATTGTGACGAAGTTTTCACAAAAACACTTTGTTAAGCAGCAGGAAGAGCTTGGCAACATCAACGGTCATATTGAAGAAATGTTTACCGGACATCAGGTGGTGAAGGCTTTTGGTCATGAAAATAAGTCGATTGCAACCTTTGATTCAATCAATGATCGGCTGTATGAATCAAGCTGGAGAGCCCAGTTTATTTCTGGATTAATGATGCCGTTAATGAGTTTTGTTGGGAACATAGGGTTTATTATTGTAGCGATATCAGGTGGCTTGCTTGTTATTAATGGAAGTATTCGTGTTGGGGATGTTCAAGCTTTTATTCAGTATACACAGCAAATTTCTCAACCATTAGCTCAGGCTGCGGGAATTGCTAATATGATTCAAGTTGCCATTGCTTCAGCTGAACGTGTATTTCAACTGTTGGACGAAGAAGAGGAAGAACAGGAAGAGGATGCTGCTGTTAAAGTATCTGAGCTTAAAGGACATGTTGTTTTCGATTCCGTACGGTTCGGGTATGAGAAAAATCAGCCAATTATCAATGATGTAAGTCTTGAGGTAAAAGAAGGACAAACTGTTGCCATCGTAGGTCCCACTGGTGCGGGCAAAACGACAATTGTAAATCTTTTAATGAGATTTTATGAATTGGATGGAGGGTCTATTAAAATTGACGGTGTTTGTTTGACTGATATGAGTAAAGAGCAGGTTCGAAGTTTGTTTGCTATGGTGCTGCAGGACACCTGGTTATTTAGTGGAACCATTCGAGAAAATATTGCTTACGGACATGAACACGCAACAAATGAGGAGATTGAGGCAGCTGCAAGAAATGCCTATGCAGATGATTTTATCCGAACATTACCTGACGGGTATGAGACAATGCTAGGAGAAGATGCCACAAATCTATCACAAGGACAACGACAGCTACTCACAATAGCGCGTGCCATTTTGGCAAAGCCGAAGATTCTTTTACTTGATGAAGCAACAAGCAGTGTTGATACTAGAACCGAAATGAAAATACAACAGGCAATGACAAAGCTTTTAGAAGGAAGAACAAGCTTTGTTATTGCCCATCGATTATCTACTATTCGTGATGCTGATCTTATTCTTGTCATGAATCAAGGAGATATTATAGAAAAAGGAACGCATGAGGAGCTTCTTGAAAAAGGAGGTTTTTATGCGGAGCTACATCAGAGTCAGTTTACTGAAAATGAATCAGCATCATAAAAGATAGGCTTTGAAATAGGTAATGGGGAGAGGGAGGAAGAATAGTGGGTTATATTGCCGATTTAGTAGTGGATCAAAAGGCTACTCTAGGGGAAGGACCTCATTGGAATGGGGAAGAGCAAGCATTATATTGGGTTGATATTATCGGGAAAAGGCTTCATCGTTATGATCCTTTAACGAAAGAGAATAAGACATTCACATTCAATCAGTATGTAGGAGCAGCAGTACCCGCGCAGCTAGGAAAAATGCTTTTAGCCATGCATGATGGAATTTATCGTTTGGATTTAGAGACCGAAGATTTAATATTGGTTGCAAATCCGGAAACAAATCAGCCTCATATACGTTTCAATGATGGTAAATGTGACAGCTCTGGTCGTTTCTACATAGGAACAATGGCATTAAATATTGAGAAGGGTAAGGGAGCATTATATCGTTTAGATCCGTCTGGACATATTCATAAAATTCTTTCTTCAGTGACAATATCAAATGGTTTAGCCTGGAGCCCTGATGAAAAGTTTATGTATTATATTGATACTCCTACTGGGGAAGTAACAGTCTTTTCTTATGATAAACAAACTGGAAGTATTAGTAGTAAGAAGACATCTGTTGTCATTCCTAATGAAATGGGTTCACCTGATGGCATGACAATTGATTCAGATGGGATGATTTGGGTAGCACATTGGGATGGTTCAAGGGTTACACAATGGAATCCTTATACAGGAAAACAGTTAGATGAAGTTGTAGTTCCTGTTAAACATGTTACATCATGTACATTTGGTGGGGAACATTTAGATGAGTTGTATATCACAACAGCCAGACAAGGATTAAGTGAAGAAGAGCTGGAGAAATATCCATTGTCCGGAGGGCTTTTTAAAGTGAAAACAAAAGCAAAGGGCATGAAGGGTAATGGCTACAAAGGATAATTCATTTTGATGTATTAGCCTATGGCGTTAGTAAGTGATTGAGGAGCTATGAGTATAAAAATGCAAAAGCAGGGGAGCTTCCCCTGCTTTTCATCGTTTATAAAATTATAACGAGGCACTTGCGCTTTTGTTCTTAAGTTGATGAACAATCTTCTCGGCGGTTTCTTTACCATTTTTGATACAGGCACCTATTCCAACTCCAAAATAAGAGGCACCAGCTATAAATACATTGGGTGTATGTTCCGCTAATTTCTCTCCAAGTGATGTGATCGCCTGGTTATGTTTAAGATGATAATTTGGCATAAGCTCATCCCAGTTAGTCACTTCCACAACTTCTGGTTTTGCCGTTAAGTTAAGACTTTTTTGAATATCACCCAAGGCAGTCTCGATGATCTCTTCTTTATTCATTTTCTTCATTTTTTCATAAGCAGGATTCGAGCTTTTATAGAATAGACGAACAAGCAATCTTTGTTTTTCTGAAGTATGAGCCCATTTTCTACTCGTCCAAGTACATGCATCACAAAGTAAATCACTATTTTTCGTTACGATAAAACCAGTACCGTTTGCGGGAAGCTGTTGATCAGGAACATCAAACCCAAGATAAACACTGATGAGTGAAGAGTTTTTCAATTTATTAAATTCTTGGTCTAGCTCTTTAGTCGCTAATAATTTCTGTGCTGCATCATGTGGAGTAGCTAAAATAACATAGTCAGCTTTAATTGGATTATGCTGGTCAAAGGATATGTCATAGCTATCTTGTACCTGTTTAATAGATTCTGTTTTTATTCCCTTTAAAATTTGAGTATCTGATAACTGATCTTCAAGTCGGTCAATTATTGTTGATAATCCACCTTTAAATGATAGGAATTTTTTATTATTTGCTGAAAGGAATTTTTCTTTATTTTTGGACATTCCTCGTATAATACTTCCGTATTGATTTTTATATTCTAATAGATATGGAAGAGTGGAAGCCATTGTGAGTTCATCTAGTTTCCCGGAATAAACACCTGAAAGAACAGGGGAAATTTGATCTTCAACTAATTCTTTGCCCAAAAAAGCTTCTAAGAAAGCTCCAATCGAACTATCACTAGTAAATGTCTCGTTTTTCTTCACAAAATCTTTTAGAGCGATTATTTTACCCTTTGGTGAGATTAATGTGCTGTTAAATAATGATCTAACACTTGTTGGAATCCCAAAAACCGAGTCTGCTGGTATAGGTTTCAATGTGTTTTTAGAATAAATATACGAAATACCTGTTTCGTTATAAACTACCTTATCTTCTAGTTGTAAATCATGTATAAGAGGTATTACTCCTTCATTTCTTGCAACAATAGAGTCAGCCCCTGTTTCCATAATAAAATCCTCATTTTTAACAGATTTTATCTTTCCTCCTAAGTATTTGTTTTGTTCTACAAGGATACAATTTATATTTAAATTTTGTTCTTTCTTAAGCTTTTGTAAATAATACATGGCGGTAAGACCTGTTATTCCACCACCTATGACAACAACTGTTTTCATCGATCCCTTTCACTCCTAACTCTAAAAGCACACAAATTATATAAATACGCCTAATCAATATCATTATATATGTTATTACCTTACGTCACATAATTCTTTCATACTCGTTCAAAAAGATGAAACATAATAGTAACAATTTATTCAAGATTTTTGGACACTCTATGAAGGAAGCGAAAAATGGTGAATACATTTTTCCAACTATACTTAATGGAGGTAGAAAATGAAAAGAAAAGTGGTTACATACGTATTAACTGGAGCACTTGCTATAGGAATAATTGGGGCAAGTCCTGCTTTAGCTGAAAAGGGACCAGGTGAAGGGCACGCTCACCACAAAATGAATCGAGATTTTTTAGAAAAAAGAGCAGAGGAATTAGGAATTGAGGCAGAAGGAAAAGAAACTGAACAATTAGCTAAAGAAGTACATGAAGCAAAAATTATCGAAATGGCAAAGGAATTGGGAATAGAAACGGAAGGAAAAGAAGTAGAAGAAGTCGCGAAGGAATTAAGAGAAACTCACATTATGAACAAAGCAAAAGAATTGGGAATTAAGACAGATGGAAAAGACATGGAGGATATTGCGAAAGAAATTAGAGAAACTCTCATTATGAATAAAGCTAAAGAGCTGAATATTGATACAGAGGGGAAATCTCTAGATGAGCTAGGAAAAGAAGTTTTTGAGGTTGGCATAAAGAATGAAGCAAAAAAATTAGGGATTGAAACAGAAGGAAAAGAAATGAAGCAGCTTGCAAGAGAGGTTATTGATAAGAAAACGTTACAAACTGCTAAGAAATTAGGAATTGATGCAAAAGATAAAACAACTCAACAACTTATGGAGGAAATCTTTACAAATTACAAGGATGAAGCGAAAAAACAAAAGCTTTTTCCTTTTGATGAAGAAAGAGACTTTCATTTTATGAGACATAAAGAGGAACATCATAAACAGAAAGGTTCAGAGTAAAAATAAGTACCCCGCTAGTGGGGTACTTATTTCATTTATTGCTTTACCTTTGATTTTCTTAGCCTTTGATTAAATAAGACTCCGCCACCAATGCCTATGAAACAAAGGCCAGTTAGTAAAATGTTGTACATAGAAGTGGCTGTATCTGGTAGAGCATGTCCACTTTTCACCATTGTTTGCTTTGGTTTTTCCACCTTTGGAGCTTCATCTTGAGTTTCTTTTTCAGGTCGCTCTGCGGGGGCTTCATCTTCATCTGTTGTGTCACTTGGAGGTTCTTCTTCCTCTGGTTGTTCAACGTCAACTGGAGGCTCCTCCTCTTCTACAGGTTCCTCAGCTTTTGGAGTGATAGTAGAGATTTCAAACGTATAAACGCTTTCTCCTAAGGCTGTTTTTACATAAATGGTATAAACACCATTCTCAGAAACAGTAAAGGAGTTGTTTTCTACGAGATTTCCCTCGTTTACAAAATCAGCTATCGTTTTTTCTCCAGTAAGCCATTTGATTTCTATCGTATGTTCAATTTCTTCAAGTGAAATTGAAACAGGCTCTGTTGTTTCTTCCACAGTAGATAGAATTGGGTTTATCGTGATAGGAATTAATTCATTAAGCAGATTTGTTGCAAGCTGAGCTAATGCTTGTTGACCGGAAATCGTTGGATGTATATCACCTGGTATGATGTAGTCCTGTTGCTTACCATTAAAAGCTGAATATGCATCAAGATAATGTACCCCTTGTTGGGCTGCTATTGTTGAATATACCTTGCTGTTTACACTGTTTGTAATCATTTCACCTAACGTATGTATACTTCCGTAGATTGGATCATTGATACCGAATGGGTTATATAACGAATATAATAAAATTGGTGCATCTGTTTCCTCTTTTATTAGAGTAATGATTTCTGTTATATTGTTATACACTTGAGCAGTCGCAGCTGTAACCTTTTGTTGAAGCGCCTCTGGATCTACCGGCTGCTGATTCTCAATTATTTTACTTAGTTCAATTGCTTGTAACAGGTCATTTGCTCCAATACTTAATGTGACAGTTTCAGCTTGTTGAAGCATTTGTTTGGCTTTTACAGTTTTTATGGCTTCAAGGAGTTGAGTTGAAGTCCATCCAGGATAACTGACATTTAAAACCTCTGTATTTCCGTTACCAATCAGAAAAGGGAAAGCATTTTCCGATTGAACTGGAGGAGTTTGGGGTTGTTCTAAATTCCACCCAAATGTAATGGAATCACCAAGAGAAACAACCGTTAATGATTCTTCCTGCTCGGTAGCTGTTACAGTTGTTGAAAATAATAAAGTTAAGGCAGTAAAAATAACAAGAAATAGTAATTTATTTTTATCTTTATTCAATTGTTGTGTCCCCCTAGTCACTAAACGCTTTCATTTGTGATAAACTGTTTTATTTCGAAAATTTGTGCTAGATGTCTTTGTTCATGATAACCAACAAATTCAATCCATTGTTTAATCGATAAAATAGGGAAAACAGGGTGTTTAAATCCTCGTGTTGTAAGATCTTGCTCTGGAGGTATAGAATCAATAAGCTGTAGGAGTTGATTTCGAGATTGAGACAGAGCATGTAAAATGTCGTTTTTATTTACTACAATTGCTGGAGTAATCGCTGCTGGTGCTATTCTTTTTGTGGAACGATCTAATGTTAGCTTAAGTGGTTGATCTGGAAGAGGTTCTTGCTCTGGTAAGGTTAACATATACTTTATAGCTTTCGTAATCTCCACCTCAGTTTTATGTAGGTGTTCAAGTACTTGTCCAACACTCCATGTTTGTTCATTTTCTCTTTCATTAAATAAATGTTCTGGAATGTCTCCAACAGTAAGTAGAATTTCTTGACGTGTATTTTCAAGTTGAATGATCATTATATTCCCCCTTGATTTAGTATTTTTTCATACAAAAAAAGTAAAGATGAAACTAATACAATTATACTACAAAGATTTTCCAACTCTATTATGAATTCTTCTACAAATTTCGCAACCATTCTATTACGTTTCATGGTAGAATATTGTAGGTTTTTGAATGATAGGAGGAACGACTTTGAACTCTCCACGCTTTTTTCCTTATGCAGCTCTTGTTGTTGGTGTACTCTCTGTTTCAACTTCAGCTATTTTTGTAAAAGTAACATCAGCTCCTGCTCCTGTTATTGCTTTTTATCGATTGTTTTTTGCGACGATTCTTATTGCACCTGTTTTTCTCATTAAACATCGTTCAGAATTGAAGACTTTATCAAAGGTAGATTGGTTGTATTCTACGATAGCAGGTGTATTTTTAGCTTTTCATTTTATCCTTTGGTTTGAATCGTTGAACTACACATCAGTGGCTAGTTCTGTCGTGTTAGTGACGCTTCAACCATTGTTTGCGTTTGTGGGAACTTATTTGTTTTTTAAAGAAAAAGTTTCAAAGATGGCTTTGTGTAGTGGAATTCTCGCTATCACTGGGAGTATGATCATTAGTTGGGGCGATTTTAAAATAAGTGGTCTTGCTTTGTTTGGGGATATTCTCTCTTTAGTAGCATGTGCAATGATTACCGCATACTTGCTCTTTGGACAGGGAATTAGAAAAAGACACTCGCTAACTTTATATACGTTTATTGTGTATGGAATTAGTTCAATAACACTGTTACTCTATTGCTTACTCTTACAATATCCATTAGGTCCTTATCCGACAACAGACTGGTATTATTTTATTTTATTAGCCATCATTCCAACCTTGCTAGGACACTCATTATTCAATTGGTCTTTAAAATGGGTTAGCACGAATACAATATCTGTGATGATTTTGTTCGAGCCTATTGGTTCTATTATTCTTGCATATTTCTTTTTAGGAGAAAAAATGATTCCGTCTCAAGTAGCGGGAGGAAGTATCATTATGGTTGGAATCTTGCTTTTTGTATTAGAAAAACAAATAAAAAAATACATGCGCAAAGAACTAAAGCCTGCCAGCTAATGCTGCAGGCTTTTATTTTTTGTTTGTAATGATTGATTTTCTTCTTTAATATACTGTGACTGTAAATCTTCTATGGTCATACCTGTTGCTTTAGTAAATCCCTCATTAAAATCATTGGCTTTTGCTGTTTCTATAATGATGGATTTAAGAATTGATTCTCCGAATTGATCAACGAGATACTTAATTGCATAATAACTTTGTAAATAAACATCATAATCTTCTAGACGATATTTTTCCCAGTCTTTATGTGTCACAAGATGGGAAAATGAGGTTTCTTGAAAAGGATAATAGTGATGTGCAACGTTATACATACCTACATATTCTGCAACTCCCTCATGAAACCAAAGGGGAATTCTATAGACGTAGAGTTCCTGCTCTTTGATAAAAGCTTGTAATCGATAGTGAGTATATTCGTGTAAGATGGTGCTTTGGAAATAAAATGATTGTGGCATTTGATTTGAGATGATATCTGATAAGTCCGTTATGGCAATCCCGACAATATCATTAGGATCGTCAAAGTAGCCCATAGTCTGAACTAAGGAGGTTTTTTCATAAAGATCTTCTATAGAAGAATGAAGAATTAGATCAATCTCGTTATCGTGGACATCACCCAAGAGATTTGTTGTAAGTTCATCAGCCCGATTAAGAACATCCTCTATAATTGGGACTAACTCTTTCTCATGTGTTTCATAATAGATCATGACATTTTTGTATGAGCTCACCATTTTATCCTTCTTCATTGCTTGATAATCTGCAATTGTTACCTTATTTGATTGAAAAGGTATCAAATAAAGCTGGTACTTCTCCTCAAGTGTTAAATTACCTCCCAGCTCACTAGATATCATGAGATTGATGGATAAAAAGTAGATGGATAAAAAGAAAGTGCATGTTGCAATGATCATAAAAGAAACAATGCCACTCCGACCTCTAAAAAACCAAAAGGTAAAAGTCCTTTTCAAAGTCATTAAAATATAGACAAAGAAACAGAATAAAGTAAAGGATGTTAATGTCATAATTATGCTGAAAACAAGACTGGCTTTTATGTGAGAAAATAAATGGAAACAAACAAAACATACAAATACTAAAATGAGAGTGAAACTGGAGTATATAAGGTTTTTACATACCAATTTAAATGTCTCCAAAGCAACCTCCTGCAAAGGTAAATCTTTATTGATATTTATGAAGCAGGAGTGGTAAAAATGACGTTTGAAGGTAAGGACGTGCTTAAGATTTTTTAAAAAAACTCGCCGATTGACGAGTTTGTAAAATTAAGATGAAGTATAGAAGATCGAACATAAGTAAGCAAAGGTAAAACCGAGAGGAATGCTAACGATTAAAGACAAGCCTTGAACAGGACCCTCTTCGTTACTAATTCGAATTGCCTCTTTATAGCCATAAGAGAAATGAAATAGTGATAGAAATAATGTTAATAATATAATTCCATAAGAAATAGTCATCTCTTTTTCCTCCGTTTATAAATCTATTATTTCTATTAATACATGCTGAAGGAATAGAAAATATGATAACTTTTTCTATAAAGTAGAATTTAGTCATTTAGAGAGAGAAGGTTATAAGGGTTTTCATAGAGTTAATAGTATCTACGATCATGATTTTCATTAGAATAATGAAAATAGAAAAACCTTGGCGGAGTGCCAAGGTTTTATTAGAGTTATTTTCTTATTATTAATCTAGGAGAAGTTACTAATAGTAAACTAACAACAATTGCAGAAACGATCATTGTTGGAATCATATAAGAAGCATTATAAACAATAGAGTATGTTAGTACAGGAGTACCTTCAGGTGCAAACGACGCAAAAAATGCAACACCCGCAACAACATGTGCGACCATTCTTAGTAAGCTTCCGAGTAAAGCCCCAAGTGATATATAAAGAATCGCTAACTTTTTACTTTTATTTTGAAAAGCGTGTTGAATCTGCTTGAAGAAGACTCCACTAAACCCGACAACCGTAAATGCTAGGTAGTAGTCAAGAAACCCTTGAACAGGATGGACAATATAAGGGTTACCAAGAACAGCTTGTAAAAGGCCTAGTAACAAACCAGTTAGAAGTCCTCCTTTTATACCCCAACGATAAGCGATGATGAAAATTGGGATCATGCCAAGTGAAACGGAACCGCCCTGTGGTAACTTTCCAATAACACTTGATAATAAATCAAGCAAAAATGCCAGTGAAGCTAACATTGCAACTTCGATTAAAAATAATAAACGTTGATTTCCTCGCAAACTAATTACCTCTCTTTTACATCAAACCAGAAGGTAACCTTATTTTAGCCTCAAAATAAAAAAGCAATGGTTGGAATGATCATATAATCCAAGCATTACTTTTAACATGATCTTCCACATCCCTACACTAGTACTAACTAACAGGTTCGAAGGGTTAGAATGGTAAACATTCAATCTCAGCTTAAAGGCTCCCCTTGTGGTTTAAGTATTTATTTTAGTCATTACTATACAGGATCTTTGTGCTTACTACAACTATAAATATAGATGAATAAGAGTTTAGTCTACAGTGTAATGAAAGGTGAGAATAAAACATATAATTCATCAGAATTGTCCAAGAGGTGAATGTATGGGTATTAAAAAACTATTCAACTTTAAAAATCCAGCGCTAATAAAACAAATGAAAGTAGCAAAAATAGAAAGACAATACGGTGGTATTATTCATCAATTAGAACTTGATGATTTTTGGGACAGTCTTCAAAGTTATGAAAGAGCATTTATTAGAAATTGTATAAAGTGGTCCTTTGGAGGAAGGATTCAGCCTAAGGATTTAGATCACCCTGACAGTCATGCCAAAACAAAAAGAAGTGATTGTGGTTTTTTGTTAGGAAATGTTTCTTGGGCTTTTGAATCAAAGGAATATCTTCTTGCTGAAAAATTGCTAATTGAAATTATTAATCGTACGAAGCGTCCTTTTATTTTACATCGTGCCCACCAGGAATTAGTTAAAATGTATTATGCTCTAAGTGAAGAAGATGATAAAACACTATATAGATGTAAAGAATTCTGTGAATATCATATTGAGTTAGCACCTTTAATACTCATAGAAGCATTAAAGAAAGATATAAATCCCCCTGAAATTTTAGCATTTAAACTATTAAAGGATATTTTAGTTAAAGAAGGTAAATTAACAGAGCGTGAGAATATATCGTTGCTTGAAGAACAATATTA